>QNES01000011.1 GCA_003645255.1 Gammaproteobacteria bacterium
AATACTGAAGAACTTTATCAAGCTCTAGCAGATGCTTTAGAAACAATTACTCCTGATGATGCACAAAACTGCTTTCAACATTGCCTCTAAAATTGTACTTTATGCAAACGGGAACCGCTATAACATCAAAAACTTGATAGTCGAGTATTATAGCATTATTTTCTGGGTATATTATTTTTTTGGAGTTACCTAATGAGATTGAAGCGCGAATGCTTTGACTCATACTCTTTTTTACCAAAAAGTCTTCTGTTCAAAAAAAGTTTGACAAGCGCTGTCTAAGCTAGTCAGGTAAGTTATGTGTTGATGGGCATACCAACCATTTATAAAATGTCGAGCGGAGGCATTTTCATCTAATCCAGCTTGGTTGAGCAAATCAGTTGCCACATTCACATCATTGAGGACCCCTAGTTCATCTTGCAAATGTGATAAGTTTTTGGCATAAGGGCGAACAGCTTTATGTGGATAAAGTTCAGCAAAAAAGCGGGTACCATAAGCCATTTCTTTGACAAAAATACGCAACTCATGACGTTGCTCAGTGTTAAGTTGGGCGAAGTTTTGACCCTGTTGACAGATTCGCTGATAATGCGATTCGAGCTTTTGACTGGCAAAAAGCATAACTGGGCTATCCAGACGCTGTAAGCTTTTTGTACCTAATTTCCGCCGCCAGCTTTGTTGCATCAGCCATTGACTAAGTGATAACAACAAACGACTATAATCAGGTGAACGCATGGCTTGACGCACCGTGATATACGCCCGTTCCTGAAAGTCTGCTACCCGTGTTTGTAAATCTTCGAGCAACTGGTGCGAAAGAGAAAGAGGGCTGGATTGTGCTTGCATGTTTTGCAAATTCAGCGCAAATACATCCCAATCTCGTGCCACACCTAACACATCAGTCATCCATTTCACATCCTTGTATAACTTAGCATAAGTTTTTTTAGGAATCAATGACTTATAGAAACTAAGACAAGAACGCAAACGGCGCAAAGCCACGCGCATTTGATGAACACCCTCAATATCTTCACCATACAAAACCATTTCTTCATTAGCTTGTAGATGTTCAAGACAATGCCAGATAATATGAATAAAAGCTTGATCGGCTGTCATATCAGGATTTAAATTAACGCTCCCAGCTTTCTGGAATTGAAGAGAGTTAGTTTGATACAGGGCATAGCCCCGTGCCGCCTTGCTCTTATTCTCAATCGTGAGTGGCAAAGTTTTTTGTAAAGTCAATGCGACTTTATAAAGAACATTTGGCGAACCCGCTTTGAGTTCTAATTCCACTTCATTTAGGGGAATACTAGCGGTTTTGGTTTTAATTTCCCCCTGATCAAGAGCCACTTCAATTTTGCTTCCATCGTTTAGGCTAAGGTCCCAGGTGGTTCGTGTAAAATCAGTGGTAAACAGGGCTTCTATCTTTTTACGATTTTTCTTACTGCTACACCAAGCAGGTAAAGCCCCTTTTGGAAATTGACTATAGTCGGGAGTATTACCGCTTATCTCCATTTCCCATTCTTGGCGTTGATGCAACCCCCCTAAAACAGTTCCAGCCGTTTTCATAGTTTGCAGCCGTTTATCACCAATACGGCGCACTCGCAATCCAACCCCATGCTGCAATAAATCATGGTTTGGCGTATCAAAATAAGTATTGTATAAATGTTGAGTGGTATGGCTTGCCGATTGTAACATTGGGTGCTGTATCAGCTTATTAGCCTTTTTTGGGGGTAATGATAATTTTAATTCAGTTTCAATAGACATAAGAACGCTCATCAGTGAAGAAAATAGGTTGCCCTTAGAAATTTTTGCCAAAAATAGTATTTTTAATTTGTTAGAATTCGTGTCGGAAAGTTGCCGTTGCACAAAAAGACTTGCACACCCTACATAACATGCCATATTTAAGCCATTTAAAGTATAAAAGAAACCAAGTTTTTTCAAATGTGTACCTACATACCATTCTCTTGAATCCGATTACCAGCACTCGTATGATCCTCAACAGCCATAAAAGTCTGATCCACGATACGATTGGCCTGGACAATGTTGCCTGTCGTGTGGGGTAATAGATGCACCCCTGCATAATGTGATCCCAAAATGTCATTTTCAATAATGCGATTATAACAACTGGGAAAATCACTTTGATCAGGATGTTGACGCACTGCAACCCCAATAAGAACACCAAAAAAATGAAATTTATCGTTCACTCCGCGATTATTGTTAGCAATGAGATTGTGCGCCACTGTGCAGCCATAGACAGAACGCACAAATTTAACCCCATCTCCCCAATTGCCCTCAATACAATTATTTTCAATCCGAGAATAAGCGGCGTTATCAAGGCTAATCCCCGGCAACTTGGCTTTAGAAGTGCCATCAGGCATCAAGCCCATTGTTTCGACAAAATCTTGAGTCAATTCAGCTTCATGTTGTAAACCACGTCGCCCATTATTGTAGATATGACAATTTTGCACTTGGCAACCCCAAGAGCCATTATCGATAGTAATCCCTTCACAATCATTATCGGCAATAATACAATTAAGCACGCGCAAATAACCAACCCCATCGGTGGTGATGCCCACTTTACGATTGCGGCGAAATGAACAATTGATTAATGTATTGCGATAGGGCGCGGGATCCTCAGGCGCAAATGGACCAAAATTGCCAATGATTTCAGCGGTATAATGTATTTGTGCTTGGAAATCTAACGGATCGATCTCTGGTGGTAATTTTAAGTCCGTCAGGAAAACACCAGCTTGTTGGCAATGTTCCGCGATACAAGCTTGCAACAAGCTTTCCCGCACATCGCGTACCATCATAAAACCGACTAAACCAGCCTCATAAACAGCGCATTGCTCCAACCGCGCCCGGTAAACCCCATCTGAAAATAGAAAACCAACAGCGCGAGGTGCAAAAATTTCGACATGAGAAAATAAAATATCGCTCGCTCTCGTCGCAAAAATGGCCGCACAAAACTTATGGGCACCTTGGTGACGAATCCTTACATTTTCTACCCGTACCCGATTGTCACCTTGAATCATTAAGCCAAAATCAATCTCCTTGAAAACTAACTCTGTTTTCCCTAATACGCCAACGAGGTGCACACCAGTACGGAGTTTCAACGTTTCTGTCAACTCAATACGACCTGCCGGCAAATATACTTCACCTCCGTTTTCTGGTAAAGCCGCCATTTCGGCAAATAGACGGCTCGCATTAAAATCGTCTGGCGGAATCACGCGCACGGCTACCTCATCAGCCGCAGTTTGTGGCATGAAATCGTTTGCTGGCTGAATCTCCACTTGTGCGGCAAGACGCATCCGCTCGAAAAGTGCCCATTCAATTTGGATAGATTGGGGATTGAATTGAGATTCAGGTGACTGTGGCATGGATTTAGGTTTGAAAATCCCAGCTTCTAGCTCAATTGTGAACGTATGCAACGGTTTGTCAGCCGAAATATCTAACAAAATATCACGTTTGGCAGTGTAACCTTTTGCTGAAATATCAATAAGATACCTGTTAGGTAAATAGTGATCGAGATAAACATTGCCATCTTCACCGGTTATTCGCTGTTCTCCACACCGTTGCGGACAAATAAACTCTGCCCCCGAAATGGGTTTGCCGCTCTGGGCATCAACAACAGTAATGATAACTTGAAATTTCTCAGTAGAGGGCAGCGTAGGATGAGTTTTTGAAAACAACGGTATTCGTTTCAGGTGTTTGCGGGAACCGATTTTTACCTTGTCGCCTAAGGAAAGTTTTGCCTGAATAGGTTTATCGCTTTTCTTGCGAAGGATTGCAATGCCAAATCCATCCCTTGTTTGCATTTCAATCAATTCGATCTGCTGCGGGATCACTTCACTCGCATTAAAATGATCAATCAGTGCGCGGGGGCCATCAACATCACACATTGAGGGGTAAATATCATGCAGGATTAAGTATCCACCTACCCGAACGTCGTTATAATAGGTATTAAAATCAGCGAAAACCCCCTTGATCGAATGATCACCGTCAATATAAAGCAGATCAATCTGGTTTTGAATTTGATCAGCTATTTGGGAATACACTTGGGTGGAATAACCCTTGATATAGGTAATGATGTCTTCCACCCCGGCCATTTTTCGGTAATATTCTGCGATTTCCTGACGATTTTGCATACCTTTACCTGCATCCACTTCCCAATCGAATGCATCAATCGAAATAATTTTACCAAAGCCAAGTTCTTTCAAGGCTTGGGCAAAATGAAGCGTTGAAAAACCGATAAAGCAGCCGATTTCCACCACCAATAAAGGACGCAACATTTTGGTTAAACTATAATAGGTATTTGCTACATCAATGTTGACGGAAGCGGGATGAGAACAAGGCAGGTTATCAACTTCCTTAATCACTTCCGTTAGATAAAGATGATCTTTTTCACTCATGCTAATTTCCTTTTCAAAAAAATCCGATTTTTTAGAAAAATTTTTATTTTGTCAACTTTTCTGGCTAACTATAACTACTCAGGGCAATCACAAGGGTGTGCAGCCTACGTATAAATATTTTCGGAACGAAGCATAAGAATATTGTTGTAGGGGCAAGACTGACTGGTTGCTCTGAGTACTTAAAAAAATAGAATTTTATAAATGTTAAAAGATTATAGATTCATGTAGTGGCGAATTTTTGTGTTCGCCCTTTGTGAAACGTTGAACATCTAAGTAGGTACACATAAATATTTTAACATTTTTGTTTTCTTCTAAAGCACTCATTATTAACGGATTTATAAAAATAGAAATTGTTTTATGCTAAAGCATTGATTATTAACGAATTTTTATAATAGAAAATGTTAAAAGACTTTTGTGGACCTACTTATATACTTATAATTCACCGCATCCATATTGACTGCAAATGGGCAAATTGGTCAAAACCATAAAAACGCGCCATACGGATATGGCTGTTTTCGGACCATTCTGTGGAATTAAGCACCCCATCTATTGTGGGAGTTCCGTAGGGGATTATGTTATCAGCTTGTGTTAGACTCGCTGAAAGACATAAAACCGCCCCTACCCATTTTGCGGTTTTCATTTAATTAAGACTCCTTTTTAAGTAAAAGTTATTTAACAATAGTGCCATTAATTATTTTAAAATAAGTTGACTTCAATTGCAACTGGAAAAATAGTTAAAACTTGATGTTTAAGTTAGCATTTGTTAACATAATTTATTTCGCACGATCAAAAATCCGTTTGTTTCGATAATCCGTTGTACTCTCAAAATATATAAGCATGAACTTTAAACGATATAATGTTATTTGGTTGTTAATAGCGACATGGTGTAGCAGCATTCAAACAGTGTATGCAGAAAGCCTACTTCAACAATATCATATGCCGCCTTTGGAAAGGGCGGCGAATACTGATCCGGCTAAGATATTACTAGATAATGCAAGAGCATTAAAACGAGCCCAAGCTGTTTCGATACCTTTTACAGCGATAGAAGATCCCAAAACCTATCAAAACAACTTGCGGGATGACATTCAAGCTGGTTTGCCAAGTTGGGCAAAAAATACTCCCCATGTTGACTTTAGTGGAAATAAAATCAGCGAACTCAATAAATTATTGCAAAGCTTATCGGGTCAACACCGTGTGAGTTTGCAAGGACAAACGATAATGGCTGATGAAGTTTTATTGCTGCCCTCAGAAATATTACTATTAGGTAATAATGCCACGTTAACGGCTCCTACCGTTCAAAATCCTGCCACTGTGCTAATAGCCGCTAATAGTGGCAAGAGTGGAATGATTGATTTTGCGATTGAAACGACAGGGCTTGGTATTATGATTGCGGGAGCGCAAGGGGTGATAATGCGTAACCTGCGTTTTCTTAACAGTGGACGCGCTATTGCGATTTTGAATAATAGTCGCTTTATTGAAATCGAACAGGTGCAAATTAACCAACCGCAGCAAGGCGGCATTTTAATCCAAGGCAATGTCTCATACGTTTGGTTGCATGATTCAGATATTCGCAATGGACAACGAGCAGATAATGGCGGTGCTGGGCTGCTGATCAGCGATGCTTTGGCAAAAAAAGACTTTGAAAACAGTACCTTAGCAGATTCACTTACAGAACCCTTATGGCCGATTCACCCGGCGCCGCATGCATTGTTGATTGAAAACAATACCTTCAGCGGACATAGAACCCAGGGATTGTATATTGACGGTGGCTATGGTTTGGTCATTCAGCATAATCAAATCATGCATAATGACAAAGAAGGTATGTGCTTAGATTTTGGCGCTGTCAATAATATTGTGATGGAAAACGTTTTTGAAGGCAATGGCCATCGTGCTCGCCAAACGGATGATGATCTTCGCGATGATTTGGTTCTTGGATTTGGTCGCCTAGCGGATGGCTCTGCGGTCGCAAAATTACCGGCGATTTCCCTGGATAATGCCGCCCAAAACCTATTGCTCTGGAATATTGTGCGAGACAGTGCCGGCGACGGGATTAAAATTGTGCGGACTGGCATACGTAACTTGATTATGTTTAACACCTTGATGGATAACAATCAGGGTACTAACAGTCGCTTTCATTTTTTTGGAGTATTATTAGGCAGTGCTGGCTTAGAAGCGGAAATTGACTCTGGCAACCATCCACTTGATTTTCTACCTCCCATCGAAAATATCGTCGCTGGGAACCTAATCTATGGTGCCCATTGGGCTGGTATTTTACTAGATCGTGAAGCTGCCTTTAATGATATTTACGATAATATGATACGCCATTATCAGCATTTACCCATTGAATCTGCCAGTAGCCGTTTTAATAGTATTGTTGGTAATAGTTGGCAAACTGCTCATCCTAAGTCTTGGAAAGAACAGTTAATGTCGCTTTTAACTAATTGGAAGGTATGGCTGTTCGCGTTGGTGATAATAGTGGCAATAATGGGATTATTGATCTTGCTCTTAAAATGGCGGGGCAAAAATTGATACCAGTTCAAGAAATCCGATTTTTTCAAAAATCGGATTTTTACTGATTCTAATTAGGCAACTATTTTAAAAGTTTCAAGGTGTGAAAGGTGACAAAATGAAAGAAAGTACTCGTTATTTAAAAATGGTTCAATGGTCCGAAGAAGATGCTTGTTACATTGGAACTTGCCCGGGGTTAATGTTAGGTGGTGTGCATGGAGATAATGAGATTGACGTTTATGTTGAATTGTGCGAAGCCATTGAAGAATGTATACGAATCTATCAAGAAGATGGAGACACTTTACCAGAAGCTACTGCGAAACCTTATTCCGGTCAATTTAACCTTGATGTGGGTTGTGAATTACATAAAGCACTTTCTATTGCTGCCCTACAAGTAAACGAAAGTTTAGAGTACTTTTGTATCAATAAACTCAAACAATATACCCATCTTCATAATGTATCATTTTGAGGCAAGACGGGGTTTACAAGCTAGCCATGTTGGGTGGGAAAACTCCTTTCATGAATTAATAAACCTGATAGGTTTTTAAAACCTGTCAGGTTTGGCTTGTAACTGTCAGAAGTTATTAAAACCTCATTTCTAGGTTCTAATACCAAAACTTTGGTTAAAAGCATTCTCTGGAATAGCAGATACGCCCGTCAATTCGTAGATCAACTTATAGCGTTTCCAAGCATCTTTACGTCGCCCCATTTCCAACAGTATGTTTGCGCCTGTTTTAAGTGCCCTAATATGAACCTTCATTAATTTAGCATTCTCAAAATCGTGTGGTTCTTGATAGATATCAAATGCTTGACTAAAGTACCTTGAAGCCTGTTTAGATCGACGCTTGTTATATAAAACAATACCTATTTGTTCAAACAATTTGGCACGATCAATATCAAATCGAAAATTATTTGCGATGGCTGGCTGATTATAAATGGCTAATGCCTTTTCAAATTGACTGAAAGTCATTTGTATAAAACCGCGTTTATATGCATTAAGCGCGGATCTTTCAAAAAGTTTGGCTCGTTTAACCGCCGGTTTTATCTGATACTTGATAATCAAAAATTTGTAAGCGAACAATCCAAAGAAAACGGTGATGAGTGCCACTTCCTCAAGTATGATTGCGCTTGGATAAAAAATAAATAAGAAACTGGTACAAAGCAAAATAATGAAAGCTTCGCCATAAATTATTGGCTTGACTTCATTAAAACAAAATTCCTCTACTTTAGTTAATAGCCATGTTAAGAGATGTTGTAGGGATAAAATGTGCACTATTTTTGTCAAGAACTTGATAGGGTTGATAAAAAGTTCTGGAATCTCTAATAACAATTTCAGACACAACATGGGAAAATTGAGAAAGTATCTCGTAAAAATAAATACGCATAAGACAAGCATTGCAAATGAAAGTAGCAATAAAGGAAACAGTGCTAAAATTTGGTGAGACATGATATGGTACCCCTACGTTTATTTGTAATAATAAATGATAAGCATAAGGCGTGCCAATTTTTATGTTATTGATTTTAAAGAATAAAATTGAAATTGTTCTAAAAAAAAGGTGTTTATTTTCAGCAGGTAGGGTAACGGGGGGAACTTTCAATTAGTCATATTGTTATGGTATTGATTTTAAAGTAGAAAATATAACAAAATCTGAAATAGAGTGCTATACTGAATTATTTTAAGGACCATTTATCGCTTATTTTTGACAGTTCAGTTATTGCTATCTTCTTGATTTTCCGAAATATTTTAAAAAAAAGTGCTGATTTTCAGCACCTGCTGATTTTCAGCACTTTTTAACAGGCTAAAAAATCCGATTTTTTGAAAAAATCGGATTTCTAACCGGCTATCAATTAAATTTCACTTTTCCAAACTTCTTCAAGATCAGCATCCACAAACATATCTGGTGTGATAACCAAACGCTTTTTTAAAAAAACACGCTGAGGTTCTGCTTCAATCCCATAATTCCAGCAAAGGCTTTTCGTCATAAAATAGACTAACTCCGTGCAACGAGTGGCATAAAAATTATCCATCCCAAAATCATAGTCATGAGATGTGCTGAGTTCCTTGATGGCAACTCGATAGAGAATTTTGAAAATTTTGTCAAATTCAATCACTTTACCCTGGGCAATATATTGGGCAATGTTTTTTTCAGCTTTGACTAAAGCAGCCAGTGTCGCATCAGGTTTAGCCGGTTTTTCTGGCGTAGACACTTCATTTTCCGGATTTTCCGGTTCAGGCTCTTTTTTATCTTCTTTCTTGCGAAAATTGAAAATTTGTTTTAAAGAAGCCATCAATTTTTTTGGTTTTTCCGTTTCAACGACTTCTTTAACGACTTCTGACTCTTCAGAAGTCTCATCGGGTTGAGTGGGATTGTCAAAATACGCGGATAAAATCTCGGGAACTTGTTGATTGTTAAGGGATTTTAGCTTTCGAGGAAAACGCAAGATTGCCAAACCATCACAACGGCAAAAATCGAGCAAGTCTTCAAGCAATACTTGTTTTCCAGTCGTGTGAATCACCCTCTGTTTGCCTGGATTAAATTGATTGGGATGCTCAATGTTAGCAAATTGTCGGAGATGAGCTTCGCTAACTTCACCCAGATAAAAACCCACATGCTTGAAAGTACCAGGGATAAAATAACTATTCAAGTAATGATTAAAAGAACGAACTAAAATATCACCTGGTTTAACCAGATTTATCACTTCCCGAGTGTGATGACCCTTAATAGCAAAACTGCGTGGACGATAAACCATGAACCAGGGCCATTTAAATAACTTAATATCGCCCAACACCGTCAATAATTTTTCTGAAGAATCTTTTTTATGAGTTTGCATGATCAATAATAGTCAAAATCTGAAAAATGGGATATAAAACATGAGTTGACTTCAAAATAAGTATACTGCTAACAATTAGAGCATTTTCTGACGTTCAAATACGGGTAAAGTAAAATAAAAGAGACAGCCGCCATTTAGCTGGCTTTCTACTCCCGCCTCTCCGCCTAGCCTTTCAACTATGCGCTGTACAATAGATAAACCCAGTCCATGTCCTTCAATTGACGTTTTATGAAGCCGTGTGAAGGGTGTGAATAGTTTAGCCATTGCCTCTTGGCTTAAACCTTCACCATTATCGCGTATCCAAAAACGTATTAACTTTTCATTTGGGGTGGCACCGAGTTCTAAACGGGGAGGTTGCCCCCCATATTTTAAACCATTGCTCAAATAATTGACCCAAATTTCTTCTACCCAGGGGGCATAGCCCATAACAATTGGCCAATTATCAGATATGATCATTTCACCCTGATATTCCTTAAACATAGTAGCCAAACGCTGTTGTACTTGATAAACAATATCCCCCATATTTAAGGGCATTAATTCAATTTCTTGTTTTGAGACACTTCCCAATAGTAACAGCGCATTCACAATGCCTATCATTTTTTGGCTAGAATTAAAAATATGTTGCAGACATTTATGTTCTTCCGTATTCGTGCTGCTAAAAGATTCTTCCAGTAAGAAATCAGACATCGTCATCATGCATCCCAATGGATTTTTTAAATCATGGGCTACTGTGTGGGAAAATGCATCTAGTTCTGCATTTTTAGCTTCTAATTCCGCATTTTTAGTTTTTAATTCTGTATTTTTAATTTCTAATTCCGTATTTTGGACTATGAGTTGTTTTTGTAAATGGCAAATAGTCAGGTGGATATTAACCCGTGCCAAGACTTCTTCCTGCTTAAAAGGTTTAGTGATGTAATCTACAGCACCTAATTCAAGCCCTTTAACTTTATCAATCGTTTCTGATAAAGCTGTCATAAAAATAATGGGAATCTCTTGAGTCTTAGTATTAGCTTTAAGGCGTTTACATGTTTCAAAGCCATCAATACCAGGCGGCATCATAATATCTAACAAAATTAAATCTGGGCATTCATATTCAATTAATTCAATAGCCGTTTCTCCATCTCGTGCGACTAATACTTCAAAATTATTAGCATCTAAAAAATGGAACAGTGCACTAATGTTTTCAGGAATATCATCTACAATTAAAATACTTGAAAATTTTTGCATAATCAGTTATCAGTTATCAGTTATCAATTTTTTAAGTTTAGACATTTCAAAATTTTTAGCCAATTTTTTCACCTTCTGAGCAAAGGCAGATAATTTAGCATCTTGCTGCTCTAATTGTTCTACATTTTCAATAATTTTTTTAATGTTACCAGTCATTATCAATTTAAATAGAACCAGCGCCTGCTCTGATGAAGGAGCTACATAAGGTATTTGTGCTTCTTCTTCATGAACCGAAAGTGACAACATTTCAGGTTTTTCATACACCCACTCTAATGGCAAATACTTTTGCAACAAATCAAGTAAAATTTCCGTGCGAATAGGTTTAGCAATGAACTCATTACACCCCGCTTTTAAACACTTATGTTGATGGTGTTCAAACACATTAGCGGAATCAGCAATGACAATAATATCTTTTAACTGAGCAGATTCCCGAATTTTTTGGGTTAATTCAAAACCATCCATGATTGGCATCACCAAATCCGTAATAATCATATCAGGATAATGCTCTAAAGCTAAATTTAAAGCCTCTTTTCCATTATTGGCTTCTAAAAGATGAAAACCCAAATCTTTCAATAAATTAACTAAAAAAGCACGATTTTGCCATTGATCATCAACTACTAACAACGTAAACGGTGAATTTTTCGGCGTAAAAAAGACTTCACGTTTTTGATTTAAATACTCACGATCAACTTCTTTATAGCCAATAATCGTGGCTTGCTGGGTACGCTTAATATTGACTGCACCCTGCACTTCTGGTAGCGGTATCTCAAACCAAAAAATGCTACCGATCCCCACGAAACTTTCTATTTGCAACGGTCCACCCATCATTTCTACTAACTGCTTACTAATCGGTAATCCTAAACCGGTACCCTCCACCTGTTTACTTTGATCACCAATTTGTTGAAATGGTAAAAAAATAGCCTCTAATTTATCGGCAGGAATACCCATACCGGTATCTTCCACCTCAAAACGAATTTTTCCATCATAATAAATGATTTTTAAAATCACACTGCCTTTATCAGTAAATTTGATAGCATTGCTCAATAAATTTAACAAAACCTGCCGTAATCTCTTTTCATCAGTATGGACGATAACGGGTAACTGATATAATATTTCATATATAAATTGGATGCTTTTTTGATCAGCCTGCATTTTCATTATGTCAGCAATATCTTGCAAAAAGTCAGGTAATTGAAAATCAACCGGATTAATTTCTAATTTACCAGCTTCAATTTTGGACAAATCTAAAATATCATTAATTAACGTCAATAAATGCTCGCTACTGCGGTGAATAATATCGATGCCTTCTTTCTGCTTATCCGTCAATGTTTTATCACGATTTAAAATTTGTGTATAACCTAAAACCGCATTGAGCGGTGTACGTAACTCATGGCTCATATTAGCCAAAAATGCACTTTTTGCATGATTGGCTACCTCAGCCGCTTTTTGGGTTTCCTCAGCGGATATTTTAGCTTGTTGTAATTTAGTTTCAGCCCGTTTACGTTCCGTAATATCTCGAACAATAGCAACAAAAAAGGATTCCTCTTTATCTAAATGATTTTCCCTCTTTAAAAAAATGGAATTAAGTGGAATTGAAATATACTGAAAAAAAGTCTCTACCTGAATTAACGTGGTATTTTTATGTTGATATATCGTTTCAAGCGTCACGGAAGGCTGCGAACTTTTTAATAAAGGTGTCAAACACTCACGAGTCTGTTTTTCAGTTTGATAGGGATTGATGTCTAACACCGTCATCTGTAAAAGCTCTTTTTGACTATAACCCAGCTGATTAATAGCCCCCTGGTTAGCATAAAAAATGTGCAAAGTGTGTGCATTAAACATCAACACGCAATCCAATGTCATATCCAAGGTTTTTTTAAACTTATTCAGAACAATATTAGTCGCTTCTAATTGCTCTTCGGTCTTTTTGCGTTCAGTAATGTCCATCACAATGCCTTGATAGTGAGTGATAGTGCCATCTTGTGCCCGCCTAACCCAAGTATGATCATCAATCCAACGCACCTCACCCCTTTTAGTCATAATGCGATATTCCTGAGTAAAATCCCTTACCCCCGCTTGACTATACTTAGTCACCTCAAGAAGCACACGATTTAAGTCATCCGGATGAATGATACTCGCAAATAGCACACGTCCACTTTGAAAATCATCACAACTATATCCAAACTGTTCAACATTACTCGACACAAATTCAACTGGCCAATTTTCTGATGTTTGCCATAAAAAAGTGACCACGGGACTATGATTAACAATCTGTTCTAATTCTTTTAAAGTCGCAAAGGATTCCTGTAATTGCTTTGCCATCCGATTAACCATCGCCTCACCAATCAGAATAGCTATCAAAATGCCTAATATAAACAAAAAAATAGCTATTGTGATGTGAGCAAAATACCCTATCAATCCCCCTAACAACAATTGGGTAATAAAAAGAATAATGATGACCGTTTTCAAAGAAAACTTACCTGACAATTTGGATATTGATTGAAGTAACATAGATTTTTTTAATTGTGAAACTTTGTTCCGAAGTCATTGTGAATTGTGAACTGGGAATTATACTTTGCCATTAAGTTTTTATGTAGGGTGGGCAAGGGGTTTTTTTGCCCACCGCTTCTTCTCGTTTGTGCTGGTGGGCAGCAAAAACACGCTGCCCACCCTACATAAAAATTCAAATTGTGCCCGTTCCAATTCCCCCATTCACAATTCCCCATTCACTGAATCAATCACTATCGCCAACAAACGACGAACATTTTCAATACTTTGTTTCAAATTCGCTCTAATTTCGTCCATGGTAATCAGTGTACTGCTTCGTCCAGCGGCAGGATTAGCCACAATAGCACAAGTCGCATAGCAAAGTTCTAATTCACGCGCTAAAGCCGCTTCTGGCATGCCCGTCATACCCACAATATCACATCCATCTCTTTCCATACGATTAATTTCTGCTACCGTTTCCAAACGGGGTCCCTGCGTCGCACCATAAACACCTTGAGAATGTACCTTAAAATCAACTTGCGTAGCCGCTTTCAAGAATTGGCTACGCAAGTTTTCACAATAAGGGTGAGTAAAATCAATATGAGTCACCTCGCTCAAATCTTCAGCAAAAAAAGTCTGTTCGCGTGACCAGGTATAATCAATCAACTGATGAGGAATCACCAAATCCCTCGTCAACATATCCGGATGAATACTACCAACCGCCGCAATAGCAATCACCGTTTTGACACCTAATTCTTTCAAAGCCCATATATTAGCACGATAATTAATTTTATGTGGTGGGATAGTATGCTGTGCTCCGTGCCGCGCTAGAAAAACCAAGGATTTTCCCTGATAAATACCTTCAATAATGGGACTAGACGTTTCACCATAAGGCGTATGCACTTCATGTTGATGACTTATCTCTAAACCCTCAAAATCCGTCAATCCAGTACCACCAATAATAGCTAATTTAATCATATTCAGTTATCAGTTATCAATTATCAAAAGAATCAAAACAGGTAAACCGGTTTCAACTCGATAGGGGTTAAATGTGAATAGCCACAGGTTCCACCTGTGGTAACTATATGATTTAAAAAAAATTTCTCAATCCTTAATTCGCATTATAAATATAAAATTTGAAATGATGGTGTAATAAATGCAAAATATAATGCTTGACATTCTATTTTCATTTTGGTATCATATTCACCAGCCTGAGAACTAAATGGGTTTCGTAATGGTCTGCCTACCATAATAGACTCCATAATAATGGACTGCAATACGAAATTATACCTGTTCACCTGTCTTGGGCTTCCTTTCTTTTTTTTCCCTCTGTGCGGTAATTATCAATGAATAATACCTCTACCCTTATTAACCAACTGATTAATGGCAACGCACAGCTTTCAAACGAGCAACATGATCAACTCTTAACCGAAGATCGGCTGATTTATGCCGCATTATTACGTTTGCCCCATTTATTGCCGGAAACGGCGATGGCAATTATCCAACGATTATTGGCGGTGACAGAGATTGCTCCTGGACAGCGTGTGTCAGAAAAGCAACGAAAACAAGAAGATAGCTTAATCACTGAAATTTTGCCACATTTACCGGTATTAAATGTTTTACAGGGCTTTTTAAGCTTGGTAGAACGACGAGTGAATAATCAGCGTACTTCCAGTTGGATGCGTGCCTACATTTACAAAAAAGTCAATTTCGTTTGCTTCAAGCTTATCTCGCAGCACGTCAAACGATTAAAGCGGGTATGGGCTTACCTCTGAAAGTTTTACGCGGGATTCGGGCGACTTTTCATCCTGACACCTCTATACGTAGCCTCCGCTACTTGGCTCGCCGGGACAAAATTAAACGTGATGTCACTGAAGAACTTGAAACAGTCGATGAATCGCTTGTTGGACAAATTCGTCACGCTTATCGTACTAACCATACTGCCCAGCTTGCGCCTTTAAATCTAGCCATTGTTGCCAACGCAGATTTATTGTTAGAACGAGAGTGCGGTACGGCAGTGCGTTGGGAACATTTAGAAATGATTCCGCTATTTAAAGGTCCTGGGATACCAGGGCAATTTGCACCGCCAGAAAATGCGCTACGCCTCGCTAAAGTCACGGATTATGGCGAAATGGTTTTAGAAAATCGGCACAAATTACCCACCATTGTGCCACTGCACTTAGGCTATTTTCAAAATGCGGCGCAAAATCATGCGATGTGTGTTTCCGCCATCTTGGAACCAAAAGAATCCAGAGAATTTAAAGATGCCTGTTGTATTCAAGAAGCGCAGGGCGGTTATATTCACGGAGCCGATGAGCGTTTTATTATTTTGCCTCAACCACTACGTGATAAGGCACTGGCTTTGCGAGGTGTGAAAGATTATGCTAAATTGTGGGATGATATTAGTCGTTTTAATCATCAACTTGGATTAAAACAGCGTGGGCATTTAGATGAATTAAAGCGTGCTTATCAGCCAGCATTATTAGAAACGGTTTATCATAGGGTGAACCCTACCCTGAGCAAACAGGAGCCCTATTTTTGTGCAACAATACGATCATGGGAATCGAATTGGCACCCGATCCCGCATTTTGGGCAGATTTACATACGCCGTTGTTGATGTACTGTTATGCGCCCTTACGATTACTAAATCATGTCAAAGGGACTTCACCTTGGAGCGGAGAATCATTGTCGATAGCTCATCTTGAACATTTGGATGATTTACAATCACGTTGGCTCACATTAAAAGATCATCGCCAAAATAGAGTAAATCAATTCAGGGATGAATTACGAACTTTACCCATCATTTATAAACAAATCGAAGAACAACAAGCTCAAAATACATTACTGACTATTGAGACAAAAGAATTTACAGGGCAAATGGTTTTACAAAAAGATAAACCGGTTTATGTTTCCTTGTCTCGAAAAAATGATGTTTAAGTTTGTTTTAGAGATATTCAGGCAACTGTCCCTTATTTCTTTCGCGCATGCAATGAGGTGAGTTTTCGTGGTAAAATTTATGAGCATTATTTGAAGAAGCATTTGTTGTAGGCTTGCTGATTCTGACAATAAATAATAGGGGAAAAAATATGGGTGCTTTATTAACACTGAATCTGGTTTATTAGATGCTAAACCTTCTCCGCAAGAGATGGCTTTTGATCCGGTATATGAAAAATTTGTCATGCCTTATTATCAAGCCGAGAAAAAAGCACGTCAAGCCGCTGAAGAAAAGATTAAGCATCTTGAAGCTGAAAAGGAGAAAAATGAAAGGGATACGCCCTAAAGCCGAAAAAAAATTAGCACAAGTTAATCAATTAAAACAAAAAATGCTGGAAGCATTTTAATCGAGGAAAATTACGCAGCTTTAACACGCGATTGGGTTTTTTCATGGAAAATCAAGCCAATAATCCAGCATTATTTGCCAAAAGTCTTTCTGATATTGCCGAAAAAATTTGTGATAATGAAATTGGCACTTTTTAAGGAGCTTTTGAATATCTTGAATCATAAAACTTTTACCAATTTGCATCCAAATCAGCGTCATTTGATTGTAGGGGCAATCCCTTGTGGTTGCCCTTTTGGGTAATGGCGAGTTGCCTTACAACCCACCATTTTTTCTACGATTCCTTTTGTTATTTAAAACATCCAACCAATGTTCCACAAAAAAACTTTTTTCAGGGGTTAATAGCGTATCCGATACTCCAATAATGGGGCGCAGTGTCGTCGTCATTTGCAACATGGTTAAAATCAGTATCGTGCACCATACTTTGATGATATAGCTGTCTTTACGGCTATCCATTTGTGTCAAACCCATGACGATATAGCGCAACCCAAAAAAAATACTGATAGCCCAAATCGAAATATGAATAAAGCCCATAAAGGCGACTGTCTTAATAGAGAACGTGAAAATAAAAGCCACCGGTGCAAAACCTACCAGTAATATGGAAGTCAACGTTAATCCCCCAAATAGCACCGATAAAGTTTGGCTTGGCGTGATGTTGGCACCACTTAAGCAGCCAAAAATATAGAGGCTGGGGTAACAAAGCAAGGCGGATAATGCAGCACCGCCAACAATTTTGATTGGGGCTGCAAACCATTGCACATTGCCAGAGAAGCTACCCACAATCAGTCCATAAATCGCATGGCATAAGAAAAAAATCCCCAGTAGAATAAAGAGCGTTTTTTTAACTTGCCCTGATTTAATCTGTTTCACCACGGATTCAGGTGATTTTAACAGCGCGTCCACGATTTGCATGGGAGTTGCCGATTCAGGTAAGTGATACGACTCTTTTGTGCCATCGTCTTTTAGGAAGTTGCTTGATGTGTGAATATCAATTGTCATGGTTGTACTCCTGTTTCGTTTTATACAAAGCCCAAAGCGTAAGCGTAGGACTCCGAACTAATGTTAAAAAAGCAAGCATTTTAGTCTGAAAAATACGGTTTCGTAAAAGCTGCCGTTAAAGGGATCGTCTCGTAGGAAACGTACTTCAAGGTGTGGGGTGCCAAAAAACGGACGTAAATTCCAAGAAAGTTGGCAACCGAGAAACATGTTGACACCGAGCCAAGTCAATAGAATTTGTTTAGCCTTTAAACGGTTAGCACAAATATATTCAAGCAGTGTGAACAAATGAATGTTGCCAATAATGCCAGCGAAGGCAATTAGTATGACATGTAAAATAAGTACAAGGGCATGTGCTTTATTGGCTAAAGCTGTTCCCATCGGGGGTAAGTTGTAGAGTAAAAACAGTGCCAGTGGGGTAAACGCACCCAGAATAATGGCAATCAGTGTGAAGCTCATAATGACTGCCAGAAAACTTTGTCGAAAGCTGATTTTAGCACCTAATAGTTGGGCTAACATACCATTAATAATGGCATTACCCAGCGTTGTTAAAATAATGAGCAGCGGAAACTTTATGGCGACATAAAAACTTTGTAACGGTGCCCGCCACAAACCTATTGAAGTTCCATAGAGACTACTCCCCAAAATAAGCCAAATCAGACAAGACTGAATTTTTTCTTTATCTTTATCAAGCCAAGTGGCTAAAACGCGAGGATCTGCACGACAAAGTCGCACTAAATCCGCCCATAATTGTTGAAAATAATCAGTCATTTTTAGCTCTCTTTTTTGGTAGTGCTGTAAAGGTAGTGAAAAGCTAAAACGACAGTAACTACAAGGATTGTATATAATAAGGGGTTAGATCGTGGTTGTACTTGGTGTTTAAACCCGGGGTGTTAAATCTGCACAAAATGCCCTATCATTTTTCACCCCGATTAAGGCTATTCTATGCACATAAGTTCCAAACCGCATGGAAATCAATTTCCATGCTAAGAGCTAATGTCGGTTAAAACCGACTTGAGTTCTTAGCCTTAGAATTGATTCTAAGGCGGATAGGAGCAAGCGTAGCAAGCGTAGGGTGGGTAGAGCGATAGCGAAACCCACTATTAATCCCAAAAAAATGTTTTAAAAACCTGTCAGTTTTTTTCTGAAATCAATCGTTAGCCTGGGTTTTAGTCGGCAAATGTAACAATTTATCAGTTTGGCTAATAGGTAATTGATATTGCACACCTTTTTCTTTTTGCCCTAGCACAAATATTTGTTGTGTTGACATAATCGTCAAGTGTAAGGTTTGTGCCTGGTCAAGCAAGCTAATATCAATTTGCCCTTCGTCTGAGCTTTCAGTATAAGGTTCGACGTTAAAAGCCTGCAGTTGTTGCCAATTATCGATAAAGGTGTTGAGCGCATCTTGACTTGTATCAATTTCATCCGGCGATAGGGTTGTTGAAGTGAAACTCCATTGCCCTTCTTTTAATACTATTGAATAGTCAGGCATTTTTAGCGCGGTTATTTTGGGATTATTTCCCAAGGGCGACAGACTCACAAATGCTAATGCATTACCATTTAAGGATTGATAAACGGTGTCAGCAAGCAGGTAAACCTTTTGCTTGATTAACGCATAACGTTGCCCATCATTCATGGGCGAGCGATCCCCAAATGCGATAGTCAACTGGTTAAATTTCACCGTTGCCAGAGGTTCATCCAAACTCAATTCAGCCAAATTCAATTCAGCCATTTCTAATGACTTATACTGACGCGCCGACAACATTTCTAATAGGCGATTAATACGAATATGATTGCCAGGCAAATGGTAAGGCATAGTCATTTGCCAAATGTCATGCTGTTTTTTCAGCAATGAAATAAGCGGCGCATCTTTTCGTTCAATACGGATACTTAGAACCCTATTAGCTTCTAAATCCGTTAATTTAGGTAATTCAACCGATTTTTCCTTTTCTAAGGTATAAAAAACCGATACCGTTAAAAGGAGTGCAACCCCTAACAAGATAAAAATAAGCAACCAACGTTGTCGCATTATGCTTTCCTCCTTTTTAGCCAAATAGATATACCGGTTATAATTAAACCCAGCGGCAAAATAAATAAAAAGAATATACCTAACCAAATCACGACATTAGCAGACAGCTCTAAATCCAAATCAATAGCAGTTTTGCTTGGAATATCAATCAGCGTATCATCGGCTGCTAGCCAATTCATCATGTTTAAAGCTAATTCCAAATTGCCAGCGTACCCTATAAACGCATTGGAAAGAAAATCACCTTCGCCCACAATAATCACCCGTTGTTCTTCATAGACATCATCATGAATATCTTCCTCAATATCTTCCTCCGTGTCGTGAACATCCGCGTGAACCGCTTTTTCAACCTCTTCAACTGCCTCTTCTTCATTATCCATTTCAGAATCGTCCATTAGTGGTTTATCTCGGCTCAAGGCAAAAGCAATATCCAATGGTCCATTAATATCGGTTTCTTCGTTAAATTCAACCGTTTCTTCTTTCCCTGTTTCTGACCACACTTGGGGGTTAGTCGTGAGCAAAGCTGTTGTTTCCCAGCCTTCATCTTCTGGCGGTTCTACAATTAAGCCACTTGCGTAGGGAAATAATGTGATTAATTCGCCAGATGTTGATGTAACGGGATGCGCACCATAACCGTCGGTAGTAATAGAAACCACTGCCGGATTATTAACCCCTAACAATTGACTAATGGGATCAACTATCATCCCTGGTTGTACCGTTAAACCCAATTTTGTCGCAATGGGTTCCAAACCTTGCAAAGACGTAGTGGGGTCAATTAACCATAGTAAATGCCCCCCTTGATCAAGATAATGTGCGATCAAGGTGATTTCGCCAGGCAATAGATCATTTCGCGGACTCGCAATGACCAACACATCAGCATCATCAAGAATCCAGGCATTTTTTCCGACATTCAGAACTTGTACTTGAACACCGCTATTTTTTAACGCATCTGCCCATTCACTTAAATCGTGATTTTTGAAATGAGTTGGACTACGTTCACCATGCCCTTCTAAAAAAACCGCAAGACGGGCGGGACGCATTAGTCGCTGTAAAGCAGAAGTTAAAGCTTGCTCGGATAAAAACCCCAGATGTTCGGTCCTATCCTGGTAATGAACCAGAACTTCTCCTTCGCCCTGAATACCTTGTTGACGTACTTCATCAGGTGCATAAACGGGATCGACAAAGCGCAGATTGATATTATCTGCCTGTCGTTGATAACGCGCTATTAATTCACTAAGAGCAACTCGCACCTCATTATTTTTACCCACATAGGCGGTGATTTTAATGGGTTGTGTGAGTTCAGCCAATACTTTATGGCTCGCTTGTGACAAGGTATGCCGATTATTAGCAGTCCAATCTGCTTGTATTTCATAATGAGTGCTTAACCAGGCGATTAAACTGATTATCGTAATTAATAACACCATAAAAATGGTGTTTTGCAAACTAGCTTGTAAATGAGTACGCTTTGTGACTTGCATTTTTAGTGGTTAACGGTTAATGGTTAATAGTTTAGAAATACGATTTTTGGCAAAAATCGTATTTCTTGAAGTTGTACCTACTTAATATATCATAACTTATCCAAAAAATATGTTATACTCAATCGTATTTTTATCAATTATTGTGAAAATGTTGATCTGTATAGAATGAATTTTCTAAAGTATCAAGTACGCTCAGTATAGGTTAAACATGATGGCTCATTTGATAAATTCAGAAATGGCATTATTGGGAGTGGATTCTGGTTATTTAATTGTCATGATGGCTGAAAATTATTTACCACTTCCTAGCCTACCGGAAAGAAAAAAAATAGCTGCAATGTTTTCAAAAATATGGAGAGCTTCTTAATGAAGCGTATAGTTACCCATTTAATTAAACTCCAACAAGAACTCCAACAACTCGCTAATCCAAAACAAAAAGAAATTTTACAGCGTTTCTTTAAAACAGGTGTAGGCGAATATGGGGAAGGCGATGTTTTTTTGGGTATAAAAGTACCCGTGCAACGAAAAGTCGCCAAAAAATATCAAACGCTGCTATCACTAGTCGATATAGAAACACTGCTAAAAAGCAAAATTCACGAATACCGGTTCACTGCCTCATTCTTCTTGAACATTGTTATCAAAAAGCTGATGATAAAAAAACCTTCTTCAATTTTTATATTCACAATGCACAATATATTAATAATTGGGATTTAGTCGATAGAAATCCGATTTTTTTGAAAAATCGGATTTCTGATTCAGTTATTCCTAACTATAGACATTGTTGAAAAAAAAATCATGAATCTTACCAAACTGAAATCTTATTTGATTCTAAATAAAAGGGCAGCCCTGATTGATCTGGCTCACCATCTTGATGCGACACCTGATGCCGTAAAGGGCATGTTGGAACATTGGATACGTAAGGGCAAAGTGCGTCACCTTGAAGGGAGTGCTTGTAATAAAGGATGCTGTCAGTGCGATCCTGCCGGTTTGGAAATTTACGAATGGATAGCCTGACAGTACAACGGATTAACTTTAAACCTCTCAGAATTGTAGCCCACCTTTAAAAATACCCATTTTTATTTAAAAAACTTGACTTCGTAAATGATAATAATTATCATTTGTTTGGCATATAATAATAATTATCATTTGCTATTTATTTGAATCAATCATTTTCATCAATTTAGGAGACAACATTGAAAATAAAATCTATTGTGATTGCAGCAAGTCTTATCAGCTCAGTCAATACCCATTTATTAGCGGCTGAAGAATGGCCCACCGGTGTCACCGTCACTGGCTTAGTTCAAATCGAAGCTCGTTATAACCAAGACTATGATGAGGTAGATGCCAGTGATTTTATAGTAGATGAACTGGGAGTAGGGATTGAAGCTCAGGTACACAAATGGGCTACGGCTCAAATTGTCTTTCTTTATGAAGAAGGAGCGACACCGCTAGAAATAGATGAAGCGATTATTACGCTCGGTAATTTGGAGGCTTCGCCTGTGTACTTGTCAACAGGGCAACTGTATGTCCCGTTTGGCAATTTTGAAAGCAATATGATCTCCGATCCGCTTACTTTAGAGCTGGCTGAAGCACGGGAAAAAGCCCTCCAATTAGGTTTTGAAGCAGGGGGAGCTTATGGTTCAATCTATGGCTTCAACGGTTCAACTCAAGATGATGCGAGAGATACGATTGATCACTACGGTGCTCAAATCGGTTTTGCAATGGAAACCGGTCCTGCTAGTTTCGACCTGGGTATTGGCTACATCAGTGACATCAGTGATTCCGATGGTTTAACGGATGCACTGGGGGGAGAAGATAATGTACCTTACCTGGTGGATTATGATTATGTAAATGGTTTAGCTGCACATCTTATCGTCAATGCTGCCGGCGTGAACTTGATAGGGGAATACGTGATGGCCTTAGACACATTTAAAATGGACCATCTTGCCTTTAATGGTAACGGTGCAGAGCCGAAAGCCTGGAATGTTGAACTGGGCTATACCTTTAAGCTGGCGAACAAAGAAATGACTTTTGCGCTTGGCTATCAAGGGACTGAAGAAGCTCTTGCTTTGGGATTACCTGAAACACGCTATTTAGGTGGTTTATCAATGGGCATTTTTCAAAATACGACGCTTTCCTTAGAATATGCCTTTGATGAAGATTACGCTCAAAGCGAGGGCGGAACAGGTGAAGACGCTACCCAGGTTATTTTGCAATTAGCGGTTGAGTTTTAAAAAAATTTAAAAAATTTCACTTTCCCCCTTGATTTCTAACTTTTTTATCTGATAAACTGCAATGGTGTTTTATGCAAGTAAAAATCACCAATTAAGGAGAATCAATGAAATTTTCAAAAATTAGCCTCACTGCCGCAGGTATTTTATTCGGGATCAGCGGTCCCGTTGCCTCGGACAACGGTGAAGGTTTTAAACTCTTTTCCGATGCACTGCTTTATGCACAATTCCGCCCTCGTTATGAGTATGCGGATATAGATGGGGGAACTGATGCCGCGAGCGCATTGACTAACAGAACCGTTTTAGGTGCCAAATTTGCCAATTTTGCTTCCACAAAGGGTCTTAATATGACCCTTGAGGCAACCAACGTGAGTCATTTTGGTGTTCTGGATGATTATAAACCAGAACAAAGTGACTATGATGTCATTATGGACCCGACGCAGACGCGGATGACGCAAGCCCATTTTACTTATAGCCAGGCCGGTACGACTGTCGTAGCTGGTCGAAAAATGTTCACTTTTGACAATCAACGGTTTATTGGTCATGTTGGTTGGAGACAGATGCCACAAACTTTTGATTTGTTGTTAGTGACTAACAACAGTGTTAAAAACCTGAATCTCGCGGCTGCTTATGTCAAAAGAGTCAACAAGATAACGGAGAATGGTAAACTGGATACCAATTCGGTTCTACTTAATGCTTCCTACACCGTTGCACCTGCCTTAAAATTGACGGGTTATGGCTATATGCTGGCTTCCATTCATGATACCATTGGTATAAGAGCAACCGGCGGTCAAAAATTTTCCGGTGCTAAACTCAGTTATGAAGCTGAATACGCCCTTCAAGACAAACCCTCCTTTGAAGAAGAAACGATGGGTGATATCAAACCCGATCAAGAAGCACAGTATTATAAATTGGGCGTAAAAGCCAATTATAATGGCATAGTTTTAGGTGCCGCTTATGAGGTGCTTGGCGAAAAAGAAGGAGATGGAGGGGGGGCTTTTTCAACGCCCTTAGCAACCCTTCATGCCATGAACGGTTTTGCCGATAGATTCCTAAAAACACCGGTGAAGGGATTGGTCGATACCAATTTCACTTTGGGATACGTCAATAAACAGGTTGGGAAAGTCCTGGCTTTTTATCACATCTTTGAAAGTGACGATGGGGGTGATGATTACGGCAGTGAACTTGATCTCGTTTACGTCCCACCTAAGCTAAATAAGAACCTGGGCATGATGGCCAAGGTTGCCTATTATATGGAAGGTGATGATGCAGGTACCCCAGTAGGCGATACGACTAAATTTTGGCTCATGTTGGATTATAAGTTTGGTTTTTAGTTGAAATCCGGGCGAATGAATACTTATGATTTTGTAGGGGCAGACCTGCGTGTCTGCCCTTACTTTAGGTGCTTAATTTTAAAACGCTTAATTTCTGTCCATTGACACAAGTTTTATTTTACACATAAAATACCTATTACATTCAATAGGCATTATGACAAGAAGGAAAAAAGATGACAATTTCAAAATTCAATTTCGCGGCGGCTTGCCTTTTACTTGGAACAAGTGGCTTACTGATTTCTTGCGGCGGTGGAACAGCCGTTGTTTCCGACTCCACGAGCAAACCCAGTGCTGTAACGGCAGGCTGTATTGTAGATGAGCTAGAAGATTCTAAAATTCATCCATCCACGAGTCCTGATAAAGCCCGTAAAGAAGGATCAGAAGAACTTCAGGAAGAATATGCAGATTGTATTGCTGTGCCTAACTAAAGTAACAACTTACCGAAAGGAGTTTAGTCACAATGAAAGTCATGCACCAATTTTTTCAAATCGTTATTGTTCTAATTATTTTTAGTACGTTCATCGGCTGTGCAATTTCACCAACTGCCGATTTACCTGACAAAAAGAAGACGCAATTAGAGCTTTATCTAACTAGCAGCAAAGCAGTTGACTTACTCAAAAAGGACAGTAAGAACATCTTATTGGTTGATACTCGCACCCGAGCTGAACTTGTTAAAGGGGGTATGCCTGCCCAAGTGGATGCTCACATTCCTTATGTATACAGAGGCGATAATAAAAAAGCGGCTATCAACAAGAATTTTGCCAACGATATTGATGAGCAACTTAAGGAAAATGGTTTAAACAAACAAAATACCATTATCCTAATATGTCGTAACGGTAATCGGAGTGCTGGTGCAACCAATAAATTAGCCTTGGTGGGCTATAAAACGGTATACAGCGTAGTAGATGGCACTAAAGGGTGGGAAAAAAATAATTTGCCTTGGATTGACAAAGTTGATGAAGGGAAATTGTATTCTTCTGAGCCCTAATTTATATAGCGAAGAATTAAGATAGTCACTCACAAAAAAAGCCCCCTGAACAGGGGCTTTTTTCATGAGTAGGTACCCAAATTAAGTAGCCTTAAAATTGATCGGGGTGAGAGGATTTGAACCTCCGACCCTTGCCTCCCGAAGGCAATGCTCTACCAGGCTGAGCCACACCCCGTTTTTATTAATGCTTAATTATCACATTCTAAATGATATTTTAGAAAATGTCAAGCTTTTTTCAGTAGAAATCAGATTTTTTTCAAAAATCGGATTTCTTTTTTCGCTTTTCACCATTTTTCACAAATTCACCAACGAGCGTAACTAGTAAGTGCGAACAATCGAAAATTTTGCAAGCGCATACAAAGCATCAGCATAAGGCGAACTCGGTAAATCCGTCAATGCCGACATTGCCATACCCGCTTCTTTTTGAGCCACGTTTTTAGTATATTCAATCGCACCCGTTGATACAATTGCTTTAATCACATCACCAATAAATTCTTTTCCCCCTTTTGAAATCGCCTCATGTAGTACCTGCTGTTGAGCCGATGTTCCTTGCTTGAGCGCGTAAATCAATGGCAAAGTGGGTTTACCTTCCGCTAAATCATCTCCCACATTTTTACCCATTTCTTCAGCAGTTGCACTATAGTCTAACACATCATCAATCAACTGAAAAGCAGTACCCAAGTGCATCCCATACGCTGCCATTGCTTGTTCATATTCACTTGATTGCTTACTAATAACGGCTCCTAATTGTGTCGCAGCCTCAAATAATTTTGCCGTTTTAGAACGTATAACTTGCAAATAATCTGCTTCAGTCGTATTAGGCTCATGGCAATTAAGTAATTGTAACACCTCTCCCTGTGCAATGATATTAGTGGCATCCGATAGAATTTCCATCACGCGCATACTTTTGACTTCAACCATCATTTGAAAAGCCCGCGAATACAAAAAATCTCCCACCAGCACGCTGGCTTCATTACCCCAGACACTATTAGCCGTTTCCTGCCCGCGCCGCAATTGTGAAGCATCAACCACATCATCATGTAGCAAAGTGGCAGTATGAATAAACTCAATAACAGCCGCTAAATTGATCAAATGCGTTCCCTGAAAACCAAAAGCACGGGCACTTAACAACAATAACATCGGGCGTAAGCGTTTACCGCCACTATTAATAATGTAATGCCCTATTTGGTTAACTAATGCAACATCAGAATGTAAACGTTTCCGAATCAAAGCATCAACAGCTTGCATATCGGGATTAATGAGCGTTTGAATAGCAGCAATATCCATCATTTTTCTAAATGGTTAATGGTTAATGGTTAATAGTTAATGATTAATTGTAACTACTTAGGTATTAAAAATTTTAAACCTTAATAGAGGCTCTTGCAAAACGGTTTTTAACCTTAGCTTTTAGCCTTAGAATTTATTTTAAAGCAATAATTTCGCCTGAGCCTCAGTAGTTAATCATTAATCATTAGCAAATTCAGCCAGTATTAAATTTTTATACTGTTTTTCTAAGACTTGAGAAGCCTTAATAGCAGCAATCACTTGATCCTGCGTTTCTTCATTAACGAATCCCCTTATTCGCTGCCTATCAGTTTGTACTTGAGTCACAATGTCATTCAAAGTCAAAGCCGTATAAACCTCTCGACAATCAATGTAAGAATCATGTGCCAAAAAGTAATGTTGACTGGCTTTTAATGAAACTTGACTTGATTTTAAATAAGCTCGACTCTTTATATAAGGGTGTATTTTAGAATTTACCATCAAAAGTAATGGATGTGGATAAGTGCCCACCAAAAGTAAATGTTTATTTTTGGGTGGTGTTGTAAATTGGCAAAATAACCTAAAAAGTTGCCAGGGCAAAATATTCTCCCGAATAAATCTCTCTTGTCGTTTTTTCGTCATAAAAAAACCTCATCAAAAAAAATAAACCTTAAAAAAAATAAACCTTAAAAAAAATTAAGCAAAAAAAAAGCTGCAAGTTTTTTCTATAAATAGAACAAACACTCGCAGCTGGTTTGGAAATCTAAGATTAAATTAAGCCATGCCAATATTTATAAGGCAATATTTTTTATAACAATAATAAATCCTTTAACCAAATGAATAGCACTTATTAAGCCTATGTATTACACTTAGACAATCTTAAACGAAAACGAGTATTAAAAAAAAACACACTTTATAAAAAGTTATAATAAAAAGTGAATCTTATGCTTAATACTTTATTTAGACTATTTTTAAACATTTGTCAATAAACCTTGATAAATTCAATCAAAAAAATAAATGACTTAGGCAACTCGTAAAAATAAAGGCTATCCAAAAATCTTAAGCTACAGTTATCGAGGATTTGTAGGCTGCACACCCTTGTGGTTGCCCAGCCTTTGAAAATCCGAAAACTTGATAACTCAAAATATAAATAATAAATCACCACTATTTTAATTTCTTTGGGCAAAAGATAGAATTATCAAGTACCTTTAAAATGGCTAATTTTATTTAAGACTAATTAAATTGATAGATAGATTTCAGGGGAGTAAGGGAGGAATATATTATTCAGGGTAAGGTTCAAGCAAATAATCAAGTAAATAATCAGTATTCAGAACAGCTACGATTTGTTCAATGTCAATATAATCATTTTCGTCTGTTGTTTGCCAAGCTTGATCGTGACTTAAATCCGTCAACTGACTAAATGATAAAAGCCCGTATTGTTTGATGGCATGATTCAAGCATTCTAAATCAGATTCACTGAAACAATCCTCACGAGCTTCGCGGAGCGGTTTCACCAAAAATTTATCAACCACAACAAAGGCTTGTTTTGCAGCGTTGATATCAGCTAAAGGAGCAAAACCATCGTCACGCACTGTCTTCAAAATATCATAAGTACCGCTGGGAACCGGACCATGCTTCATAGCCACATAACTGTCACCGCAAATAAAACGTCCATATTTTTCCAAATGGTTCTTATCAGCAAAATACATAACTTTAGAAATACGATGGAATGTAGGTTCCTCAACGTTTTGTCCAATGTACAAAATGGCTTCTACAGATTTTTCTACTTTAAATACAAAGGGATGTTTCATAATTTGCTGCCCTTTTGGTGTTGGATTTGTGAGTGACGAGGTTGAATTTTCAAATCGAAAAAAAAAAATGGCTTAACCACATTGATACTGATTCCTGTCATAATTTTTTTATTATAACTTTTGCATATTATATCCTTTTTTTATGTTTGTTACAAAAAAATTGACTCTGTTTTTTCAAAAGCTAGAACGACAATCAAGTTATAGCTCAATAAACCATCTTCGTATAAATTCTACTTGAAAGCGATAACCAGTCGAAGTTAATTCAATTAATTCACGTTTTAACAAATTTGATAAGGAGCCTTCAAGTTCGTCTGAAGGGCATTCTTTAGCTAATGTTACCTCATCCAGAACAGAATCTAAACTTGATTTCATTGCTATAAGATGCAATATTTGTTCCTCCAATGATGAAGTTTTTGTGATATGAATAAAATAATTTTTACCACTTTCCAAAGCATTAGGAACTGCAAATTCAACATCTTCTAATTGTACAACATTTCTATTTAAATGTGGTTGTTGGTTTTTTAAAAATACAATTTCTTTGCACAACAATTGTATCAAAGCCGGGTGGCAATGAGTGATGGTTAAAATACGCTGTGTGGCATCATGCGTATAACGAAGTGAAAAATGGTTTACGGTTTGTTCAATAAGTTGTATTGCTTCACTTTCCTGTAAATAAGTCAGCTTGACCGTTTCAACATTAATTAAATAGTTAGCCCAATGGGGAAAAGCATCCAAGTGATAAGCCCCTGCAATCAATATTTTAAAATGTGGGCGATGTTGAATGATATGACGAAACATCCCCAATACTAAATTTCTATCTAAACGCCTTTTTTCAAAAACATGTTCTAAAGCTTCAAATTCATCAAAAGTGAGTAGCCAAACACGATCTTCTGCACACGCCTCAACACAATCCAGCCATTCATCAAATTCAGTAAATGGATCATTCTGTAAAGTATTTCGCTTAAGGATGGGTAATTCTAATTGTCGAGTTTTACTCGCTGACCGTATAATTGCACGGCTGATAGTATATAAAAAGCCACTATAATCGCTAGCTGATGAAACAGGTCCCTGAAAATCAATAAATAAAGGTATATAATTATCGGGTAATAAATCTTTTAAAAAAATCAAAAGCGAAGTTTTTCCCATGCGCCGTTGTCCATAAAGTAAAATAGGAGGACTACGTTGCGCCTGTAATAATAATTCAATACGGTTGCTGACATTAGTGCGCCCAACAAAAAGACATTTATTTTGTAGCGTAAGGGGAACACCTGTAATATAAGGCATCTCAATTTTTTTATCTGCAATAACATCAGGCTCCTGTAGCCACCATCTATGTGAGAAACCAAAAGCCAATGCCATTAAACTAGATAAAAGTATGGAACTATCAGGGTGTCGCCCGATAAAAAAAGCCACATAAATCCCCCCACTTCCTAACAAACCTGCGACAATGCCAGCCATTAAATTCCTGGCTAAATATTGCACTAAGAGAAAAGGCAAGGCAAATAATAGCGCAAATAATAAACCATTTGAAATGCCACCCATCATCGGATTGTACTGCCCATTGGTCATAATGATAATGAGAGTTAATACTAAAACTATACTACCTGCCCAAAACCAACGACTTTTTAGGATGGGTTCTCTGGATAATTCTGATGCTAAACTGAGTAAAACACTACAAGCTAGACTGAAACCCAATATCCCTGATGAAATAGCGGCTTTGTACCATTCTGCTTCATCCATTCCAAAGGATAAACCAATCAACAAACTACTTATTATACTTGCAACAAAGCCAAAAGCAACAGAGACTGTAATACCACAAGTTAAACCACCAATGAAACCTAAAAAGATTGCATAAATGACACCCCTAACGATTAAAGTCAAATCTTCACTGAGCCACCATAGCCACAATCCCACAAAAATTCCCGTCAGAATCGGTCCAACGACATATATTAATCCTAATAAACGTCGTAAAATAGGATGCCGCCAATGTTTCAGGCTCAGTTTAGATAATGCAAAATCGGGTGGCAAATCAGGATCAATATGGGCGACTGTTGCTTGCCAAGCAGACGGGCGGAAAACTAGCCAAAAAAGCAGTTGAAAGGTAGCTAAAAATGAATTGCGATAAAGAAAAGTTGTCGTTGAATACATACATTTTGCCCTGAAATTTTTCTTAAAAAATGCGTTTTTTTATAAACGACAAACCTGACAGGTTTTAAAAACCTGTCAGGTTTAAAACTCAAACGATTAGCCCTCAAGCAGAATCAGAAGCCCACAGATACTGATAACGTTTAGTCTTTTCCAAACCAACTTTTTTCCAATCGTGACGATCATCGCTTTCAAGTTGTGTTTTATAAAGTTCTTGGAGTAAGACAGGCCAATAGTGGCTCTGTTGCAAGATCCATCCTGCATCCTTTTTGGGAAGTGAGGTACGTTGTAAAAATGTACGTCCTTCTTTTTCTGTCAAAGGGCCTAGCTTGACTTCATCAAATACGTTATAAATAGGTGAAGATTTATCCTGAGCGATTGCCAGTTCTTCCAACTGAGTACAGGAATAACGGGAAGCGACACAAAATCCCAATTTTTCAACGTGACTACCCAGATAACGCATATTATTCCAAAAGGCGTCATCCAACTCTGATGATTGTATGCCACTTTCAATATTATCCATCATAATCACGGCGGGTTTTTTGAGGTCATCTTCAAGCTTCGTCGTGAAGTTAATCAAATCACAATCTGACGTGTCTAATTTCAATTCATCAAGTATATAAGGCAACAGTGTGTCCAATTGCTGCATTCGCACATTGTCAAAGTCCACAAACACCCAGTCGTATTTTTGTTTGAACTGAGTCGTATTTTGCATCATATAGTTAAGCAATGAGGTTTTACCGCTTCGTTTTGGTCCCACAATGGCAACATGTTCAAGGGGGATTTTTTTCCAAACACTAAAAATCCTGTCAACTAACGCTCTACGCCCAAAAAACTGACGTGGGTTACTAATAGGACGTGTCGTAATGGGAGTAAGTGGCGAATTTTCATCATCCTGCGATTCTTCATGAACCTCAAAACTGGCAGCATTATCATCTGTAACGTATTCTTGTTGAGAATCAAGTATCAATTTGGCTTTTGGATCAGGCCATCCCGAGGAAGTAAAAAATTCGTTACGTTCTACCGGGTTTAAGTTAAATGCATCAGCACATTCTATGATCGTATCATATTTAGGGGATCTGATTCCGCCTTTTCGCCAGCGAAAAATAGTTTCTCGCTTCACATGAAGTCGATGGGCGAGCGTACTATCAGTAAAACGCTCGCGCTTCATGTATTTTATAACCAAATTAGCAAATTCGTTGTTCATTTTATTCCTCAATCATTTTTCAGACATTATCAGGAATTGGGTAAAATCCGATAAGGCATTGAACAAAAATAATCTTATAGATTATCAAGAAAATCATTTCACAAGGGCTGATTATTTGCCCTTTAAGTTATTAGGTAACTGTTTAGGTGGACAAGAAAACCCATTGCCCCCCAAACAAAATGTTAATAAATTTTTGCGTACATACCTATAATATTATCGTTGACAAACAATTTCAAGTCGTTTTAATACTCAACAATCATCAAACCGTATTAAGTCGGTCTACAAAAGTTTATTAACATTTTAGGTAGGGTGGTTTCGAGGTTTTAGTTTTTCTTCAAAAAACTCAAACCTCGTCACCTACTTAATATAAGCACCTATGTCGTATAAAATCTCGCAATGCCAACGCAAACGGGTCATGTTTTAACTGAAGAGACTGTTCTACAGTCCTAACAGCATCACCTTCGTTTTCCGCACCTAATTGCATAATAGATTGATAACATAGATTTTTAGCAATATGTTCAATGCGTAGAGGCTGTGATAAATCGGTGTTGCAACGGGGGCAGTCAGTTCTGTCTAACTTAAGACGCGCTTTACATATAGGACAACGTTCCATCACAACTCCAAATAGTAAAGAATATCAGACAACTGCTCCATTGGGGCCGAAAGTGCCTCAAATTCTTTTTGAGTAATTGCATCATTGATAACCTCAACCACATCCACGATATCTTCTCGATCTTCTGGAGAAGCATCTTCTAACATGCGTTCCGCTTTTTCGACTAGCGCACGGGCTTGTACAACCAGATGGTGAGTTTCGGCTTTTTTATTAACCACAATGGCACCCTCACCCCCTTCACCAAATATTTCTTTAATGCGATCCTTGGCTGCAGCCATTTCATCTTCTTCAAAGCGCGATATAGCATTATCAATGACGATAGTTCTTTCTAAACCTGTCTTTTTTTCCTTCGCCGACACATGTAAAATGCCATTTAAGTCGAGTTCCAATTTCAGAAGAATGGGATTCCCTTGGGGTGCTTGATTTAGCCCTTCTACCATAAACTCACCAATTTGGATATTGTTAAGGGCATCAGACTCTTCACCTTGAAAAATTCGTACTTCCACGGCTTCTTGATTATCCATAACAGTATAAAATACTTCCGTTTTGGACAAGGGCAAAGAACTGTTTTTATGGATAATAGGAACATACATATAGGGATACATTTCCCCATGAAGGTCCCCCAGGGCACTGGTACCATAAGTATAAGGCGTGATATCCACTAAAACCGCAGAAGCGGTTAAATCTGTACCGGCAATCATCGCGGCTTGAATGGCAGCACCTGTCGCAACACACAGATCAGGGTCTACTGATATACGAGGTTGTTTCCGAAATTCTTCTTTTAAGCGTTTACTCACCAATGGGGTGCGTGTACTACCCCCAACCAGTAACACTTCATCAATATCAGATGCTGTGAGATTCGCACCGTTGAGGGCGATATGTATAGCTTCCAAAGTCTCGTCAATGTAGTCTGCGATCATATCTTCATATTCATCTCTGGATAATTCTAAGGAGAGATGAATAGGCGTTCCGTCTTGTTCGTCTAAGTATTCCTCCTCAATAGTCACAAAGGGTTGGTCAGACAAGCTCTGTTTTGCAACTTCAGCAGCCCGGTTAATACGTGCCATTACCTGACGCGATTGCTGAATATCTATACCCGATTTACCTTGGAGATGTTCGACGATATGATCAATGATTTTTTGGTCAAAGTCATCCCCTCCTAATTTATTATTACCGTGACTGGCAACAACTTCGACGACATCATCTTCAATATTGACAACGGACACATCAAAAGTACCACCGCCCAAGTCATAAACTAAAATGCGTTTATGTGCCTTTTGTTCAGCTTCGTAAGAAAGTGCTGCCGCCGTAGGCTCATTGATCATTCTAACCACTTCTAAACCCGCAATTTCGCCCGCTTCGCGTGTTGCCTGACGCTGTGCGTCTGAAAAATAGGCAGGTACGGTGATAACCGCTTTATGTACGGGGTGATTTAAATAAGCCTCAGCAATGCTTTTTAGATGCTTTAATATAATCGCTGAAATTTCTTGTGGTGTGTAGGCTTGTTCAGCCATTTCTACCTTAATTTCTTCTCCCATGCGGCGTTTAATGGACTTGACAGTGCGTTCTGGATAGAGCACATATTGGTTTTTGGCCGGTTCACCTACCAAAATGTCATTATTTTCACCAACACCTACAAAGGATGGTAAAATTTTTCGCCCTGCATCTTCAATAACGACTATTTTTCCATCTTTTATAATAGCGATTTCGGAATTGGTCGTCCCTAAATCAATACCAACAATTATTTCACTCATATCTTGGTTAATTGTTAATTGTTAATTGTTAATTGTTAATTGCTAATTGTTAATTGTTAATGCTTAAATGATTTTTATAAACTAATATACCTGTTTAAAAAAAATACTATTTTTTTTAAAAAATAGTATTTTTAACACGCTAATCATTAATCATTGAACATTAACCATTAAGCATTTAGGAATGCGGATTTATTAAATCCTGAATCCTAAGCATTAAGAAGTAATTTTATTAACTTTTACTTCAGCCGGACGGAGTATCTCATTTTCCCACATAAACCCTTTGCGTAGCTCACCGGTCACAATTCCGTTTCCAATATGCGGCTGCGAATCAATTTCAACTGCTTGCATACAGTGGGGATCAAGTGTTTGGTTGAGTACTTCCAAAGGACGTACCCGATAACGGGCTAACAATTGATCTAACCGTCGTAGTGTCATCGCTTGTCCATCCTGCAAACCCTGAATCAAGCGGTTCTCCCGTTTACAAAAATATCTCCAGGATGAGGGAGTATAGTTTTTAAGGGTTTTCATACCAGCCTCTAGGCGATCATAAACTTCTAAAAATGCGAGCAATAGGGAACGCGTGAGCTCATTGATTTTATGACGTTGTTCACTGCGGCAATGCTCTAATTCAAGGCGAGATTGCTCATAACTAGATTGTACGGTATCAAAAGTGGCTTTGAACATATCCAGGGCATTTTTGACTTGACGCGATTCCAGTTTAACTTCATTACGTAAAGCCGCCAATTCAGTAAACAAGGAAAATAGATCGGCTTGTTGAGGTTCCCCGTTGATTTGATAAGTTTCTAAGTATTCGCGGAATTGCTCTATCAGTTTTTCTTTGGTGGAGTCATCCATCATGGTTAATGGTTAATTGTTAATTGTTGTATTGTTAATGGTTATTTAGTTTTAGCGTGTTAGAAATACGGTGAGCATTTTGCAAAATGCTCGCCTTAAAATTTATTCTGAGGCGGAAAATTTTTGCCCGTTCTTAAGGCAACTCGCAAAAAAAAATAGACATTAGACTAATTTAATGTAATTCATTGATTTATCTAAAATTATTTTTAAAAATAATTAAATCAAGCTGTAAAATTAAATCGGTACAATGTCTATTATTATTTGCGAGTTGCCTAACCATTATTTAAACTTTGGTTCAAAGCCTGAATCAGTACTTCCTTCGGTGGACGTTGTGGTTTACCTATTTGCAGTCCACGTCCCAATAAAGTGCTGAAACTCGGAACCTCGTGGTGAAACAATTGATATTTCAAACGTTGCTGTCGATTCATGATCGCTTCAAAGGCGGCGCGAATACGCTGGAATTGCTCTGGTGCTCGCTCCGGCGGATATTGCCGCACTTTTTGTAAATAGGCTTTTTTTATAGCCTTATCGCTGGCATCTTCATTGATATCAAGAATATCAAAAGGCGTTTTCATCGTTTTTTCCGTTCCTTATCAAGTTTAGATGAACGGGGAAGGGGTACATCAAAATCTGGTAGATCTAATCCCATTTCTTCCAAGCGTTCCATAAATTTTCTAAGTTCATTGGGGGAAAGCCGGTTCTTATCTAATATAGCTTCTATAGCATTCAATTCATTAGCATCATCATCAAAATCATCCCCATCAAAAGGATTTAAAAAAGGCGGCAGACTTTGCTCGAATTGATTTAAAAATCCTATAATCATCGTTGATGTGCGTTTATCACCATTGGCTTCTGCTTTTTCTGCCGCATTTTTAAGACGTTCTATATCCTGCATAGATACTTGATAAATATTAGCATTGGCTTTACCATAGACTTGGTAGTAAAAAAAGCTTGGGTGACCAGGCCAACGTTTTAATGCACGATCAGCACATTGTTTTAGTAATGGCTGGTGTGCCACATTTTTCAGAGATTGACATAAGCTCAGTATTTCTTCTTGAGAAAATTTCAGTTTCATCGCCCGAAGAAGTGGCTCTTTCACTTGCTCCACAGCTTCCTTTAAAAAAGTAATACCCTCCTTAGTATAGGTATTGATCGAATTGACCAATTCTAACACTTCATGCCGAGTAGGTAAAGGTGTACGTTTATTTTGTGGAAACAGCAAGGGTAAAATCTCAGTCGTTTCCAGAGCCTGACTTTTACTTTCCACGATGACCCGAAATTGTCCTATAATACCACCACCCGCCAGTTGCACTCCTTCTTGAAGTAATTCAAGGGATTTGGGATTTGGCACAACAGATTTTGGATTGCTCCCATTTTGACACTGTGCTTCTAGCAAACCCGGTTGTATTCTTTTTTTTGCCTGTCGCTTTTTAGGTTTGATAAATCCTGAAGCTTGTAATTCCAATAAGCCTTGATTAATTTGCACTACGCCACTACGCTGATTGCTCCTTTCAAATTGTGTGGCTTGCTCTAATTCTTTACGTGCATTAATATATTTACCAAATTGGATTAATTTACGGGCATGGGATAGATGCGAAAATTTAGCCATTTGCCGCGCCTTAACATTAATTGGATCGACTTTTAGCAATTTTTTCGCTAAAGATGCCGCTTTTTTAAAAGCTTTTTTGCTGGTTGCAGCTTCCATGGCTAAAAATAATACCTCACTGTCCAAAGGAAATTGTTTAATAGCCGCATCGATCCATTTTTGATAATTCTTTTTATCGTTTTGGTGTTGATACCATTGAATTAATTTTAAATAACTGGGTTTATCGTCCGGCTCTAGTGCTAGGCTTTCTGTGAGAACCGCCGGCACATCATCATCATCTGTATCTCCTCGTTTTTCAATCATTTCAACAATATGACGCAAAATGAAGGCGATTTTCTGGGCAGTGTCAGATTCTATCCTGGTCTTAAGATTTTCGGCACAAGAACGCCAGTATCTTTCAGCGGTATAAGATTGTCCCTTTTGTTCATAGTTCAAAGCGATAATACGATTTTTTTCATAAGCCGATAATGTTCCAAATATTCTTTCATAAAATTTGATTCCAGCAGGGTAACTGGGCAATAAAGCCATACAAAATTGACGACTATAGTCTTCACCAAAAATCAGACGATTTGCAATCACCACTTCCATTAGTGCTTTGTGGCTATCTCGTTTAGCGGCTATTTGCAACATGGAGATCACTTTCATTCGTTCTTTATCCCACCCTTTCAGATGGGCTATGAATGAAACTTCGTGATGCTCTAGTTTAGATAGTCCTTCTAATAATATTTCTTCAGATTCCCCTGCTAGTTGTATCAATTGGGCAAAGTAAGCATACGGTGAATCCTTATGCACTTTTTTCAATAACACATTGGCTCCATTAGGATCGGAATGAATAATTAATAGTGCATTTAAAATGGTACGAAGATCCCGGTAGGGCGAACGGAATGGAATTTGTTTAAGAAATTCCAGGGTAGTGGTATCTTCTTCACGATAATAAGCATCCAGTGCCGCTTTAATGAGCGTATAATGTTTAAGTAAAGCCGCATCCGCAGGGAGAATATCCAGCAAATTTTGAGATTTGACCAGTAGTAAAGCACCAATATGAGCCCACAAGGGCCATGTCACATCATCTGGTAAAGACTCAGCAGATTCCATTAATAAATGAGTCGCATTGATATGGTGACCGGCTTTGATGAGCCAGTGGATATATTGATCAAAACATGCTTTATCTGTACATAAATTTGCCCTGTTTTCCCACAATACCACCGCCTCTTTATACATGCCTTTGTTTGCCAAAGCGATGGCACGTAACAGGTAGGCTTTTGCTAGTGCAGCTTGCCATGATGAGCGTGGTTGTTTTTTTAGTAATTGTTTATAAATTTCTATCGCTTCTTTATGACGGCCCTTTGCTAATAAATCTGCTGCCTTAGTTTCTAATATTCCAATAGGTTGGTTTGGGAAGTGTTTTTTCTTTTTACGCATTGCTATTGTTAGATCATCTGCTAGGGCAAAGGAAACTAAATAACTTTAAAACTCAATGTTCACGTTTTTTTGTTCCCCTTGCGAAAGTAGGGGATGAATAAGCATTATAAAATTTAGGGTTTAAAAACTTGAAGCTCAAGTTAAATAAAAATCAATGCAAAGGCAAATAACATCAAAAACTTGAACATCAAATATTGATAATTACTTAAAAATTGAAATATCGGTTATAATACTATAATTACATAAGATTGTACAATTATGAATTTAGAATTGACATAAATTTTGATAAATCCTTAATTTAAAAAGAAACATAATTTAGGTTCTAAAAACTAAATAACTTTGAAAATCAATGGGTTGTATATTTCAAGGCTCAAAATCCTCGCTAAGTCAAATAACATCAAAAACTTGAACATCCAGTTTATTCCCAACATTCAAAACATCTAAAAATACATTTGTTGACAAAAAGGATATACTAATTTGAAATGCTTGAAGCTGTATACTATTTTTTAATAGTCATTCTGATGGCATTTTAGATTTTCGCAAAATTGATGTACACAAGGTATTATTGATATTATTGGAATTTTAGTATTGTAGTCTCTATGTTATAGTATAAATCGTAATAAAAAAGGAACTGCATCCATATCAATTTAATATAAAATATTATTCTTACATCAAAAATAATTGTTTAAAAAAATTAAAAAAAGGATTTTATAATTTATACTAAGTTAAGCACGGTTCGAGATTTGAATTTTTTCTTGAGGCTAAAAAACAGTTTATTTGAAAAAGTCCCTTTTCCCCGTGTTGACTTCCTTGCATTTCTTTTGTAAAAAGAAACGATGAAAACTTAGATAAGAATAGATGGCATTTGAGAATCAAAATTTTTATCTAAAACATTAACTACTCTATATAAAGGAGAACATAACTTAGATGAGTACCACAGGTGTGACCAATGTAGAAACTAAAAATATGACTGAAGCTATTGATGATAAAAGTAAACGCCGGTTTTTAGTGGCGGCAACAACGGTTGTGGGTGCAGTCGGAGTAGGCTTTGCGGCTGTGCCTTTTGTCATGTCCTTACGACCGAGCGCTAAAACTCAAGCTGCCGGTGCCCCGGTTGAAGTTGATATTAGTAAGATGGAAGCGGGTCAATTAATAATTGTAGAATGGCGCGGTAAACCGGTTTGGGTCGTTAGGCGCACGGAAAAACATTTGGCCGATTTACCCACTTTAAATGCCAAATTGAGTGATCCAGATTCAAATGTCATAAGCCAGCAACCGGGCTATGCTCAAAATCCGGCTCGTTCTATTAAGCCTGAATATTTGGTAGTAATAGGCATTTGTACACATTTAGGCTGTTCGCCAACTTATGTCAAAACGGATGATCCGGCCGGTGCTGATATTGACGATGATTGGAAAGGCGGCTTTTTTTGTCCCTGTCATGGTTCTAAATTTGATTTAGCCGGGCGGGTGTATCAAGGTCTACCCGCTCCAACTAATCTGGTTGTCCCACCTTACACTTACCTTAGCGATACTCGTATTTTGGTAGGTGTTGATAGTTCAGAAGGAGGAGTGGCTTAATGAACAAAATGCTTACTGCTAGTTTGGAATGGGTTGATACCCGTTTTCCTTTAACCAAGATGTGGAATGAACATCTCGCACAATATTATGCGCCAAAGAATTTTAATGTGTGGTATTACTTTGGCTCATTGGCTTTAGTGCTGTTGGTATTGCAAATTATCACCGGTATTTTTCTAGCGGTGAATTATAAGCCTGATGCCGGTTTAGCATTTGCTTCAGTCGAATACATCATGCGTGATGTTGATTATGGCTGGTTGATTCGTTATATGCACTCAACTGGGGCTTCGTTCTTTTTTATCGTTGTCTATTTGCATATGTTCAGGGCCTTGCTGTATGGTTCCTATAAAAAACCGCGTGAACTCTTGTGGATTATCGGGATGTTCATTTATATGTGCTTGATGGCGGAGTCTTTCTTTGGCTATTTATTACCGTGGGGACAGATGTCTTTTTGGGGAGCGCAGGTGATTATATCCCTATTCGGAGCCATTCCTTATGTTGGTGAAGACTTGGCAGTGTGGGTTCGCGGTGATTATGTTATTGGAGACGCGACTTTAAACCGTTTCTTTGTTTATCATGTGGTTTTAGTGCCAATGCTTTTACTCGTTTTAGCGGTGGTACATATTATTGCCTTACATGAAGTGGGTTCTAATAATCCTGATGGTATTGAAATCAAGAAGAACAAGGATCCAAAAACGGGCATTCCTTTAGATGGTATTCCGTTTCATCCTTATTATACGGTTAAAGATATTGTCGGTGTAACAGTGTTTGCGATTATCTTTTGCGCTGTGATATTCTACGCGCCTGAAATGGGAGGTTATTTCCTTGAACATAATAACTTTTTCCCCGCTGATCCCATGAAAACACCTGAACACATTTCACCATCGTGGTATTTTACCCCGTTTTATGCTATTTTGCGTGCCGTACCTGATAAATTTCTTGGCGTGATAGCGATGGGTGGTTCTATTGTGGTTTTATTTTTCTTGCCTTGGCTAGATCGGAGTCCGGTCAAGTCTATTCGTTATAAAGGCTGGATTTTTAAATTGGCTTTAAGCTTGTTCGTCGTGAGCTTTTTTGGACTGGCTTACTTAGGTATGCAAGCTCCTACGCCAATGAAGACTCTCTTTGCACAGATATTTACCATTATCTACTTTGCATTTTTCTTGTTAATGCCTTGGTATTCTAAAATAGATAAAACCAAGCCTGTACCAGAGAGGGTGACCGACTAATGAAACGATTAATTTTTGCTTTGACCTGGTTATTACCAACGATGGCTTTTGCCTCAAGTGGTGTTGAACTGCAACAGGCGAACAATGACATCACTGATCAAGCTTCATTGCAAACAGGTGCGAAACTGTTTGTGAACTATTGTATGGGCTGTCATTCTTTGCAATATGCTCGTTTTCAGCGAATTGGCAAGGATTTAGGTTTGACGGATGATGACTTAAAAGAACACCTTATGTTTGGTGCTGAAAAAGTCGGTGAAACCATAACCATTGCTATGGATCAAGATGACGCGGAAAGATGGTTTGGTGTCACACCGCCTGACTTGAGTGTGATTGCCCGTGCGCGTGGCACTGATTGGCTGTATACCTATATGCTGAGTTTTTACTTAGATCCATCACGTCCAATGGGCGTTAATAACCTGGTATTTAAGGATGTGGGTATGCCGCACGTTTTATGGGAGCAGCAAGGTTGGCAAAAAGCGGTTCACAAAAGCGAAACCGATGCTCAAGGACATTCCCATGAGGTGATAGAACTGGAATTAGTCAATCCAGCTGATAAGGAAAAAGCTGAACAGTATGAAAAGGATATGCGTAATTTAGTCAATTTCCTTGAATACATTGGTGAACCAGCTAAACTGGAACGACATAGTTTGGGTTGGAAGGTATTGTTATTCCTGTTTATTTTCTTGGGATTTAGCGTTGCTCTGAAGAAAGAATATTGGCGGGATATCCATTGATTCGGTTATCAGTTATCAGTTAATTGCGGCGTAAATAAGTACTTGTACAAGGTTGCTCAAGTATTTTAGAAACCCAGTTTTTAAAAACTGGGTTTTTAGAATAACTGATAACTGATAACTGATAATTGGTAACGGATAACTGATCACTGATAACTACGGATAACTACGGATAACTGATGACGCTTTATTCAGACGGTATTTGCCCGGCAGATCATTGTGTGCGTTTAGTATTGGCAGAAAAAGGCATTCATTTCGATTATCAAATTACTGATCCCCAAAAACGACAAAAAATTTTACCACATGCAAATCCTTATAATGATATGCTTACCTTTGTGGATCATGAAGTCATTTTGTATGAAACACAAATTATTATAGAGTATTTAGATGAACGTTTTCCCCATCCGCCTTTAATGCAGGCTATTCCCGTCTCTCGTGCTAACAATCGCCTGTGTCGTTATCGTATTCAACGTGATTTATATAGCCATGTTGAGGTATTACAACGGGGCTGCAACAAAAGAAAGGCGGCAACTGCTCGACGAAAAATGCGGGAAAATTTGACTGCTTTAGCCCCTATCTTTGCACAAAAAAATTATTTTATGTCAGATGAATACTCACTGATGGATTGTTATATTGGGCCCTTATTGTGGCGGCTGCCAATATTTAAGGTTGAATTGCCCCGGCAAGCAAAACCTTTGCTCACTTACGCCAACCGTTTATTCAATCGCGAGGCTTTTCAAAGCAGTTTAACTAAAATTGAACGGGAGATGCGTACATGATTTCAATGCGCCCCTATTTGTTGCGGGCTTTGTATGATTGGATTGTTGATAATGGATTAACTCCTCATCTATTAGTGAATGCTGAACACGAACAGGTGGAAGTGCCTAACCAATATATCGAAAATGGTCAAATTATTTTAAATATTTCACAATCCGCCGTACAGAGTTTAAACTTAGATAATGATTGGGTTACTTTTACAGCCAGATTTTCTGGGCAACCCTTTTCTGTATTTGTCCCCGTTGTTGCGGTGTTAGCGATTTATGCTAAAGAAAATGGTAAGGGGATGTTTTTTCAAGCGGAAGACTCTGATGGGGAAAATGTGCCACTTCCAGGGCAGCCGTTACCTCCCCCGTCTCCTAAAAAACCCCCTCGCCGTTCTAAACCCATACTTAGACGGGTGAAATAGTTCTTTGCACATAGCCTGGCATCTCTAACATTTCCAAGGAGATGCCACGCATAATCAGGGTTCCTTGCCGCCTGTTATAACCGCCATCAGAAAATTCAAATTGGTAAACTCTTTGCAAACTTAATCTACCACGATGATTGCGCTTTAAACGGAGCCGTACTAAAGCAAGCGTGTCATCTAATAATTGTAGCTGTAATTGGGCACACATTTGTTTAGCGAAAGATTTCGCTATTTCTTGACATTGCAGCGTATCATACCAAAACCAGGCTCCAAATCCGAGTATAGCGAGCAAAGTAATTTTTTCTATCATAATAATTGGGGATTGAGTATTGGGAGTGACTAATTATATAATGATTAGACTTATGATGTGTGTCCATCAGATTGTGAAAATTTAAAATGCTTTAAAGAAATAATATCGTTTTTTAGATAAATAGTTTCATAAGGGCGATAACAAAAGTCCGCCCCTACATCTCATAATTCACAATTAGAAAGTTTTATTAATATGAAAATTTTTTTAATATTCAGTTTAGTCATTATCCTGATTGGCAATGCTGTTGAGGGTGAAGTGGGTATTTTTTTACCTGAAGTCGTTGTTATACCTGAAAACTCAACCTTTTCCGTCAAACTTCGTCAGGTGGAAAATGATGAATTTATTGTTGAACCTGACAGTATGACAGCCATTAAAAGTTCCATAACGAACTATAATCTAGATACAAAAAGTCTTTATATTCCCTCTATCTCCATAGGAGATCAGCACTACAATCAAGTACAATTGGAATTGGTAACGCCTATTACTAATCCCTTTCGTTTTCGCCTGGTATCTATGGAAATTGACAAGAATATCTTAAAAAATGTGTCAGCAACCTTGGAAACTAAACCTGTACGAGTAAGTGGTGATGCGGCAGATGATCCGGCTATTTGGATTCATCCTATTGATCCAAGTCAAAGTCTGATTATCGGAACCCAAAAAAAGGGCGGGCTGGCAGTTTATGATTTGGCTGGTCAAGAAATTCAGTATTTGCCTCATGGTCATTTCAACAATGTTGATCTTCGTTACTATTTTCCTTTACAAGATAAAAAGTTTGCTATAGTCGCTGCGAGTAATCGTACTAACGATAGTATTGCCATTTATAAAGTCAACCCAGTGACTGGCAGTTTAGAAGATATTGCAGCCCATACTCTTTTTGTGGGGCTTAAAGATATCACTTATGGTCTGTGTATGTACCATAGTCTTTCATCTGACAAATACTATGTGTTTATCAATGATAAAGGCGGTGCAGTTGAACAATGGGAAATCTTTGATAATGGTAATGGACTGGTTGATGCAAGCTTAGTGCGCCGCTTTCGAGTTGATTCAATTGTTGAGGGATGTGTGGCAGATGACGTGCTTGGTCATTTTTATCTGGGGGAAGAAAAGGTGGGTATTTGGAAATTCAATGCTGAACCGGATGGTGGTAATAAGGGATATCTTATTGATACCACTCGTAAAGGAAACCTGACTCCAGAAGTTGAGGGCTTGACTATTTATTATTTGAGTGAAACCGAAGGTTATCTAATCGCTTCTAATCAGGGTAATAATACTTTCACGGTTTACAATCGTACTGGTGATAATGAATATTTGGGTAAATTTCGTATTATTGCTAATAAAGTATTAGGCATTGATGCGGTTGAAGAAACTGATGGTATTGATGTGATCAATATGCCATTGGGTGAAGCCTTTCCTTATGGTGTTTTTATTGTTCAAGATGGCAAAAATGTTGATCCGGTTGAAAATCAAAACTTTAAATTGGTGCCGTGGGAAAAGATTGCTGATGCTTTAGGATTGAAAAAGGAAAGTTCGTATCATCTAAGAGGCAAGGGACAACGCTGAAAATAATATAATGAGTAGAAATCCGATTTTTGGAAAAAATCGGATTTCTTGAAATAAGACGAGATAAACACTATTTTTTGAATTTTAACAGCTTGGCTAGTAAAGAATTCAATAATGAACCATCTGTAGTTTGCAAACTATGTGTACCTACGCTAGTCACTGTCATCGCCATGCCGCGCAATGCTGGCACATCGTTCATATCTTGACTATAGGGGGCTACCCATTGATCACCTTTCACTCTAACAATAGAGACATAGAAGGCTTTTGGATGAGGTTGGCGATTGAGCCAAAATAATAAAGTCGCCGGCGACTCTCTTGTTAAATCCCTATAAAGCCCCTTACTACGATTAATCGTATTTAAGCCAAGAAAAGGGGCTACCCAACTGAAAGGGCTATTACTTAATCCCGTTCCCAATTCTGCTTTATCTGTTCCTAAATGAGGACTCGCAATTGTTATCAGTCCTTGTATTGGGATGCCACTGACTACCATTACCAAACGTGCCACTACACCACCAGCCGAATGCCCAACTAAAATCAATGAATTATTGGGATGTCTGGTTCGTAAATGTCTCAAATAAAAATCTAGCCGTTGCGCCTGTACACCTAATGGTGCTTCTGACGGTAGTGTGACAGTATAAATGTAACGTTCAAGGGGAGTGGGTACGATTCTGCTTGGTTCAGGTGCATTGGGAGATAAATGGCCAGCATTGCTCCAACCGGCTGGTTGTAAAGCCTGTACAATTCCACTAGATTGCCAAGCACTCCCATCACTTAAATAACCATGAATGAGAACTAATGTATGCCCTGCGTAGCTAGGCAAACTCAATAGCGAAATCAATAATAAGGTTAATATTTGCTTTAACATATTCTTTGTTCCTTGAATTAACTATTCAGGGCAACCATAAAGGATTGCCCCTACACTGCTGTGTGTTCAGCTTTAAACCTGACAGGTTTTGGAAACCTGTCAGGTTTGATTCACCAAATAATTTATTATTCTTCATTAATTATCTGGATAATTTCTTGCAAGATTAGGTTAGCTTGCTCATTGGGAATTTGGCAGGTACCTGCCTTTTCATGACCACCGCCACCGTATTTCAACATCAATTCACCAATATTGACTTTAGATGAGCGGTCAATAATTGATTTACCTACCGCCAGTACGGTATTTTGTTTTTGCAAACCCCACAAAATATGAATGGAAATATTACACTCTGGATACAGCGCGTAAATAACAAAGCGATTACTGGTCAAAATTTCTTCTTCTTGACGTAAATCCAATATGACCACTTTCTTATAGATTTTAGAACACTTTTCAATCTGTGCTAATGATTTTTTTTGGTGTTCAATATACAAGTTCACACGTTCTTTGACATCCGGCAATTCTAAAATTTCCTCAATGCTGTGTTTTTTACAATAACTAATTAACACCATCATCAATTCATAATTGGAAATGCGAAATTGTTTAAAACGCCCTAAGCCACTACGGGGATCCATAATATAATTGAGTAGTACCCAACCTTTTGGAAATAGGATTTCTTCCCGGCTAAATTGAGCGGAATCCGCCTTATCTACCGCTAGAATCATTTCTTCACTGATATTCGGAAAAGTTTTTTTACCCCCGTAATAATTATAAACCACACGAGCGGCAGACGGTGCGTCGGGCTCAATAATATGATTATCCGGACGTTGCCCAGCAATTCTTATGGTTTCACTTAGATGATGGTCAAAAACAAGATAGGCTTCTGGCACATAAGGCAAATTGGTTGTAATATCATTAGCGTTAATTTCAATTTTACCATCTTGCATATCTTTGGGATGGACAAACTTAATTTTATCAATTAAGTTAAGTTCCCTTAATAATACGGCACAAATTAAACCGTCAAAATCACTTCGTGTTACCAAGCGATATTTTTTTTTGGGCATACTTGTTTACTCCAAAAATGAATTATTTTATTGTTAGTTACAAGGGCAGACACGTCGGTCTGCCCTTACAACTTTCGTCCATTATAATCAAAAAAATGATAGATACTTAATAATTATAGTTGCGAAACTGAATCTCCGACTATCAAATGTTGACCAATACGAAGAGACTTACCTTCAAGTTGGTTCCATTGACGGAGCGAAGTCACCGTTATGCCATAACGTTCGGCAATTCTCCATAAACTATCGCCTTTGCGAACTTGATGTTTTTGAGGATTGGCAGCAGCAGATAGAAGGTTAGTTTTCACTGAGGGTTGAGGTGCCAATTGAAAATGGCCTTTTTCCAATACCTCTACTTTGGTTAACATTAAATGCGTTGGTATTTTAGCGAGACGCTGCTTAAAGCGGCTAACTTTATGAATAGGAAGAATAATATAATGCGGTCCCATCGGTGCGGTCGCATCACGTCTATAACCTGGGTTTAAGCGTTTCAGTGCTGTAGGTGATATTCCTGCTAATCTGGCTACTAAAGATAAATTGATTTGTTGTCCAATATTTACCTGTTTCAAGTAGGGATAATTAGCAATGGGTTGCAACTTAATACCATATTCTTTAGGATTCGCCACAATGGTTGAGACTGCCAGCAATTTAGGTACGTATTTGCGTGTTTCCTTAGGTAAATCTAGTGACCAAAAATCAGTCGGTTTTTCGAGTGCCCGATTTTTCTTAATGGCTTTCCTTAAATTACCAGGTCCATAGTTATAGGCTGCCAGCGCAATTAACCAATCTTCATCAAAAGACCTGTGTAGCTTTTGTAAGTAATCTAATGCTGCCCTGGTTGAACTTATGATGTCACGTCGCCCATCGTACCATTTATTTTGTACGAGTCCATAATATTTTCCAGTGGCAGGTACAAATTGCCATAAGCCAGCCGCGCTTTTATGTGATAGTGCCATTGGTTTGTAAGCACTTTCAATGGCGGGTAATAAAGCGATTTCTAAAGGCATCCCCCTTTTTTCAATTTCTTCAACAATAT
>QNES01000012.1 GCA_003645255.1 Gammaproteobacteria bacterium
GCAACAAGAGTTCTTTAAAAATAGCCTGCAGGCTCGGCGGATTGCTACAAATCTTGCCACAGAAACGGAACAAAAGTCGACTTAATGATTTAGGGGAAATTTGAAGGATTTTCACCAACCCAGATTTAAACTCAATCACCCACTGAAAAATCTGAACTTTAAACCCTTTTAAAACACGACACCAATACTTATTATTCACCATAATCTTACCCTGGCAAGCCGGTATCCAAAATCTATCAGCGTCTCAGTCAACGCCTGAGTGATTTTTTCTAAATCCTGACAAACAAAACCATCCCGCAAATACGGAAAAATTTGTTTATATTACAAATACTTACAAAGCTTTATTAAGGAACAAGTCTATTAAATAATTAAGATATAAGATTAAGATATAAGATTAGCATTTAATGCCTTAAAAAAATAGTAATCAGGGCAACCACAAGAGATTGCCCCTACGTATGATTTCAGAACGAAGAGCGCGGCAAGTGGGATTGCCATAAAAATATTGTTGTAGGGCATCCCTTGTGGTTGCCCTGAGTAGTTACTAGAAATACTAAATGTTTTAAAGAAAAAGTATTTTGGGCATCGCCATTCTTTACAGATTTTGAGTATGTTCAATACAAAACGTCTTAATAAAGGAACTAATACGATGTACCGCTTCAACACACTCTTCTAAAGCTGCCACTAAAGCAATACGAATACGATTTTGCCCAGGATTGATACCATTGACAGTGCGTGATAAAAAGCTGCCAGGTAAAACCGTGACATTTTGCTGTATAAATAATTCACGGGCAAATTGAATATCAGATATTGGCGTTTGTGCCCATAAGTAAAAACCAGCAGGGGGGCGGGTGACGGGCATCACCGGTGCCAAAATTTCCATCACAGCATCAAATTTTTGCCTGTATAAGGCGCGATTAGTAGCAACATGCGTTTCATCTTCCCAGGCGGCAATACTTGCTGCTTGCACTGCTACCGGCATGGCACAGCCATGATAAGTGCGATAAAGTAAAAACTTAGCAATAATGTCAGCATCCCCGGCGACAAATCCGGCACGTAAGCCCGGCGCATTGGAACGTTTGGAAAGACTATGAAAGACTATGCACCGCCGATAATCTGATTGCCCCAAAGCCATGCAAGCTTGTAATAAGCCCACCGGTGGCTGCAAATCATCAGCATAAATTTCAGCGTAGCATTCATCAGCGGCTATGATAAAATCATATTTATTGGCATATTCAATTAAGTTTTGCAAAGTGGATAAGTCAAGTACGGTACCACTAGGATTATTGGGTGAGCAAATATATAGTAATTGACAACTTTTCCATACTTTTTCGGGAATATTGGTAAAATTGGGTTGAAATTGAGTCGATTCCAAACAATTAATGAAATAGGGTTGTGCCCCGGTTAATAATGCAGCCCCTTCATAAATTTGATAAAAAGGATTAGGGATTAACACCTTTGGATCTGGGGCATGGTGATTAACCACGCATTGTGCAAATGCAAACAAGGCTTCGCGGGTACCATTGACAGGTAAAATATGTTGATTAGGATCAACACTACCTGTTGTGAGTCCAAAACGGTGCGTCAACCAATATGCTATACTGGAACGCAAAGCTTCACTTCCTCGGGTGCTTGGATATTTACCTAGCCCGTGTGTAAGTGTGGCATTCATAGCATTGACTATAAAGTCCGGTGTAGCCTGTTGTGGTTCACCTAGGGAAAGGTTTATAGCCTTTAGGTGTGAAGGTGGCACACCGTTTTGTTTCAGTTGGGCTAATTTTTCAAATGGATAAGATTGTAATAACTGAAGATTAGGATTCATAATGGTGATAGATTTTATTAAGGGCATCAAACAAATACTATTTGTTCAAAAAATAGTATTTGTCGTTCATGCGTGACTTTAAAATTAGACTCATTCATTAGACTTGTCCGTCAATAAAATTTTAGCTAATAAAAACAAATAGTTAGATTCACAAAACCCTTATTTTCGGACAACTCTATTATAAATAAGATTGTAACCTAAAAATAATAACTTGAAATTGAGTTAATAATCCTGATACAATAGATCAGTTATAACCTAATAATCTATTTCGAGTCGCTTTAGGAATAGCTTGATTGGGAATTGGAAATTGGAAATTGGGAATTGGAAAAATTTTTAAAATGATTAAAAAAAGTGAGATTTAGTTTTCCTTCAGCTTTATAGTTTTTCAGATAAATATTTTCACTTATATTTAAAGAAACCAAGTTTTTTGAAAAAATTTGGTTTTTCAGAATTTAGAATATTTCAGTCTTAAAATTAAACTTAATGGCGTGTGCTGGAGCTGACATGATTTATAATAAAGTGGGCCTTGTGCCCATTTTTTATTGTTATTAAAGTCAGTTGAAAGTTTTGGTTAAATTCATCGCCATGCCTGAATAATAAAATTACTTTGTTAGATAAAGAACTACAAAAATTATTTGCCCCTGTGGTGACAGCGTTGGGCTATGAGTTAGTGGGCGTTATATGTCTTAAGCAAAAGGGACGTAGTACTCTTTTGCGCGTGTATATTGACCATCCTCAAGGGATTAATTTGGATGATTGTACAAAGGTGAGTTATCAGGTAAGTGGGGTACTTTCTGTCACCGAGCCCATACCTGATCATTATACTTTAGAGGTTTCTTCGCCTGGTTTGGAGCGGCCCTTGTTTACACTGGATCATTTTATACACTTTGTCGATCATAAAGTCAAGGTGTCTATGATGCAGCCCATTTCGGCACAACGTCATTTTACAGGTCTATTGCAGCGAGTAGATGGCCATAATGTGGTCGTTATGGTGGATGGAATAGAATATAGCTTACCTTATGCTCAGATAGATAAGGCACACATTGTGCCTTAAGGACCACTTTATGATGAAATGTAATAGATTGATTCGATAGCAGGTGGTGATGATGAATAAAGAAATTCTTTTGGTTGTAGAAGTGGTATCTAACGAAAAGGGCGTAAGTAAGGAGGTTATTTTCGATGCATTGGAATGTGCAATCGCAAGTGCCACCAAGAAACGTTATGATAGCGAAATTGATGTGCGTGTCCATATTAATCAGCAAACAGGTGATTACAGTGCCTTTTGTCGCTGGCAAGTGGTTAAAGATGGCGAGCTAGAATTACCTGATTCCCAGATTAGCCTGACAGATGCTATTTCATTCAAAGCTAATATTGCTGTAGAAGAGTGGATTGAAGAACCAATTGAATCGGTGAGCTTTGATCGAATTGGCGCACAGACTGCTAAACAAGTGATAGTGCAAAAAATCCGTGAAGCAGAACGGGTACAAATCTTTGATGCCTATAAGGATCGGCAAGGTGAGTTAGTCAGTGGGGTTGTTAAGCGCGTGGAACGTGGCAATGTTGTTCTTGATTTAGGGGGCAATGCAGAAGCCATGATTGCGCGTGAAGAAATGATTCCCCGCGAGGCTGTTCGGCCGGGTGATCGCTTACGTGCTTATTTACAAAGTGTTCGTCAGGAACCGCGTGGGCCACAATTATTTTTGTCACGCACCACACCGGAATTATTAATTAAATTGTTTACGATGGAAGTACCTGAAATTGGTGAGCATTTTTTGGAAATCTTGGGAGCTGCTCGCGACCCAGGCTTACGTGCTAAAATAGCGGTAAAAACTAAAGATCCTCGTATAGATCCGGTCGGTGCTTGTGTTGGGATGCGTGGTTCACGAATCCAGGCTATCTCGAATGAACTAGCTGGTGAACGGGTTGATATTATTGTATGGGATGAAAATGCAGCACAGTTTGTCATGAATGCTATGTCACCGGCGGAAGTCGTGTCTATCATTATGGATGAAGAGACTCATAGCATGGATGTAGCAGTGCGTGAAGATCAGCTATCTCAAGCCATTGGACGTAGTGGGCAAAATGTGCGTTTGGCAACGTCATTGACGGGTTGGAATTTAAATGTCATGACCGAATCACAAGCGACGAAAAAGCATGAACAAGAAGCCATGACGGTGTTAAAAACGTTCATGACGGAATTAGAAGTTGATGAAGAAGTCGCTAGTATTTTGGTACAAGAAGGTTTTTCTAGTCTTGAAGAAGTAGCTTATGTGCCGATGAATGAAATGCTTGACATTGAAGAATTTGATGAAAATTTAGTTAAGGAATTACGTTCGCGTGCTAAGGATGCCTTACTGACTCGTGCCATTGCCAATGAAGAAGAATTAGATAGTGAAAAAAAAATAGATAAAGTTCAACCGACTGAAGATTTGCGTGAGTTAGCCGGTATGAATGATAAATGGGCACAAGTACTAGCTAGTCGTGGGATTATTAGTCAGGAGGATTTGGCTGAACAATCCGTCGATGATTTGATGATACTTGAAGATATAGATGAAACGCAAGCAGGTCAATTAATTATGACCGCTCGTGCTTCTTGGTTTGCTGATAAAAAAACGTGATGTCAGTTATCAGTTATCAGTTATTAGTTATTAATTATTAGTTATCAGTTAAATCAGTTATGAAGTAGCTTACTGTTTGAGTTAGGTGATTTCTTTAAAAGAATATACCGGTTTTAAAGAAATACTATTTTTTTAAATAGTATTTCTAATACCCTTTACGTGATGGTATATTTTTGTATAAGAAATCACTATTCAGAGTCGGTTATTAGAAACACCTTTTTTAAAAAACGGTGTTTCTCAGAATTAATTTTTCTGAACATCTATAATAATAACTGATAACGGGTAATTTATAACTGATCACTGATAACTGATAACTTATAACTTATAATGAATGAAGTGACCGTAAAACAATTTGCTGTAGATGTGGGAACGCCTATTGAACGTTTATTAACGCAATTGGGTGATGCCGGGCTGTCTGCAAAAAATGCAGACGATAATATTAATGATAATGAAAAATTGCAGTTATTGACTCATTTGCGCCTTATGCATGGTAAAGAATCTGAAAAAACGGCTCTGCACACGCCAAAAAAAATTACTCTGAAGCGTAAAACTAAAAGTGAAATCAGAGTGCCGAGTGCGGCAGGGCGTGCTAAAACAGTGCCGGTTGAAGTGATAAAAAAACGCACCTACGTTAAGCGTGGTGGTGGTGATTCACCACAATTAAATAAAGAACGTGCTTCACAACAAAAATTAGAGGAAAAAATCCGTTCTTCACATGTACCGGTAACTTCTTCCGATGTGCAAGCAGAAGAAGAAAAAGCCAGTGCGGTTGTTGATAGCAGCCGTGTTCCTCAAAAAGGTGAAGAACGTGCCTTAGTTGATTCAAAAGATAAAGCAGCGACTACGCTTAAGTCAGACCAGGATAAAATACCCCAACAATCAAAGGAAGCCAATCGTTCTGCTTCTTCTATTGAATCCCAAAAACAACCTGAGTGTATGGTCAAATCAGGTAAAAATACGCAAGCTGCTAAAACCAAAAGACCTCAATCAATGGAGGCAACGAGATTTAATAAGAATAAGAAGGTCACGCAAGTCACAATCAAAAAACGCCAACCTAAAGAGGTGGCTACGCCTAGATCGGATAAAGACGCAACCCAACCCATATTAGATAAAGGTGCAACCCGGTCGGTACAAACTAAAACACCTCAATCTACTCAAAAGGTAGCCGAAAAACCAGGCCTTCGTGGGACTAATCAAAAGGTAGCTGAAAGACAAAAACAACGTGGGACTCAAAAACGCCAAACTTCTCAACCGATTACAGATAATAGAAGAATGGAAAATCAGCCCACTGCTGATAGTAATAAAAGAAGAGAGCATCAGCGAAAAATGGATACCTCTTCGGGTGCTAAACCGACGGCGACACATCAATCAAATCGACCAGATAATAAACGTCAATCTGTAGTACCTGCCGGGATTGTTGATAAGGATAAAAAAGTTACCTTTCGTGACAATCAAGGGCAGAACTCCAAAGCGGATAATAAAGTCGTGCGTAAAAGACCACCGGCTCAACGCGCTGCTCCTAAAAGGGAGAGAGCGACTAAATCTGCTACTGGTAAAGACAAAAAAACGATATCCCATGGGCGAAATTCTGATTCTAGGTCTAACAAGCGTGAACGGCAAATATTACGGTTGCAAGACGATGGAGATTTAAAGAAAACGAGGCGAAGAAACAAGCGGATAACGAAACCACTCGAACCGCAACATGGTAGCTTTCAAAAACCGACCTCCCCAATAGTTTACACGGTCAAACTGGCGGAAACCATTACGGTCGCTGAATTAGCACAGAAGATGTCGGTTAAGGCTGCTGTGGTCATCAAAACTATGATGAAGATGGGTACCATGGTCACCATTAATCAGGTGATTGATCAAGAAACGGCGGCTATTGTTGTCGATGAAATGGGACACCTCTCTAAGTTATTGAAAGAAGATGAAATTGAAGATGGCTTAATTCAAATAGGTCAGCAAGTTGGTAAACGTGTTTCTCGTGCCCCGGTGGTGACAATTATGGGCCATGTTGATCATGGTAAAACCTCTTTACTTGATCATATTCGCGTGACTAAAGTGGCGGCCGGTGAGGCTGGTGGAATTACTCAGCATATTGGTGCTTACCATGTGGATACACCTAAAGGTACGATCTGCTTTTTAGATACGCCTGGACACTCCGCTTTTACCGCGATGCGAGCGAGAGGGGCAAAAGTGACCGATATTGTCATTTTGGTGGTAGCGGCTGATGATGGTGTTATGCCACAAACTATTGAGGCTATACAACATGCTAAGGCGGCAAACGTACCTATTGTGGTTGCTATTAATAAAATTGATAAGCCCGAAGCTGATCCTGAACAGGTGAAACAAGAATTGGTTGCTAAAGAAGTTGTTCCGGAAGAATGGGGTGGCGATACCATGTTTGTGCAGGTTTCTGCCAAATCAGGAACAGGGATTGATGAATTGCTGGATGCCATTCTATTGCAGGCTGAGGTATTGGAATTGACCACCGTTGCTGAAGGTTTAGCAACAGGTGTCATTGTTGATTCGCGTTTGGATAAAGGACGGGGTACAGTCGCTACAATGCTGGTGCAAAGTGGTACTTTGCATAAAGGCAATATTCTATTGGCCGGTAAAGAGTTTGGTCGTGTTCGAGCCATGCTAGATGAAAATGGTAAACAGATAGATAAATCGGGGCCTTCAATTCCTGTTGAGGTGCTGGGATTATCTAGTACGCCGAGTGCCGGAGATGAAGCCGTTGTCGTGCCTAATGAACGTAAGGCACGGGAAGTTGCTTTATTTAGACAGGGCAAATACCGTGAAGTGAAATTTGCTCGTCAACAAGCGGCTAAACTGGAAAATATGTTTTTGCAAATGCAAACAGGGAAGAAAAATACCCTGAATATTGTACTTAAAGCAGATGTGAATGGTTCGGTAGAGGCGTTATATGATGCTTTTGTTAAATTGTCTAACGATGAAGTCAAAGTCAAGATTATCGCTAGCGGTGTGGGTGGTATTAATGAATCAGACGCGAATTTAGCGGTTGCTTCTAGTGCGATTTTAATGGGTTTTAATGTGCGAGCTGATGCCAGTGCTAAACGTTTGATTAAGGAAGAGGATGTCGATTTACATTATTATAGTGTCATTTATGAGGCTATAGATGAGGTTAAACAGGCATTAACGGGTATGCTGGCTCCGGAAGTTGTTGAGTCAATTATTGGTTTGGCTGAAGTACGTGATGTGTTCCGTTCGCCAAAATTTGGTTCTATTGCGGGCTGTCTTGTAGTGGATGGCATAGTCAAGCGTCATAATCCTATCCGTGTATTACGTGACAATGTGGTTATTTTTGAAGGTGGATTGGATTCGTTGCGCCGCTTTAAGGATGATGTGAATGAAGTTGTAGCGGGAACCGAGTGTGGTATTGGGGTAAAAGATTACAACGATGTTAAAGTTAGTGATCAGATTGAGGTTTATGAAAGGAAAACCGTGGCGCGGACACTTTAATGGTTAATGGTTAATGGTTAATGAAACATTCATCTGAATTTAGCCGTACTCAACGTGTGGGTGAACAAATCCGGCGCGAATTAGCCGATATTATTCGCAGGGAAATAAGTGATCACCGTTTAGGAATGCTTACCATTTCTGGGGTAGATGTGTCGCCGGATTTGAAATATGCCCGTATCTATGTGACTATTCTTAATGAACAGTCAGGTGTTAAAGAAACGGTGCTGCACTTGAATAATATTGCAGGACGGTTACGACACCATTTGTCCCAACGCTTAACGACACGCACAACACCACGTTTGCAGTTTGTGTATGATAGTTTAACTGAGGACGGGAATCATTTGTTAGCGTTAATTAATTCAGTGCAAACCTAATTTTACTTTGTTAGATTATAATTAAGTCATTGATTTTATTATATTTTATAGATTTTCGTCTTTAAAAAATCCTAAAAATCAATAAGTTATTTTGAATCTAACAAAGTAGAACTAAGGATGATGAAAATTGTGAATTGTGAAACTTCGTTACCGAAGTAATTGTTCATTTCAACCCAATTCTTAATTATTTTTTTAAATGAATATTTGTAACTATTCAGCCTGATTCTTTAGTTAAGAGGGCTATCCGAAAGTCTTGCCCCTACAACACAAACAGTATTCTTTTGTGGGGGCAATTCCTTGCTCAAGCTCTGAGTAGTTACAAATATTTTTTTGTCAGGGAATAAAAATGGAAGCCACTTTTTGTAAAAAAACAAGATTTTCATCATCCCAGTACAAACTTGAAAAATGTGAAACAATGAACTCAGCCTTGAGATATAGTTTTTCAAATAATGCGAATTAAGGGTTTAAAAATCCTTTTAAAATCTTATGGTTAAAATGATTCATTTTGGGCGATGCTCTGGATTTGTTTTCTACCCCATTGTTTTTAGTAGATACACAAATTTAAACTCTTAATTCGCATAAATAAATAATTTACTTCGTTACTGCATTTCACTAAAAAAACTAAGTTTTTTGATAAAAATGTAAATGTAGGTGAATAAGAATTTATTTTATCGAAGCTACGCAAGCTCATTGTGAATTGATAACTGATTTTCACGCAAACGTTTTTGCAGCAGCAAAAACGTTTGCGTGAAACTGATAACTGATATATGGCTAGGCGACGATCCGGACGCGAAGTACATGGTATTTTGCTATTAAATAAACCGGTTGGCATTAGTTCAAATGCGGCTTTGCAACGTGTTAAACGCTTATTTCAGGCACGAAAAGCCGGGCATACGGGGAGTTTGGATACCCTGGCAAGTGGTCTATTGCCTTTATGTTTAGGTGAAGCAACTAAATTATCAAGTTTTCTACTTGAAGCGGATAAATATTATCAAGCAGAATGTACCCTTGGTGTGACTACAAGAACCGGAGATGCAGAAGGAGAAATTTTACAAACCCGCCCTATGGTGGGCATTGATAGAAAACGGATTGATCAAGTTATTAAGTCATTTATTGGTCCCATTCAACAAATGCCCCCCATGTATTCAGCCATTAAGTTAAATGGGCAGCCACTTTATAAACTAGCACGTCAAGGCAAAGTGGTGGAACGTCAACCTCGCTCGGTTAATATTTATCAACTTACCGTGCAATATTTAATTGAAAATCGCCTTTCCATAGAGGTGCATTGTTCAAAAGGTACTTATATTCGTACCTTAGCGGAAGATATTGGTGAGGCGCTGGGGTGTGGTGCTTATATAAGTGCTTTGCATCGTGTGGGCGTTGGGAATTATCATGACATGTTTGATTTTGAAACGCTGGAACACTATGCTGAACAAGGTTTTGATGCTTTAGACCAATTGCTTATACCTACGCATACTATACTTAGCCACTGGCCAGCAGTTCGGTTGACAAGTACACTTGCCTATTATGTGCGACAAGGACAGGCTGTACAAGTGTCCAATGCACCTACTCATGGTTGGGTCACATTGTTCGCCATTCCCCCAACCGAGGAAAACATCGATCAGTTTATAGGAATTGGTCAGGTGTTAGATGATGGTCGTATAGCACCTAAGCGGCTTATTAATATGAATTAAATAAGGGAAAAATTCCCTTAAAATCGACTTTTTATGTGATACCAGGAGTATTGATTGAATGTTAAGTACTGAAACGACAACTAAACTGATTAAAGAATATCAACGTTCCTCTAGTGATACAGGTTCAACTGAAGTACAAGTGGCTCTATTAACAGCCAATATTACTAGTCTTTCCGAACATTTTAAAGTTCACAAAAAAGATCATCATTCTCGTCGTGGTTTGATTAGAATGGTAAACAGGCGACGGAGTTTGCTTTCTTATTTGAAAAAGAAAGAGCTGGGTAGGTATCAAAATGTGATTGCCAAATTAGGGCTACGCCATTAATTTTAATTATTAATGGTTAATTGTTAATGCTTAATGTTTGTCGATAAACGCCATCAATTTTTTGAAAAATAGTATTTTTTGCACACCAACATAATGGTGAAAGTGTTCATAAGTAGAATTAATCATTAACCATTTACCATTAACCATTGATAACTGATAACTGATAACTGAATATGACTCCTCATAAGAAAACATTTCAATACGGTCAACACAGCATTACCATTGAAACAGGTGAAATTGCCCGTCAAGCTGACGGTGCGGTCATCGTCAGTATGGGAGATACGGTGGTATTAGTCACTGTCGTTGGTAGCCAGTTTGCTCCCCAGGAAAAAGATTTTTTTCCTCTCACAGTGGATTATCAAGAACGTACTTATGCTGCGGGTAAGATTCCAGGTAGCTTTTTCAAACGGGAAGGTCGTCCCACCGAAAAAGAAACTTTGACATCACGATTGATTGATCGTCCGTTGCGCCCACTGTTTCCTGACGGTTTTAACCATGAAGTGCAAGTCGTTGCTACTGTCATGTCTTTGGATCCAGACATTAATCCTGATATCCCCGCCTTGATTGGTTCAGCGGCAGCGGTGGCTATTTCTGGTCTACCTTTTAATGGCTTTTTAGGGGCGGCACGAGTTGGTTATATTAATGAAGAATATGTACTCAATCCGACTTTTGAACAATTGGATAGCTCTGAATTAGAGCTCGTTGTGGCAGGTACTCAAACTGCTGTGCTGATGGTTGAATCTGAAGCTAAGGAACTCAGTGAAGAAACCATGTTGGGTGCGGTGTTGTTTGGACACCAACAAATGCAAGTGGTTATTAATGCCATCCAAGAATTAGCCACGATAGTGGCAAAACCAATGTGGGACTGGCAACCTAAATTGGTAGATGAAAAACTCACTCAACGAGTTACTGAGTTAGCTTCACACCGTTTACGTGAAGCATATCAAATTCGTGATAAATTGGTCCGCCGTGATGCTTTAGAGGAGATTCGTCAAGAAATCACCGTTGAGCTATCTAATTTAGAAGATTCAGGCTGGACCGAAAAGCAAGTGATTAATATCATAGAAAAGCTTGAAAAAAACATTGTGCGAGGTAATATTATTGCTGGAACCCCTCGCATTGATGGACGTGACAATCAATCCGTTCGTTCCATTACTATCCGCACTGGCGTATTACCCCGTACTCATGGTTCTGCCCTATTTACCCGCGGTGAAACCCAAGCTTTAGTTATTACGACTTTAGGCACAGAGCGTGATGCTCAAATCGTTGACGCATTGGAAGGAGAGTATAAAGAAGGTTTTATGCTACATTACAACTTTCCACCTTACTGTGTCGGTGAAATTGGGCGAATAGGTACCCCTAAACGCCGTGAAATCGGACATGGACGTTTGGCACGGCGTGGTGTACAGGCTGTCATGCCAAACCAGGAGACTTTTCCTTACTCAGTACGTTTAGTGTCAGAGATTACTGAGTCCAATGGCTCTAGTTCCATGGCGAGTGTCTGCGGTGCGAGTCTCGCTTTGATGGATGCGGCGGTACCGATTAAAGCCCCGATTGCTGGGATTGCTATGGGACTTATCAAAGAAGAGGATAAATTTGTTGTCCTTTCTGACATTATGGGCGATGAAGATCATCTTGGTGATATGGATTTTAAAGTGGCTGGGACAACTCACGGTATTACTGCTTTGCAAATGGACATCAAAATTGATGGCATTACCCGTGAAATTATGGAAACTGCCCTGGAGCAAGCCAAAAATGGTCGTTTACATATTTTAACGGTTATGTGTAAAGTGCTTGCTAAACCCCGTCGTGAAATGTCAACACACGCACCGCGCATTGTGACTTTCAAAATTAAACCCGACAAAATCCGTGAAGTCATTGGTAAAGGTGGCTCCACTATTCGTACTATTACCGAAGAAACGGGGACCAGTATAGACATTAGCGATGATGGGGTGATAAAAATTGCCTCTGTTGATATGATGGCTGGCGAAGAAGCTCGCCGTCAGATTGAACTGATTACCGCTGAAGTTGAGGTGGGTAAAATTTATGAAGGTAAAGTGGTCAAATTAATGGAATTTGGTGCCTTCGTAACCATTCTTCCAGGAAGAGATGGCTTAGTTCATATCTCACAAATTTGTGCAGAACGAGTTGAAAAAGTCACTGATAAGTTAAAAGAAGGTGAAACCGTCAAAGTCAAAGTTCTTGAAATAGATAAACAAGGGCGGATTCGCTTAAGCATGAAAGCAATTGTTAATGATTAATGGTTAGGGACTTCCAAATAAATAACATACCCAACTTCAAATGTCGTTCTAAAAAACCCGTTTTTTTATAAGAAAACGAGAATTTTCTATAGATGTTTAGAAAAATAATTTCTCGATCAAACCTGCTATGTTTTGGAAACCTAGCAGGTTTTGTGAAGTTATTTATGTGAAAAACTATAGATGTTCAGAAAAATAATTTCATACACATAAGGGCAACCCGTAAGTTGCGCCCCTATATGAATTATAAGTATTTGATTTAGCTCATTTTATTTTTTAATCGAAAAAATGTACGGTAGTGAAACCATAAAGGTGTGCAGCCTACATAATATAAAGTTTCGTAGTGGTAATCCATTGTGATTACCCTAAAATTGTCGACGTTATTTCAGGCACGTTCCTTAGTGACAATTCTGGAACTGGCTTACCAAAATGATTTTGGGTAGTTACAGAATTTATGGCTGGATGTAATTGAGGGAGGATTAAGCAATTATTTAGATATTTTCTTAAAAAATATAAGGAACTATATGTATCAAACGAAACACAATGAACAGATTACAACTGCTTTGCTACTGGCTGCCGGCATTGGACACCGTTTATTGCCTTTAACCAATAATATGCCTAAATGCCTAACGAAAGTTAATGATAAGGAAATCTTAGCTCACTTAGTCCATAGTCTTCACCTATATAATTTTCGACGTTTAATTGTGGTTGTAGGCTATTTGGAACAAAGTATCCGAAAATTCCTGGATAGGATAGCAGGAAACCTTACTATTGAGTACATTGTCAGTCCAAAGTACAGAACGACCAATAATATCTATTCGCTTTGGATGGCACGGAATGAAATTCACTCCCCCTTTTTGTTGTTTGAAAGCGACTTGGTTTTTGCTCCCGCCCTGCTGAAAAATATGCTTTATCCAGATAGAATGGCTATTTCGCATATTTTGCCATGGATGAATGGTACAACCATTACTACTAACCCTGATCTACCACACAATGTAATTGCGTTTAATCTTAATTCTCTCTCAACCAATACGCACGATATTACCTACAAAACTGTCAATATTTACAGTTTTTCACGCCAAACTTGGAAACGGGTTGCTAAACGCTTAGATAACTTTATTTCTGCTGGAAAGGTAAATGACTATTATGAAACCGTTTTTGCGGAAATGATCGCTGATGGCAGTCTAAATTTTCAAAGTATTTTGTTTGCGAAGGAACGTTGGTATGAAATTGACACCGTGGAAGACTTGCATGCGTGTGAGCGGATGTTTTTAAACCAAATGTTGCCCAAGATAAAGCCAAAAAGTCACGCAGTCCAATGAAACAACAAGCATCGAACAAGGTAAGTTATACCAAAATCAATCACTATTGGCAAAACGCTACTCCATCTATTTTGGGTCCCTACATGATGGATGGATTGGGTTTTCCTGCCAGTGCTGGACAATTTCGTTTCCAAGCAGAATGCAAAATTGTCAAGAAACTTTTGCAAGATCAGGGGATAAATTATAACACTTTGTTAGATTTAGGTTGCGGCATTGGTTATTGGACAGAATATTTTGCTCGACAATTTACCAAAGTTACGGCGGTAGAAGCAAGTCCTCCTTTGTTTGAAGCTATGGTGCAACGCTGTTCCACATATCCAAACGTGAATTCGGTGCAAGGCGATGTTCTTTTGTTTGAGCCTTTAGAGAAGTATTCTATGGTTTTTTTAGGTGGGATGCTTATGTACCTTAATGAACACGATGTTATTGCTCTATTATGCAGACTTATTCCATTTCTGGAAAAAGGCGGGATTATCTTATGCCGTGAAACGACTGTGCGTGATGGAACCGTTATCAGAGAGGGTACATACCAAGCTGTCTATCGTTCAATACCAACCTACATGAATATTTTTGAGAAATGTCATCTAAAACTGATTAAAACGGAAAGCAATTTGCCATACAATCTTTTGCAGATGGGTTGTGAATCCATGGAAAAATGGCAAAAAATCACTCCTAAACCGTTGCAAGCCATTCCAATTATTGGGCGACTGATCTATTGGGGTTTAAGACTTTGTAATCCTTGGATTATCCGTGTTCCTGCGGTTTTCAATTCCACTTTTCCTGAGTTGACCAATCACTTTTTCTTACTTCGTGCAAGCAACAATTGATAGGAAGCCCAGCATATAGCAAAACCTACCCACAAAATATAGTTTTGTGGGTAGTGATGCAATATGAGTGATGGAATCCAAACTTTAGTTTGGCTATTCCAAGATAAATCTTGGAGTCAGTCACTCTCTTTGCAAGACGACCAAAGAAAGCAAGTTTCGAGGTTCAAGTTTTTTTATCGAAAAAACTTGAATTGAAAAAACGTTGCTGGATCACCACTACTTATTTGGACACTACCACATCATAAACCGAAATCTTAAATGTCACAAAATAATTATAAGACTCAATCTGAAAAATACGATTTCCTCTCTGGTCAACACGGTGGTTATTATCGGCATAATTTTATAGATCATGCCTATCTTTATAATCTTTATTTTCCGCCAGAGGCTGTTTTTACAAATTTTAAAGATCAAATTCACGATCTTGTCCTAAATTATCCGGTGGCACAAGCTGCCCTTGCAAAGCTTATTGGCAAAATAATTGACCAACCCGCTACAAGAATTGTTGTGGGAAACGGCGCTTCAGAGTTAATAAAAATAGTATCCTGTCACATATCCGGCAAGTTAATCGTCCCAGTACCTTCTTTCAATGAATATGCCAATGCGGCACCTTCAGGCCAAGTCATTGAGTTTCCTCTTGAATTTCCATCCTTCCAGTTGGATGTCGATAAATTTGCGGCGGTTGCTACAAGAGTAAAAGCGAATGTTGCTGTTGTGGTAACGCCTAACAACCCAACATCTATGTTAATTCCCAAGCCCGATCTCATTCGGCTTGCAAAAAAACTTGAAACTCATGATTGCATGCTGATTATTGATGAATCATTTTTAGATTTTGCCGAGAATCCTGAGCAAATAAGCCTCGAACCAGAAATCGAAAATTATCCGAATGTGGCTATTTTTAAAAGCATGAGCAAAGCCTACGGTATCTGTGGGCTTAGGATTGGTTATATGCTGACTGCAAATTCAAAATTTGCTGAAGCTGTGCGAAACGGCGTGCATATTTGGAATGTTAACGGATTTGCAGAAGAGTTTCTACGACTTTTACCCGCTTACAAACAGGAATTTATTGAAAGTTGTAAACAAGTTCGAGTCGATAGGGACAGTCTGTATAAAAAACTTGCTGGTATAGAAGGTATGACTGTTTTCAAACCGGATGCCAATTTTATTTTCTGTCGCCTGCCCGATTATGTGCAAAGTGCTCCTGAAATTACGAAAAAATTATTTACTGAATATAATATGTATATAAAGGATTGTGTGGGTAAAACTCAACCGGATTCTGATCGTTATCTTCGGATTGCCAGCCGTACCGAAGCAGAGAATTGTCAATTAGTTGCAGCATTAATTGATATAATGGACTTAAAAACCGTAGAGGCATAAAATGAAAAATCCCAAACCTCAACAACCCACAATGCTTTCTTTTGCTAGGGATCTTCCCAATATCTGTTCGCTTGCCGGCTTGTTATGTGCAATGCTTGGTATTTACTATGCTATTTTGGGTCATTTTCCAGCGGCGATAATTGGAGTTCTGTGGGCGGTTGTATTTGACTGGGCTGACGGAATCATTGCTCGCCAAATGACGGGGCGAACCGATCTGCATCGAGCTTTTGGGGGCCAACTTGATTCGCTGATAGATATTGTCAGTTTTGGAGTATTCCCTGCTATTTTTCTTTTAAGCTATGGTAAGTTCAGTCTGTGGTTCCTACCGGGAGCATTTCTTATTGTTGCCGCATGCGCTATACGATTGAGTTATTTCAATATTTTTGGGTTGGTTGACAGCAAATCCTACATGGGGATGGCAGTAGACAACAACGGAATTATTCTTGCTTTTGTGTTTTTATTTGAAGGTTTTTTTAATCACGCCGTTTTTTCAATAATCCTTTATACACTGTTGATAGTAATTGCGGCATTAAATTTAGCCCCTATACGTCTACCTAAATTTGCCGGAAAATGGTTTTATGTTCTTATAATCTACACCTTGGTATTGACAGTTATCTACGGTTGGATACATTATACTGCTAACGGTTGAGTTTTATACCATTAATTCACGCCCATTCTCTTCTTAATATCTTCGCTACGTTGTTTGATAACGTCGCGCGCCTCTCCTGCCAACCATCGTTTTTCAATTTCCCAATATTCAGGTGTTCTTTTTTCGTTTAATACTGAGTTTGCAGCCAATGTGATGAGAATGGCTTGCGCTTTTTGAGTTTGGATAGACTCCTTGGAAAGCGCAGCCCAATCAATAATTGTATCTAAGGTATTACCTTTGGTATCCTTCAGATAAGGCTCATAAAATAGCCGTTCATCTATAGAAAATGAGTGTATCGTTTTACCATCATATTTATCAATCACTTCAATGGTTTCAACCGAACGGTAAATGACTGCTAGTAAGCTATATTCACCACTGCTTTCATCAATATTAGTTAAAATATAATGTTCACTATCTGAAATACCATATTGCTTTAAAACTTGTTGAAAAAATTGGGTTGCTTGTTTCATATTGAAAAAAACAACGCCTGTATTACCACTTTGAGGTACCTCAGAAAGATGTTTACCATAAGCCGATTCATAAGTGTTATCTAATGTAATATCGGCTTGTGCGTTAACCAATCCTTGGTTAATTGTTTGTAGTTGTGTGGAAAGATAATAGGGAAGTGAGGCAATACCCTCCAGTAATCCAGCGGCAATTTGAATAGGAGAAAGCAATAAATACCCTAAGCCTCCTAAAGCCGTGGAAAAACCATGTTGTACACTTGGGCCTTCTTTTTGGGGGGTAGCACAACCCAAAATAAGACACAAACACAATAAGACACAAAATAATTTTTTCATGATTAACAATTCCCAATTTCCAATTCCCAATTTAGAAATCCTCCCATTCACTGTCTTGTTGGAAATGGGGTTTTGAAGGTTTAACGGGTTTCAGGCTAGATTGAATAACCGGGCGATTGATAGGAGGTTTTTTCTGATTGTCTTGAGGTAATGGCATCTCACCTACATTGAAAAACGCTACTTGCCCTTTAAAACTTTGTGCTTGTTCCTTCATAGCACTGCTTGCCGTCGCTGCCGCTTCAACCAAATAAGCATTTTTTTGCGTCATTTCATCCATTTGGGCAACCGCTCTATTAATTTGCTGGAGACCCAAAGATTGTTCCTGACTGGCGGCGGCGATTTCGGTAATAATTTCGCTGACTTTTTTCGCCGCAAAAACAATTTCCTTTAAGGTTTCCTCCGATTTACTCGCAAGCTTCGTGCCTTCTTCCACTTTAGCAACGCTCTCTTTTATTAATCCCTTAATTTCCTTTGCAGCCGCAGCACTGCGTTGAGCAAGATTACGTACTTCGGTCGCCACAACAGCAAAACCTCGTCCTTGTTCACCTGCACGGGCTGCTTCAACGGCTGCATTCAGGGCTAACAGATTGGTTTGGAACGCAATTTCATCAATGACTCCAATAATGTCTGTCATTTTTTGACTACTGCGGCTAATTTCTGTTATAGCTTGTATGCCAGCACCAATTACTTCCCCCCCTTGTTCAGCCCGATTTTGAGCCTCGAAAGCCACTTGTTTAGCTTGTTGTGCATTCTCCGTATTTTGCTGTACCGTGCTAGTCATTTGTTCCATACTCGCGGCGGTTTCTTCTAAAGAAGCTGCTTGCGCTTTGGTGCGTTGACTGAGAGTCATATTACCTTGGGATATTTCCTCAGCAGCATCATTAAGTACCCTTGCCGTTAGCAGTATCGCTGTCATAATATCGGTTAATTTATCTACCGTTGAATTAATATCATTTTTTAATTGCTCAAAAGTACCGACATACTGATTTTCAATCTGTTGAGTCAAATCACCCTCAGCTAGAGCGGCGATGATATGGATAATGTCTTCAATCGCCTGTTGATTGAAATCCATAATTTGATTAATACCATCACTAAAGGTTTTGAAAAATCCAATTTTTTCCGCCAGATCAATACGCTGTTGAAAATCGCCTTGAGAGGCGGCTTTAAGCACTCGATTAATTTCTTGCTCAGTGGCGATTTCAACTGTGCGATTATGAAATTCAATCACCATACCCAAACGTTCACCGTTAGCATTAATAACCGGGGTAATGATATGATCAAGTTTTAAGTTGCCTATCGTTACCTTTGTATGGTGACTAGTCACTAGTTTTTGGAGAAGTGGGTTTTGATGACCCCTTATTTTATGGAACAAGTCAAAATTGGCACCCAATAAGTGATTAGCATCAAAATGAGGAATGAGCTTGCGAATTTCCTCTTCTTGCGTTTTAAATAAATGTTGCGCTGCCTCATTCAGGTAAATAATATCGTAATCCTTATTGGTAATCAAAATATTGGTCGTTGCCTTATCCAACGCACGGTTGATACGTAAAGCTTCTTCAACCACCCGTTTTTCATCCTCAATACGTTCACGTAACTGGGTTTGCATACGGTCAAAGGCATAGCTAAGTTGTCCTGTTTCATCTTTGTGCTCAATATCAATTTGATTATTCAAATTGCCTGTGGCAATCTGATTGGCAACCCATACGGCTTGACTCAGATGTTTGGTGGTATCTGTCAAAATAATGACGAAAAACAAGATGGCGAAGCCGATAACAATTACTATTGTCGTTATCAAGGTGAAAACATCAGCATAAGCTGTTTTATAATTTCTTTCCGCCTGGACATATAAATCGTGTGCGAGTTTATCTCCCGCTTTTTTGAACAAGTCAATTTTACCTGTTTGCATTTTAAACCAATATTCAGGTTCAACTTTATCTTGCAATTGACCATTATGAGTTTCGGCGGTGTAAACCATTTCACGCATTTTTGTCGTTTGTTCGATAAATTGATTGGATGATAACTGGGTTGTTATAAATCCTCTTTGTTCATCACTCAGATAAAGCATGACATCGTGATTCAAATAGGCTTCTTGTACTGTGACGAGTTCAATAAATTGTTGAAATTGTTCAGGTTCAAGCGTATTTTGACTAAATATGGCTGATAATAAAGCACGCTCTAATCCGGCTTTTTCCTTAGCTTCTAAGAAATTAATATAAGCCAGTTTGAGTGGAAAAACATCTTTATGCTCATTATAATGAGTCGATTGTATGAGGAATTGAAATAAAGCTTGATTAATTTCAGTATAACGTTTCACCGCTTCAGGTTGTTGGATAGCCAATGCTGTGACTTTGGCACGGATAGAAGTTATATGAGCCAACATTTTTAATACGTTTTCTATTTTCGTGTTAAATTCAAGCTCCGATTTGCGGATATTGCATTTTTGCCAAAAATGCTTTAATGCGGTGACAGATTCATCTGTTTGCATAAGATACTGGGATAACTCATCAGAAAATTTTTGGCCTTGGTTCTTCAAAAATAAGCTACTTGCCCCCCGTTCCAATTGGATGGCATGAACGACATGACTGAGATTAATTGACAATTGCGTAAATTCTGCCAATCCGGCCATATCTCTAGCTGTTTGCGCTTTTTCAATCATCAGACTGAGGGAAAAATATAATAAACCGACGAGGGGAAAAACGAGTATGAGGGCTAATTTATATTTGATTTTCAAATTAGTAATAAATAACATATCAGTTATCAGTGATCAGTTATCAGTTATCAATTATTCAGTGGTTATACTGAATGTACTCAAAATCGGGGAAAATGGTGTGCCAGAATGCCCAAACTAGTATAGAAATCCGATTTTTTTCAAAAATCGGATTTCTTATTCTTGATTTAAAAAAATGGTATGCACTTTAATTAGAAAGCAAATTTTTTAAAAAACTTGCTTTATTTATCAGTATACATTCCTTATGACTTAATTATTGAGAAAGACTTTCAACAATCGCTAATTCAGCTGAATTAAGTAAACGATCCAAATCTAACACGATTACCATTTTTTCATCTACCGTCGCTAAACCTCTCACAAATTCGGTGTTGATCACACTACCAAAATTCGGAGGGGGTTTAATTTCATTTTCCGCGACATCATAAACATCTGACACCGCATCAACTACAATACCCATGATGCGTTCTTTAGCATCCTGAGATAGCACTTTGACAACGATGACAACCGTCATAGCTCCATATTCTTGACATGGAAGATTAAAGCGCAAGCGTAAGTCGATAATAGGTACGATTGTACCTCGTAAATTAATCACTCCACAAATATACTTAGGTGTATTGGGTATCGTAGTGACTTGGCTCCAACCTTTTATTTCTTGTACACGCAAAATATCTACCGCATATTCTTCTTTGGTTAAAAAAAAAGTCAAATATTTATCCGCAGTTTGGGTAGTATCACTATTCATAACAAGCTGTCCATAAAAGTAGTAGAGTGGGAAGCCTGGGTTTTTGTTTTAGCATGAAAAAGTTGAATTAATTCAGCAACGTCTAAAATTAAAGCGACGCTACCGTCGCCTAAAATGGTTGCAGCAGAAATGCCTGGTATTTTTTTATAATTGTTTTCTAAACTTTTAATCACTATTTGCTGTTGGGAAAGTAGTTCATCAACAAATAATCCCATTTTTTGATTTTCACCTTCAACAATCACTAATATGCCTTGAGCTAATTGAGTCGTGTTGGGAGTAATACCAAATAAATCATACAAACGTAAAATAGGAATATATTCATCGCGTAACCTATAAACCTCAGCCAAGCCGGTATAAGAATTAACTAATTTCGGTTTAACACGCAGTGATTCAATAATAGATAATAAGGATAAAATATAAATTTCTTTCCCAACACGTACCAATTGCCCATCTAAAATGGCTAAAGTTAGGGGTAGTCGGATGCGAAAAGTTGAACCTTGCCCAGGTTTAGATTGAATTTCAATCGTACCGCCTAAGGCACGAATATTACGGCGCACTACATCCATACCGACACCGCGCCCTGATAAATCACTGACTTGTGCTACGGTAGTAAAGCCTGGATGAAAAATAAAATCGTATAATTGCTCTTTGCTTGGATGATCATCCTGATTTAATAAACCTTGCCCTATTGCTTTAGCGCGGATTTTTTTCAAGTCAAAACCGGCACCATCATCACTGATTTGAATAATAATATTACCCCCTTGGTGAAAAGCATGCAGGTGCAAAGTTCCCGTTTCAGATTTTCCGACAGCTTGACGCATGGCTGGGGTTTCAATGCCATGATCCAAGGCATTACGCACTAAATGTACGAGTGGATCACTCATTTTTTCTAATACCGTTTTATCCAGCTCGGTATGTTCACCTGATAATTTTAATTCAACTTTTTTGTTTAATTGTAAACTCAAATTGTGAACGAGGCGTGGAAAACGATTAAATGAAAAACTGATTGGTAACATGCGAATACGCATGACACTTTCTTGCAATTCGCGGCTATTACGTTCTAACTGCGATAAGCCATCACGTAATTGTTCCGTCTGCGAACTATTAAAATTATTTCCAATTTGTTCCAACATGGATTGGGTAATCACTAATTCCCCTACCATGTTAATTAAATCATCAATTTTATCAATGCTAACACGGATAGAATTAGCTTCAGTCGCGTGATGAGTGACATTATGAGTTAAAACGGTGTGTTTAGGTGGCGGCTCGGTTTTGACAGAAGAAATTTCCCCTTTTTCTAGGGCGGATTCATCATTTTTTTCTAAAGGGGGAACGGATTTGTCATTTTTATCAACAGCTGGTACGGCTTCCTTCCCATTTTGCAAAGAAGAGACGGTTTCCCCCAAAGGCTGGGTAGGGGGAATTAAAGGTGTAATATCTAATTGACACTCATCTTCAACCCATTCAAAAACATCATCAATAAGCGCACGCTCAACATCAGCATATAGAGTCAGTTCCCAACTTAAATAACAAGCTTGCACATCCAGATCAGGAAAAGCAGGCACTTGGCTAGTATCAACTTTAACGGTTAACTTCCCTAAGCAAGCTAATTCATCAAACAGGTTAATTGGATCATTACCTGTTTTCAGCATAGACAAATCGGGTTTAAACACGATATGCCATCCTTTATCCACCACAGAGGGTAAAAAATCTTCTTCTGTATGGGATGGTTCTTCCTCGTTAGGGTGGGGTGTCGTTATTTCAGTGGGAGAACTGGCTGCTTGAATAACAGGAGCTTTTTCCAACGGTGCCTTTAAAATTTCTTGTAAATCATCTTGGCAGACTTGTACTTCTTGAACATCATAATCGCTATTCCCTTTTAGTGCGGATACCATCATTCGCAAAGCATCCACAGAGCGTAGCAATAAATCAATCAGCGATTGCGTGATGATACGTTCCCCATGACGCAAATCATCAAGCAAGGTTTCCATGATATGTGAAAAGCTAATGATGTGTTCAAAGTCAAAAATGCCAGCCCCTCCTTTAATTGAATGAGCACCACGAAAAATACTGTTGATGAGTTCATCATCAACATTTCCGTTTTCCAAATCAAGTAAATTCGATTCCATCCGATCAAGATTGTCAAAGCTTTCTTCAAAAAAGAGTTCACGAATTTCGTTTAAATTGACTGGCATAGATCGATCCTTTCGCTTATTTTTTACCTTAATGAATTTTATAAATTTTTGATTTTACGCTAAATTTCAATTATTGGCTAATCGGCAACAAATACTATTTTTTATCAAGCTATAGATGTTCAGAAAAATAATTTTTTGATCAAACCTGCCATGTTTTGGAAACATGGCAGGTTTTGTGAAGTTATTTATGTGAAAAACTATTGATTTTTAAGTAAAAATAGTGCTTTGCCCAGAATGTGATATTTTATCTCTTTTAATTCATGACACGTTAAAAAATAAGCGAAAGTCAAGTACGGATAGCTAACTACCTCAATACTTTTCTAATCGCCACTATTAATTGATCGGGGTTAAATGGTTTGACAATCCATCCCGTTGCACCTGCCACCTTAGCGGCTTTCTTGGTTTCACCATCTGGTTCAGTTGTGATTAATAAAATAGGTATAAACTGATATTTAGGTAAGGTACGTAATTCACGCACTAAAGATAAACCATCCATTTTTGGCATATTCACATCAGTGATAATTAAGTCGAATTGATGACTTTTTACCAACTCCAATGCTTGTAAACCATGATGTGCTTCAATAACCTCATAGTCATAAGTCGTCAAAATTAATTTCAGCATTTGCCGTATAGCAACTGAATCGTCGCAAATTAAAATATTATAAGCCATGGTTTTTTATACGACTTAATGTGTAGGGGTTAAGGTATAAATGGTTAATTGTTAATTGTTAATTAAAAATAATAAAATAATAAGTAAATGATAATTTCAAGTTTTTAATTCACAATGAACCTAACGGTTACTGCGTTTCACAATTCACAATTTTTCCATAGTCTTGTATTTCCCCTACAAAAACCTTGCCAAAATATTGAGTGAAATGACTAAAGCTTGGAAATTCAAACGTTATTGTACTGCTAAATATAAAAGTCGCATTGCCTGATAAAAAAACCGAGTATTTATGTTGATGATTAACTGTCGGTTGGCAGCGCACTAAACCACCCTGATTGTATACATTAATCACTGTTCCAAAAGGAAAATGCCCTAATAAGCAAGATACCAATGAAGAAGCAGACATGCCGCTACCACAGGAGTTAGTTAAACCAACGCCCCTTTCATAAGTTCTCACGTAAATAGATGAATTGTCAACGATTTTGCAAAAATTGACATTCACTCCCTCCGGAAAAAGGGCTTTTAGCTGATTTGATTTTTTGCCTATTGGTTCAAGTTCAGCATCAGAAATATTATCTACTATTGATACAATATGCGGATTGGGCATACTCACCGCCGTGAAAGTATTATGAGTAGATAATAACGGGAGTGGCTTATCAATCAAAGATTGTTCGTTATACACTATTGGAATATCGGATGTATTCAATGAAATGGTATTTAACTCCGCCTGATAGGTTTCTATTCCTTTATAAATATCATTATCTTTAACAACCTGGGATAAACCTTTTAGGGTTTCAATTAAAACGGAGTCAGTCGCAAGCTGTTCACAAGCAAATCTGCCTAAACATCTTAAACCGTTACCACACATTGAAGCTTCAGAACCATCAGGGTTAAACATTCTCATTTTGCCATTAGCCTTTTCGCTATTTTGAAAAAAAAGAATGCCATCGGCACCCAGTACCCCCTTTCTATCGCATAAAAACTTTGATAAACTAACCCGTTGTTCTTCTGAAAACAAAATGCCCTCATATTCATTAATTAGTATAAAATCGTTTCCGGAACCATGACACTTAAGTATTGGTAATTTCATTAAATAGTTTCCTTAATCTTTAGTATAGTTAATAAGTTGAATACCACAATAGGTTTCATTTGCACAGCATATAGCTATTGATTATAATATAAAATTTCAGTGTTATACTTAATGTTTAGTGAATAATTTATTGTAACAACTACAGTTCTCTAATTTCTACTCAAAAATAAGGATACTATGTATAAAAAAATATTGATTTTATTAAGCCTGCTAAGTGGTTTGCTGTTAAGTGGTTGTAGCAAAAACGAGGATATTGGCTCCTACCCTGCCATGTCCACTCCAGAAGGAATTGCTGTTAAAGAAGAAGGGGTTAAAATAGCACCTTCTCCTAGTTTTATTAATGACTTGGCACCGCTTCCGCCTAGTGAACCGGCAGATCGTGAAAACTATGCTCATTTTAAAGATAATCCGATCAAACAGGTTCGCTCCCATCCCGTTTCAACTTTTAGCATTGATGTTGATACAGGTGCTTATGCTAATGTACGGCGTATGATTAATAGTGGACACTTGCCTCCACATGATGCGGTGCGTGTTGAAGAAATGATCAACTATTTTACCTACGACTATCCCCTACCAGATAGTCTTGAGCCGCCTTTCAAAGTGACGACTGAAATAGCACCAACCCCTTGGAATCAAAAAACTCACTTGCTACACATTGGCATTAAAGGGTATGACATTCCTAAAGATAAATTACCCCCAGTGAATTTAGTGTTTTTAGTGGATGTATCCGGCTCAATGCAAAGTCCGGATAAATTGGATTTGCTCAAATCAGCTCTGAAATTGCTCTGCCAACATCTTACTAATAAAGATAAAGTTTCCTTAGTCGTCTATGCTGGAGCGGCGGGTATCGTATTGGAACCCACACCAGGCAATCAAGTTGCTCAAATAAAAGCTGCTTTAGATCGTTTAACAGCAGGTGGTTCAACTCATGGCAGTGCTGGGATACAATTAGCTTATGCTACCGCCGAACAGGCTTTTATCAAAGATGGCATTAACCGGATATTGTTGGCAACGGATGGAGATTTTAATGTTGGTACAGTTAATTTTGAGGCACTGAAAAATCTTATTGAAAAAAAACGCAAGACGGGAATTTCTTTAACGACACTCGGTTTTGGCACCGGCAATTATAATGATCAATTGATGGAACAAATCGCTGACGCGGGTAATGGTAACTATGCTTATATTGACACGCTGAATGAAGCGCAAAAAGTGCTTGTCGATGAAATGTCTTCCACGCTCCAAATCATTGCTAAAGATGTTAAAATTCAAATTGAATTTAATTCAACAATTGTGGCAGAATATCGTTTGATTGGTTACGAAAACCGTTTATTAAGGCGTGAAGATTTCAGCAATGATAAAGTCGATGCTGGCGAAATCGGCGCGGGGCATACCGTTACCGCCCTCTATGAAATCGCCTTAGTCGGCAGTGATGGTGAACGGTTAGAAAAGCTGCGCTATGGCAATAATAAAACGGTGTCTTCAGGACAACTTAGTTCTGAGTTAGCCTTTTTGCGCATACGTTACAAAGCACCTGATGGTGATACGAGTAAACTGCTAGAATGGCCTATTATGCGTCAAGATATGCTTGAAAATGTAGAGCAGACCAGTGAACGTTTTCGTTTCTCCGCGGCGGTCGCCGCCTTTGGTCAACAATTGCGAGGTGGCACGTATCTTGACAAATTTTCTTATGATGATATTTTAAGCTTAGCGCGGGGTGCGCGGGGGCAAGATGCGTTTGGTTATCGTGGCGAATTTATTAAATTGGTTAACTTGACTCAGTCTTTGTGATAAAAATCCAACTTTAAATTAACAATACCTTCGCCAACTCAAAAAATTTACCGTAAGTTATTAATTTTACGTGTTCCTGTCATTCCGAACGAATGTGATGAATATTAATAAATTCAGCATGTTATAGACTTATAGTGAAACTCGAAATTTCGTTACCGAAGTTAAATGACAACGATTTGGCGAAGGTATTGATTTAAAGGAAAGTATTAAATATGTATAGATTTTCATATAAATCACTTCACAAATTTTAAATATTATCGTTTATTTTTAAATAAGTTATAAATATGCAAACGTGAATTTATTTATATGAAATTCTATATGCAAAAGTCTTTTCGAGGGTGGGTTGTTTTTTTGTAACCCACCAGTTCTAGCAAGCAATGGTGGGCAAGAAAACCCCCTTGCCCACCCTACAAAATGTTAAGGCAACTCGAAAAAAATAATATACCAGGGTAACCTTTAGTCTTGTCTACAATCATCAAGGGTTTGTGGTTGCCCATGATGGGTATTTTATTTTTGGCGAGTTACCTAATAAACTTTTGCGTACCTACTTAGGTGATTTCTTTAAAATAATATACAAGTGTTAAAGAAATACTATTTTTTCAAAAATTTTTTCTTATCAACAAGATATTGAACATTATAAAAAATCTGAGTTTTGTCGTCAAAACTGGGCTTGAGAAATCCGATTTTTTCCAAAAATTGGATTTCTAATAAGTTAAGAATCATCTTAACTACTACAATTTTGGGAAATAATAGTATTTCTAAGGCGAAAAATTATTGTATATTATCAGGCTTTCAACTTTGAATTTTGGTGAATCAAATGAAAAAAATTGTTTTTTTTCTGATTATGACTTTATTCTACTCAGTATCTTGTTTTGCGGGAAAAAGGTTCACTCTTGTAACCGTCGATTTTCCGCCTTATTATGGCGAAAATTTGCCAGAACAAGGTTGGGTTTCTGAGGTTGTGAGAACGGCTTTAGAAAGTCAAGGTTATGAAGTTGAAATCAAATTTATGTCCTGGGTTAAAGCCGTTGCAGACACAAAACAGGGCTACTATGACGCATTACTGGGTGCTTATCGCACGCCAGAAAGGGCAGATTTATATTATTTTTCAGTACCTATCGCACAAGCTCGCACAGGTTTTTTTAAAAGAAAAGAAGTCGATATTTCATTCAAAGAGCTAGACGAACTCAAAGGTTATAAAATTGGCGTTGTTAAAGGCTATGCTACCAGTAAGGAGTTTGATTTATCCGATTCTCTTAATAAAATTGAGGTTCAAAATTTGGATGATGGCTTGATAAAGCTCAAAAACCGGGAAATTGATTTGATGGCTGACAGTCGAGCAGTGGGCAAGTATCATTTGAAACTTTTAGAAAAAAAGAAACCAGGCATTGGTCAAGAGATTGAGTTTATCATGCCAGTTTTAGCCATGAATAAGCTCTATGTTGCCGTCTCTAAAAAAACCACTAACGCTTATCGGAAACTGATCGATTTTAATCAGGGCTTGAGGAAAATTTATATGAATGGCTCTTTTAGAAAAATAAAGGCTAAACATAAAAAGCACATTCAATAATGGAGTCCAAAGCTTTCCGTAGCAAAGCTTTGGGTTCCAACACATTCTTTACTTATTTGAATAGCGCTTTTACCCGCTCTTCCAAATCAATAATATTGCGTCTGATAACGATTGAAGAACAGCTATTGCGTTCATCATGACACAAACCTTGAACGAGCAGATTGAGGTGTTCTATATACGCCTTATTTAAAGCTGCTTTACCTTCCTCATAAACGAGGGGAATAGCGGGTTGAAGCACGGCAAGCTGAGTAAAAAATTGATTGGTTATATTAAAACACTGTGTTAAATAGGCTTCTAAATCAATAAAATCCACTTCCGTTGCCCCTTGAATATCAGCCAACGTATAAGCCATAAAATCTATAGGGGTTCTATCTGTTACAAAGGAGCCTTTTTCGGCTTGCCATAAGGTGATAGTGGCTTCTATAACACGGTGTTGAATCCAAAGGCGCGTTTTAAAATCCATTGGGAGACCAGGGTGTAAGCCATGTTTTTCAAAAACTTGACGAGTGCTGGTTTGAACGAAAGGAATTCTTTTATAGGTAGCAATGGCTTTGGCTAAGGTTGTTTTCCCTGTGCGGTGGCTGCCACAGATGCCTATTCTATAGATTTTCATGTATATTGCTAATGATTGAATTTGTCGCTTTAACCACGACATGCGGCACAGCTTGGATATTTTTTACATTGACTTTGATAACGTGAAGACTTGCCCTTAAGTTGATATTCAATGACAGCACACGCATGTTCTTTATAAGTCGCGGAAAAATAGTGATGACCTTGATTACCTTTAGCAACAAAAAACAGGGCATCCCCTTCAGCCGGATTAACCGCCGCATATAAAGCCGCCCGCCCTGGCATCGCAATGGGGGTGGGTGGTAAACCTTTATTAAGGTAAGTGTTATAGGGGTTATTTCGTTTCAAATCCGATTTGCGAATATTACCATTATAAGCATCACCCAATCCGTAAATGACCGTTGGATCGGTTTGTAAACGCATTTTTTTTTCCAAACGTCGTACAAAAACGCCTGCAATGAGCGGGCGTTCTTCGACAACAGCCGTTTCTTTTTCAACGATAGATGCCAGTATCAATGCTTCATAAGGTGTTTTCAAAGGTAAATCATCGCGTCGTTTTTCCCACACTGCTTTTAACTCTTTTTGCATCATTTTGTAAGCGCGTTGCAAAAATTCAACATCAGTTGTTCCTGTTGGGAAAAAATAAGTATCGGGATAAAAACGCCCTTCAGGATGTTGATCAGCCCAACCGAGTTTTGCCATGATAGCCTGATACTTAATATTGTCAAGTGTTTCTACTATATTAGGGTGTTTATGTATGGCAGCTATCAATTGCCGAAAATTCCACCCTTCAGGAATTGTTAAAGAATATTGTATATTTTTACCCGCAATGAGAATATCTAATAATTGTTGTGGTGTTGTATCCTTTGGAATAATATATTCACCCACTTTAATCAAATGCGCTCTTTTTTGCCAACGTGCCAAGGAAAACCAAGCAAGTGCCGTGGAATAATTCATGAGTCCTTGGTCCATTAGATCAATTGCAACTTGACGTAATGTGGCATTAGGCGGTACGGTATAATGCAAATCATCATATAAAGGTAATGGTGCGATCAGCTGATATTTATAAATCCAATATCCGCCACAACTGATTGCGGTAATAAATAATAATAGGAGTAAAAATAGGATTCTAAACATAATTTATGCAACCACTCGAATTTTCTTCCCAAGCACCAGTGCTGTTAGATGATATTGGGAGTCAGCATCAACCATAAATTAAAGAGCATTGTGGTTTTGCTGACACCGCTTTTATGATTAAACAGGGTAATTACTTCGTTTTTTCCTTTATTTTCGCCATAACTCATTTAGCTTTCCAAACGTTTAAAGACTAACGTTCCATTCGTTCCACCAAATCCAAACGAATTTGATAATGCAATATTAATCTTCATTTTTTTCGCCTGATGAGCTACATAATCTAGGCCATCACATTCAGAATCAAGGTTAAATAGATTAATAGTAGGCGGTGCGACTTGATCACGAAGACTTAACACACTAAACACCGCTTCTAAGCCACCGGCGGCACCTAACAAGTGTCCTGTCATGGATTTAGTCGAACTTACCGCTAAATTTTTGGCATGATCAGCAAATACTTTTTTAATCGCATAAGTTTCGACTTTATCACCTGCTGGAGTTGAAGTGCCATGTGCATTGATATAGTCCACTTGAGTGGGGTTAATCTGGGCATTACGTAGTGCATTTAACATACAACGTCGTGCCCCATCGCCATCTGCCTGTGGCAAGGTCATGTGATAAGCATCGCCACTCATACCTGAACCAAGTAATTCTGCATAAATACGTGCACCACGTCGTTTAGCCAATTCATACTCTTCCAATACTAATACACCCGCTCCGTCGCTGAGAACAAAACCGTCACGATCTTTATCCCATGGACGACTTGCCGTTTCAGGCGAATCGTTGCGAGTAGATAAAGCACGAGCTGCCGCAAATCCCCCAATTCCCATTTCTGAGCTTGCCATTTCTGCGCCGCCGGCAATCATTACATCAGCATCACCATACTCAATCAAACGGGCAGCATTCCCAATATTATGTGTTCCAGTTGAACAGGCGGTGACAATCGCATAATTCGGTCCTTTCAAACTGTACTTTACTGATAGGTTACCGGCTATCATATTGATAATATTGCTCGGCACAAAAAAAGGGGAAATTTTACGCGCTCCTCCTTGCAAAAAAACATTATGGCCCTTTTCGATACCATGAAGTCCGCCTATTCCAGAACCTATTGCTACACCGATCCGTTCGGCATTGGTTTCAGTAATTTCTAAACCTGCATCTTCGATAGCTTGCACACCGGCAGCAATGCCATAATGGATGAAAATATCCATTTTTTTAGCTTCTTTGATAGATAGGTATTGCTTAACATCAAAGCCTTTAACCTGTCCTGCAAATCGAGTGGCAAAACCTTCAGTGTCAAAATCGGTAATCATTGCAATTCCGCTTTTTCCGGCCAATACGGTTTCCCAACTTTCTTTAACGGTTAAACCCACTGGAGAAATGGTGCCCAGACCGGTAATAACAACTCGTCTTTTAGTCACTTTAGTTATACACCTCGAACAAAAGGCCAACGTAACCTGTTATAGATGTTCAGAAAAATAAATTCTTAGAAACCAAGTTTCGGTCAGAAACTTGGTTTATTTTTAGTGAAATTATTTATCTGAAAAACGATAGGTCATAAAACCTATCAAGCAACGTGGCCTTTAAAGTCTTTCTTTTCCAATTATTCTTCTTTATTGGCCTTAATATAATCAATCGCTTGTTGTACGGTTTGGATTTTTTCGGCTTCTTCATCAGGGATTTCGCACCCAAATTCTTCTTCAAGTGCCATCACCAATTCTACAGTATCAAGGGAATCTGCACCGAGGTCATCGACAAAGGAGGATTCATGACTGACCTCATCTTCTTTGACACCCAATTGTTCGACTACGATTTTCTTGACACGTTCCTCAATGGTACTGCTCATAACAAATTAGTCCTCTTTTCAATTATCATTTATCAGTTGTCAGTTATCAGTTATTCATTCATAATAAACCTATAGATGTTCAGATAAATAAATTCTTATTCACCTGCGGGCTTGAAAAAAAACTTGATTTATTGTCAGTGAAATTATTTATATGAAAAACTATAGCACCATGTATATCTCGGTTTGTTTACTGATGACTGATAACTGATTACGACATATACATGCCACCATTGACATGTAAAGTTTCACCTGTAATATAGGCGGCTGCTTTCGATGCTAAAAATACGACAGCGTTTGCAACATCATTCACCTCACCAACCCGGTTCAATGGAATTTGTTGCAACAAAGCACCACGTTGTTCTTCTGAGAGATTGTAGGTCATATCCGTATTAATAAAGCCGGGAGCAATGCTATTAACTGTGATTCCACGACTGCCAACTTCTCTCGCTAATGATTTGCTAAAGGCGATGACACCGGCTTTTGCAGCCGTATAATTTACCTGTCCAGCATTACCGGTCAAACCAACAACGCTAGTTAGATTAATAATACGCCCATGTCGTGCTTTCATCATGGCACGGAGACAGACTTTAGATAGGCGATAAACCCCTGTTAAATTTGTATTGATGACATGATTCCAGTCTTCATCCTTCATTCGCATCAATAGCGCGTCACGAGTTATAGCCGCATTGTTAACTAAAATACTCGGCATGGCTTTACCTAAAGTAGCAGCTAGAGCATTAATGGAATCGGAATTAGCAATATCAAGCACTTTTCCTTCTCCTTTAATATCTAATTCGCGCAAAGCTTGTGTAATATGTTCTGCACCTGCTTTAGTGGTTGCAGTACCAAACACAGACGCACCCGCTTGTCCCAAAACATTCGCAATGCTTTGACCAATGCCGCGACTGGCACCCGTGACTAAGGCTATTTCACCGCTTAAATCCAAATTCATGCCTGGGCCTCCAACGCTTGTTCTAATGTCTTAATATCCATAATCGGTTTAACGATTTTTCCACGGGCAATACGTTTATTCATACCTGTTAATACTTTACCGGGACCACATTCAAATAACATTGTAACACCGATGTCTAACATTTTTTCAATCGTTTCCACCCAACGTACCGGCTGATAGAGTTGAGCGGTTAAGGCAGTACGAATATCAGCCACTTTAGTTTTAATGGAAACATCAACATTATGAATCACCGGAATGGTTGGTATATTTATATTGACAACCGCAAGACGTTTTGCCATTTTTTCAGCCGCATGCAGCATTAAGCGACTATGAGCAGGTACACTGACTGGCAATAAGATCACTTTAGCTTTTGCCGCTTTCGCCTGTTCTATTGCCCGTTTAACAGCAGCAGTATGTCCAGCTATGGTCACTTGACCTGGGGCGTTAAAATTCACGGCTGAAACAACTTGATCCTGGGCAACGGTGGCACACAGTTCAATGATTTGCTCATTTTTTAAACCTAAAATAGCTGCCATAGCCCCTTCACCTGAAGGTACAGCGGCTTGCATAAAACGCCCCCGATCTTGTACCAAATTAAGCGCAGTTTTAAATTCTAATGCGTCTGCACAAACTAAAGCGCTGTATTCACCAAAACTGTGTCCAGCCATTAAAATGGGTTTATGCCCCCCTTGTTCCAGCCAGACCCGCCATACCGCAACGCCCCCTGCTAGTAATGCTGGTTGAGTTTTGTCCGTTTGATTTAAGTCTTCCTTTGGCCCTTGTTGGCTCAATTTCCATAAGTCATAGCCCAACACTTCAGATGCTTCTTCAAAAGTGTGTTTGACCACAAGATAAGTCGCTCCCAAATCAGCTAACATACCTACTGATTGGGAACCTTGTCCTGGAAAAACAAATGCGTGTTTCATTATAATGGTTAATGGTTAATGGTTAATGGTTAATGGTTAATGGTGGATGGTTCACCATTAATAAGGAACGTGCATAAACTCTGCACGTTAAATTTTCGGATTTTTATAGGGGTGAAGCGTTCGTTATCGCCCTGATAATCCTGAAAGTCAGGGCCGACACTAAAGAATGCCCCTACGAGACGAGATCAGCGAAGCGAAAATCCGAAAATTTGACTGCTCAGAGTATATAGTTTGTCAAATTAATAATTACGCACGTTAAACCTGTCCCGAGTTTTTGGAAATTATTTACTTGAACATCTATACGTTAATTAACCATTAACCATTAACCATTAATCATTAAGCATTAAGTCAATATTTTAGCAAAACAGCCCCCCAAGTAAATCCACCACCTACCGCTTCCAATAACAATAGATCACCACGTTGAATGCGCCCATCACGCACAGCAACGTCTAAAGCTAATGGGACAGAAGCCGCTGAGGTATTGCCGTGTTCTGATACGGTGACAACGACTTTTTCCATCGGCAATTTTAATTTTTTCGCGGTTGCTGTAATAATGCGAATATTCGCTTGATGGGGGACTAACCAATCAATGGCACTCATGTCAAGTTGATTGGCAATTAATGCTTCGTCAACTACTTTACTTAATGCCTTAACGGCAAATTTAAAAACTTCATTGCCCTGCATTTTGGTAAAAGCATCGCCGTTAAGACCGCCCTGTACAACCTTTGCAGGTGCCGTTAATAGCTCTTTATAAGCACCATCTGCATGTAAATGGCTTGATAAAATTCCTGGTGTCCTACTCGCTTCAAGCACAACCGCCCCACTACCATCACCAAACAATACACAGGTATTACGATCCGACCAATTTATCAAGCGTGAAAAAATATCAGCACCAACAACTAATGCACGTTGTACAGTGCCTGTTTTGATAAATTGATCGGCAATACTTAAAGCATAAATAAAACCACTACATACTGCCTGCACGTCAAAAGCCATAGCTCCATGATTCCCTAAACGTGCTTGAAGCAAACAAGCCGTGCTGGGAAAAATACGATCAGGCGTGGTCGTCGCTAAAATTATTAAATCTATTTCACTCACATCACACTGAGCCATGTCCAATGCACGGCGAGCAGCTTGTTCTGCTAAATCACAGGTATCTTGATCCTCAGCCGCCAAATGACGGGTGCGTATACCCGTCCGTTCAATAATCCATTGTTCATTAGTATCGACTAAGCTTTCAAGAGCTGCATTAGTCAAAACCCTTTTTGGCAAATAACTGCCTGTTCCAATTAGACGAGAATAGCTCACTTAACGCGCCCTTTCTCATTTAACAATGTTGCCAATATATGGCTAATTTGCTCTGGTACATTTTTTTGTACCTCAATGATAGCTTCTTTGATAGCATAAGTAAACGATAACACATCAGCACTACCATGACTTTTAATGACAATCCCCCGCAAACCAAGCAAACTGGCGCCATTATATCGACGTGGATCAATTTTTTGACTAAAGTTTTTAATAATCGGCAAAGAAATGAGGGCAGCAAAGCGTGTCCATAAATTTCGATTAAAACTTTGCTTAACATAATGATTGATCATTTTAGCAACACCTTCCGTGGTTTTGAGGGAAACATTACCCACAAAACCATCACAAACCACAACATCAACTGTGCCCTTAAAAATATCATCGCCTTCTACAAAACCTATGTAATGAATACTTGGGTTATGGCTGAGTAATTTTGCTGCCTCTTTAACATTTTCATTGCCTTTAATTTCTTCTTGACCAATATTAAGCAAACCAATGCGTGGTTGGGGCAAATTATCGACAGCTTGAGCTAATACCGTCCCCATCAGGGCAAATTGGAACAAATGTTCAGGTGTCGTATCAACATTAGCTCCTAAATCAAGCACATGGGTGCAAGTTTCTTGCATATTAGGCAAAGCGGTAATAATGGCCGGCCGGGCAATGCCCGGCAGAGTTTTCAATACATAACGAGCTGTTGCCATTAAAGCACCGGTATTACCGGCACTCACACAGGCATCAGCTAAACCTTGTTTAACCAGATTAATAGCAACCCGCATGGAAGAATCCTTCTTATTGCGTAAAGCATGTGAAGGTGATTCATTCATTTCGACTTGCTGCCCTGTATGGTGAATAGATAAACGTTGTATTGCCTTAGTTGAGCGGTGGCCCAGCAATGATTTAAGCACGGCTTCATCACCAACCAGAATGAGCTGCAAGTCATCAAATTCCGATAATATTTTTAAAGCAGCATGGACAACGACTGATGGACCATGATCGCCGCTCATCGCATCCAGCGCAATTCGTGCTGTCAAGTTTTATTCTTCCTTTTGAGTTATGACTTTGCGACCTCTATAATAGCCGGATGGACTAATATGATGACGAAGATGTTCCTCACCCAGGTTGGGTTCAATGGATAAAGTGGGTGCCGTTAATGCATCATGGGAACGACGCATACCGCGTTTAGAACGAGTTTTACGATTTTGTGGTACCGCCATATTAAAAATCCTTATTTATTTTTGGGAATTGGGAATTGGGAGTTGGGAATTGGGAATATAATAATTTTAGTCATGATTTAATTTAGCTTCCCCATTCCCTATTTTCATTTTTTTATTTTTAATTCTGATAACACATTAAAGGGGTTATTTTTGTAAGTATTGTTTTCTAAAAGACTTTCAGCTAATTGAAATTCGTTAGATGGACACTTTTTATGCATAGTAACAATAGGCAAAGCTAAAATCAGTTCATCCTCAACCAGTCTGATTAATGAAACCTGCGTACTTGTTAAAGTGATAGCTTCATAGCCTACAGGTAATTTTTCATTTTCTATTTGTTCGTCTGTTAATATAATTAAAGCAACCTTTGTATTACAAACCCATCGCATCGGTTGCAAACAACGTTGACACAGGACTGAAAGTGGTGCCTGCATATCACCTTGAATGGTTGGGCGACCTTTTTCATCCTGAGCAAATAACCAATCAATCTGTGCATCCCCTTGAACGTCGCACAGATTTCCAGGCAAACGTGTCATTTGCGCAAGCGCAATCTTCCCCTTTAAATGGCGAGTTTCCAAGGCAAGCTGCTTTGGCTCAATCAATGTTGGTAAGTCTTTTAACATAAACTGATCATTCTATAATAATAATTAAATGATGTCAAATCCAATTAGGAAAAGTCATCAGAATAATAACGGATAATTTATAACGGATAACTGATAACTGATATATGACGCTACGCCACATTCCAGCACCTTTACCTTTAATACTTGCCTCAACTTCACCCTTTAGAAAAAGTGTATTAAGTCGATTACCTATCCCATTTGAAACTTTTGCGCCGGCAGTTGATGAAACAGCCCGCCCTGAAGAACGCCCGGCAGCACTCGTCAGTCGTTTAGCTGAACTTAAAGCTAAATCAGCCAAAACCACTTATCCGCAAGCCTTGATTATCGGTTCCGATCAAGTCGCTGTAATAGATGATACTTTATTGGGTAAACCAGGCAACCATGAACAAGCTGTCAAACAACTCAACGAAGCCAGTGGCAAACAAGTTGATTTTTTGACTGGCTTATGTTTATTGAATACGAATACTAACCAACTTCAATTAGATGTTGTACGCTTCAGTGTGAAATTTCGTCAACTCACGGCTTCGCAAATAGAAAATTACTTGTACTTAGATAAACCCTATAACTGTTCAGGCAGTTTTAAATCAGAAGGTTTAGGAATTGCCCTGCTTGAACGAATGATTGGAAGTGATCCCACTGCTATCATTGGTTTGCCCCTTATTCGCCTAGTGCGTATGTTAGAAGCAGAGGGAATACAAGTCTTTTAATTGTGAATTGTGAATTTTTTCCAAAATACTATTCGAATTTAAAAAATATAGATGTTCAGATAAATAACTTCATCGCCCTTTTAAAACGATTTATCTGAACGTCTATAGTCTTTTTTTATTGGCTTGTTTTTTGAGGCACAAATACCCTTTTTTGAAAAAAGGGTATTTGTGCCTTTTCCCAATCTCCAATTCCCATATTTAATTTTGTTCAATATTTTTTAATATCCATTTCAATCTTATTTTTTGCTAACAGTTCATGTGTTTGATTAAGTTGATTTAAATCCGTGAATGGCCCCACCAACACTTGGTACCAACGTCCCGTTTCACCAAGACCTGTTGCCTCAACATAGGCGGAAACACCTATTGAAGCTAAATATTTTTTTAACCCTTCAGCACCTTGCTTATCCTTAAATGAGCCAACTTGTAATAAATACCTGCCAGGGACAGTAATTGGGAAACCTGAATGGGATGATTTTCCAGTATTGCCGGACAAATCATCATAAAATTGAAAATTATCTGCCGGTTCAGACACATTAGTGATAGGCGGATTAAGGGCTTGTGCGCTTTCAGGCGGTAAGAGCTGTGGGGCAAATTCTCGTAAATAAATCAAAAAAGAGATAAACATCCCAATAATAATGCCTGCTAATAACCATGCCCACCCTGGTGGACAAGTAGAAGATACATACTCCGAACGCTGATTACGTCGTTTTTGAATAGCCATAAATTACATAACCTCTGGTGCCGACACACCAATGATAGTTAAACCATTACGTAGCACCTGTTGACAAGCTGCAATTAAACTTAAACGTGCATGACGTAATGCTTCATCATCCACTAAAATTTTATGAGAATCATAAAAAGTATGAAAATCTTGTGCCAAATCACGTAGATAATAAGTTAACTGATGAGGCTCATAAGCATCAGCAGCCATTTCTATCACTTCCGGAAAACGTGACAGTGTAACCAGCAAGGCTTGCTCATGTTGGTTATCAAGTTGTTCCAAAGTAGCCTGGTTATGATGCCAAACTTGATTTTTATCATGTAATTGCCGAAAGACACTACATATCCTGGCGTATGCGTATTGTATGTAATACACAGGATTATCATTAGATTGAGATTTGGCTAACTCTAAATCAAAATTCAGATGTTGTTCACTTTTACGTTGAATATAAAAAAACCGAGCAGCATCGCACCCAACTTCTTCACGTAATTCGCGTAAGGTGACAAATTCACCACTGCGTGTTGACATGGATAACCGTTCCTTACCACGATAGAGACTAGCAAATTGTACGAGCAATACCGTCAAACGATCAGCCTCCGCACCTAATGCTGTCATTGCCGCTTTCACCCGTGGCACATAACCATGATGATCGGCACCCCAAATATTAATCATCCGATCAAAACCACGCTCTAATTTATTCAGATGATAAGCAATATCCGAAGCAAAATAGGTAAATTGTCCATTTTCACGTACCAATACTCGATCTTTTTCATCGAAAAACGCGCTGGAACGAAACCACAAGGCGCCTTCTTGTTCATAAGTCTGCCCTGCTGCTTTCAATTGTTCAATTGCTTTCAGTACTGTACCAGTTTGAGTTAGGTTAGATTCAGAAAACCACTCATCATACACCACGCCAAATTGTTCTAAATCATGACGTATATTTTCAAGAATGAGCTGAAGACTTTTTTGAAATATCAGCCGATAAGATTTTTCACCTAGCAATTGTTGACTGCGCTTAATCAGGGCATCGATATGTAACTCTTTATCGCCACCTTGATTAGCATCCTGCGGAATATTTTCAAAAATAGTAGCCGCACTATGCTGCCAAGCATCTTTATAGGTACGGTGCAAGCTTGCCGCAATATCCCAAACATAGTCGCCCTGATAAGCATTTGAGGGGAAGGTTAAACTCACCTCGCACAATTCCAAATAGCGTAACCATACACTGGTTGCTAAAATATCCATTTGCCGCCCGGCATCATTAACATAGTATTCTTTATGGACGTTAAAGCCTGCCACCGTCAACAAATTTGCCAAAGCCGCACCATAAGCCGCTCCCCGCCCATGTCCAACATGCAAAGGACCTGTTGGATTAGCAGAAACAAATTCTATCATGACTGATTGCCCTGCCCCCATTTGGCTCTGTCCATAAGCTTCTTTATAGTAAAGAATGTCATCAATAACGGTACAATAAGCTTGGGTAGTCAAAAAGACATTGATAAAACCTGGTCCTGCTATTTCAACTTTAGCAATAGATGCATCATCCGTCGGCAACTGCTCCTTAATGAGCAAAGCTAAGTCACGCGGACGCATCCCCGCTTTTTTGGCTAATATCATGGCAGCATTACAAGCAAAATCGCCATGCCGCGTATCACGAGTCCGCTCAAGACGAATGTCACCCACAATATCTTTGGGGATATCGCCTTTTGCTTGGAGTTGGGCAAGTGCCTGGGAAAATAATGTCTGTAAATGTTCTTTCAAGGATAAACTCTACTTGTTTAATTGAAACCGACATTCAGCATACCCTAATTGTAACTTATTGATTTTAAACGAGTATAAATATAATTTATCTTTTCTATAAATTTAATTTTCTTTTAATATCAAATATTTATAGAGGTGTGATGAATGTTGGTTGAAATATTAATTTAAAATATTATATCCTAACTTGTCGGAAAAAAGTTAAGACCATTTTTAAATAAAAAATAATTAATAATCTAATTAATAATGGTTAATTAATAATGGTTAATATTAGAATCTATCCCACTATATACTGAACAGACTTCAAAATCGTGAAAATAATTTTATGAATTCAGGTATTGTTTGTTATTCCTCGAACACAATTCACAATTCACAATTGTATAGATGTTCATAAAAATAATTTCCGCACCTGCCAGGTTTTCTGAAGTGATTTATCTAAAAAACAATATTATTTTTAATTTTTTATTTTGAATTAGAAATTAGAAATTAGAAATTAGGAATAAAAAATATCACTATTTAGATAGGATACACTTGAACAATACAAAAACTATGGAATAGGTTCATATTTTCTATAACATTTAGGAAATCCAAAAAAAATAACTATCCCAAACACTGTATCGATCTCGACGGAATTGAAAAAAAACGGGTTTTTTACTTGGGATAACTTATTTTTTGGAAGTTCCTTACTTCAAAAAAAATGTGAATCTCTTGCAGACTTATTTATATTATTTGAAAATTTTGAATTTGGAAACGCAGTAATGAAGTCATGAAATAATTGGAAAAAAATATCACTTGAATACAAAAACTAATAGTGGAATAGGTTCAAGGAAAAAATATTTTAACACAATTCAAATAGATTTCATACGCTATTTAGGAAAGATGTCTAATCTATTCCATAAGTTTAAGAAATCCGATTTTTGAAAAAATCGGATTTCTAAGTTCAAAAAAGCGAGTTTTGCAAGAGCCTCAATGGTTAAAGAAAGTCGCATTCCAAAAATTGGATTGATGAAAAGAAACTTTATTTTGGTTTTAATAGGAGTACATTTTTTAATAAAATTATGAAAATTAAGCACCTTAGTTTGGCGCGTTTCACAACAAATCTAACCTTGCTATTTTTTGTTCTATTTGCTTTGGGATTCGTACTTTGGATGAGTGATGAGTTTTTAAAGTGGAATATCTTACCTGATTGGATAGATAAGTATGCAGAACTGCTCATTTCTATATTTGGTTTTTTTGCTTTCTTGTTGGTGGTGTCTAGTTTTCTATGTCATTTTATGGTGATTGCTGAATTTGCCGCTCATAAAATGGGATTAACCAGTCAAGAAGACGCTTTTTTGACTCGTCAAAAAGTCATTATTTTAGCGATTTTGCTCATGATTAGTTTGTCATTATTTTTCACTTTTCATAAAATAGACAAATATCGTGAAGCAAATCGTTTAGATGAAATTCGAGTTGAATTTAAGGGCAAATTAGATGAACGTCGTGAAATATTGACGCAAGCTTTATCTGAAATTGTCGCTTTATTTCCTGAAACCTTGCTTCAAGCAATGGCTGATCAAACCATTTTGCAACAACAAGGTAGTCATTATATTGAGTTAACCAAATTACTGGGGGCAATTCAAGCTTCTTTTCCAAGAACACCAGATGTTTATCTGCTTATGTTAGCTAATCTTCCCTATCAATATGAAAAAATTTCGGTAGGAGGAAAACGGAATTATGAACATTACAATGGCTATGAAAAACAGAAGATACAAGGTTATGAATTGTATCAACAAGCTTTTATTCGGTTACAGGATAAAACAGAACAAGAAATTGTGACGGCTTTATTCCAAGAAAGAATTAAGCCACTTGATGCGGTTTTAGAGGGGCAATTCCTAAATAACAACAATCCGAGCGTATGGGGACTTTTAAAATATAAGCAACAAATTATTGCCATTATTTTTTTTGAAGATATTCTTGAAGGCTATCATTTTGAGAGTATTAGGAAAGATATATTTCATCCAGGACCTCTGAAGTTGATTAGTAATTGATGCTTCTTGTTCCCACGCACGCTCATCGTTATACACAAGTCGAAATGTAGGGTGGGCAAATTTTTTTTGCCCTACGAAAAACCATTTTAAATCAAATACTTAAATACTTATGTCTAACGATGAGCGTAGGCGCGTGGGAACGAGGTAACCCCTTGATTGATATGAGATGAATAATCGGAGGAATTTACAGCGCGTGCTACTATGTTATTTTGGAAAGCCTATTGAAAATTTGATAAAAAAGCGTATTTTCTCAAAAAATAAGGAGAACACGCAGATTGTCTCCTATCTACGCAAGGTTGTCGTTTCAATAACTAATAACAAAACTGACACGACATTTGCCAACATCGCACCACCTGCCAAAGACACAATACTCGCCATCACTGTTGAAGTCATACCAATAGGCTCAATGTTCATTGCAACACCCCAAACAATAGCAGCTGCAAGTAATTGTAAATCTGCCACTAAACTGGCTGATAATAGTAAAGCCCCAACGTGTGAACGATCACCAAATTTCAAAATGGTCGCGACAAAATTCACAAAAATAGCTGCTGCTAATTCATAGACATGATGGTATTCAGGTTTACCTATATCACCAATAAAAAAACCGAAATTTAAGGTTAATGCCATGACAATAAAAAAACCAAAAACGACTTTTTCAGGATTCATTGTTTTATTTATGGAAAGTTTTCATTTATACTATATTTGTACTCAGCCTTGAAATAAATTGATCTCGCTTCGAGCCAAAGTTTCATGACGGTAAGTGGGATTGCCCCTACAATATATTTTTGATTCAGGCAACCATAAAGGTGTGCTGCCTAGAAACAATATTCATACGTAGGGCTAATTCCTTGTGGTTACCCTGAGGAGTTAAAGTTTTTCAAGGTTTGCATCACTAAAATAATAACGTTCAGTATATCTTAAATTAAAATAAATTAGGAAATACTAATTTATGAAATCTCAATTTTAATTCTTAAAAAAACGACTACCCAATTTTAATAAGATACCAAAATTTATTATAATAATAATTAATGGTTAATGATTAGTATAGTTTTTATCATCAGAACTATACAAGATTGCTATAAACAACATCACTTTTTTAATCGATAGTTTTTTTATGTGGAATTATATTAATTAATTAATGAGTTATCAGGTGAACTATGCATTTCCAAACTGGGCAACTTGGGCAACTTAAACTGGTCACCATAAGGAACGACTCGTCGCCGCCCTTTTCAGATAAATAATTTCACGTCAATCCAATTTTTTGAAAGAGCTTGGTTTCTAAGAATTTATTTTTTTGAACATCCATGAACCTATCCGGCCTATTCGTTTTTAATTTTAGAAATACGATTTTTTGAAAAAATCTGATTTTTTGACGCTTTTCTCAAAAATCAGGAGATTTTTATTCATTTTTTACGATTAATTGAATAGTGGGATAGGTTCATAATTATTTTATTTTATTGTTTCTGATATCCATCGTGCTACAGATGTTGGAAAACGACTTATAGAACTTGTGAAAAAACATGAGAAATTGAGGCGAGTTAAACATTTTAAATTATACTGTCTACCAAATATGTTTTCTTATGACGAAAAGTATGGGTTTTCCAAGGATATAAGTAGGTGTACAAAAATTTATTAACATTTTAGGTAGGGTGGGCAAAGTGTTTTTGTTGCCCACCTTCATGAGTCAAAATGTTAAAAGACTTATGTCCACCTACTTAAGTCAGATACAACTTATGAGATTCAATAATGCATAGAGAATATTTTTAGAATTTTTTAATGAGCTGACAAATGACAGTACCAATAACAACTTTACAAGGCATCGGCGAAAGGGTAGCTGAACAATTAGCTCGCCTCAAAATAGAGACGGTGGAAGACATGCTATTTCACTTACCTTTGCGCTATGAAGATCGTACTCAGATTAAGCCATTAACTCAATTAAAAGTAGGAGATAATGTGCTGATTGAAGGAACTATCCAAGCTACTGAGGTGAAAATCACTCGAAAACGTTCCCTGGTTTGTATGCTCACGGAGGGTGCAGGCAACGTTATGCTGCGTTTTTTTCACTTTTACCCCTCGCTACGAGAAAAATTAAAACCAGGTATTCGTTTACGTTGCTTTGGTGAAGTGCGTCAAGGTTATCACTGTTTAGAATTGGTGCATCCGCAATATGAATGTATTGATTATTCTAATTCAACCGCACTGTTGGAAGAGCATCTAACACCCATTTATCCTAGCACTAGCCATTTGAATCAATCGCTTTTCCATTCTCTTATTGCCCAAATATTTGAAAAACAAGAAATTATTGATTATTTCCCCGATACGATCAGAAATCAGTTTAACTTATTACCTCTGATAGAGGCTTTACATACTTTGCACCATCCATCGCCTAGTGTGTCTCTTAAAGCATTGCAAGCAGGCAAACATCCGGCTCATCGACGTTTGGCTTTTGAAGAGTTGTTAGCTCATCATCTCAGTTTATATGCCCTACGCGCCCGCAATCGCAATCGCAATGCCCCCTGTTTAATTAATGACGGGCAATTAACTCAAGCTTTGGTGACACAATTACCCTTTAAACTCACCACGGCTCAACAAAAGGTAACGGCTGAAATTGCGGCTGATTTACGCACCGAACATCCTATGCAACGGCTCTTGCAAGGAGATGTTGGCTCTGGTAAAACCATTGTTGCGGCTATCAGTGCCTTGCAAGCGATTGAATCTGGCTATCAAGTTGCTGTCATGGCACCCACTGAATTACTATCAGAGCAACATAAACGGACCTTTAGCCAGTGGCTAGAACCTTTGCAAATTGAACTCACCTGGCTAACAAGTAGTTTAACCAAGAAAAAACGTGAACAAGCCATTGAAAAACTCGCTTCTGGACAAGCCTCTTTAGCAATCGGTACTCATGCCCTTTTTCAAAAAGGAGTTGAATTTGCAAAGTTGGGCTTAGTGATTGTTGATGAACAGCACCGTTTTGGTGTACATCAACGGTTAGCCCTGCGCAACAAGGGCAATCAAGATGGTTCTTATCCTCACCAACTCATTATGACGGCGACTCCGATTCCTCGTACTTTGGCGATGACGACTTATGCTGATTTGGAGACTTCTATTATTGATGAATTGCCGCCGGGGCGCACCCCGGTCACGACTGTCATTATTCCTAATACGCGCCGTGATGAAATCGTCGCACGTATTAACCATGTTTGTCAAAACGAAGGGCGCCAGGCTTATTGGGTATGTACTTTAATAAAAGAATCCGAAATATTGCAATTTCAGGCGGCTGAAGAAACTGCTGAACAATTGCGAAAAGCTTTACCTGATTTACAAATTGGATTAGTACATGGACGTATTAAATCTAAAGAAAAAGAAGAAGTCATGGAAAAATTTAAAACAAAACAATTGGATTTATTAGTCGCTACCACGGTGATTGAAGTCGGTGTTGATGTTCCCAATGCTAGTTTGATGATTATTGAAAATGCCGAACGGCTCGGTTTAGCCCAACTGCATCAATTACGGGGGCGCGTAGGTAGAGGTGCATTACAGAGCTATTGCGTTTTATTATATCAACCGCCCTTATCCCAAATCGCTCAATCTCGCCTGGCTACCATACGCGATACTCATGATGGTTTTGCTATTGCCAAACGTGATTTAGACATACGAGGACCAGGAGAAGTTTTAGGCACACGCCAAAAAGGGGTATTAAATTTGAAAGTAGCAGACTTACAACGAGATAAAGACTTATTAGATGATATTGTGGCAGCCGGTAAAATATTATTTGAGGACTATCCAGAACAATGTAAATTATTGGTACGGCGATGGGCGAAAGAAGGATTGCATTATGGTGAAGTTTGAAAACAGGTTTTCATAATATACTATTATTTTTTGTACTTGATTAGACGTGTCCGAAAATAAAAATAACGATTTTCTGCTATAATAATTAATAGAGTGGTCAAAAAAACAAAAAGGAGAAAATTATGTTATCACGATTTGAGCCAAAGATTAAAAACGAGCGACAATTAAAAGCGATTGCCGGGGTCACAGAGTCACAGTTAGAACTTATAGCGAAAGAATTCCGCTATCTTGAAGACGAAAAACGCAAAATCAAATACGAACAAGCAGTGTTAGCTGGGGAACGTATCAGAAAGCCAGGTGGTGGTAATAAGGGCATTTTACAAACCCCAATCCAAAAAGTTTTGTTTGTGTTGCTTTACGGCAAAACTTATCCGACTTTTGATGATTTGGGTAATCGTTTTGGGATGTCAAAATCAGCCGCTTATGACAATATTTGTGCCGATTTTCCGTTAGTGCAAAAGGCCTTGGCGTGTATGGGTGTTTTACCACATCGAACTTTCAGGAACATCAATGAATTTCGGGATATTTTTTCGGATATAGAGGAAATAATCATTGATGTAACAGAACGTCGTGTCGCTCGTCCAAAAGACCAGGATAAACAGAAAGAAAATTATAGTTGCCAGAAAAAAATGCATACGGCTAAAAATACGATAATTGTTACAATGGCCAAGCTAATTTTGTTTGTAGGACAGACATTTACCGGGCATAACCATGATTATAAAATGCTTAAAGAAGAATTTTCCACAAAACAAGCCTGGTTTGAACATTTAAGTGTGCTAGTTGATCTGGCTTACCAAGGCATTCTCAAAGATTATAAGGGTGAAAATATACAAATTCCGTTCAAAAAACCTCTAAAATCCAAAAAGAACCCAAATCCGACATTAACTACGGAACAAAAGGAGTATAATCAAAGACTTAGTCATTTCAGAGTTTTTGTTGAACATGCTATTGGTGGGATAAAACGTTTCAACATTTTAGTACACACTTTTCGTAATAGAAAGCCTGAATTTATTGATGATGTTATTGTTTTATGTGCTGGATTATGGAATCTAAATCTTATCCCAAACGTTTAAGATATTATTGTGTTTCAAAGTGTTGAACAATTTTTTTTATTAAAGTTCGTATTTTTTAAA
>QNES01000013.1 GCA_003645255.1 Gammaproteobacteria bacterium
TAAAGCCAATAATCGATAAGAGCATTGCGTTAATGCCAAGACATAGGTTTTCTTTCTGATGTTTTTAGGAAGATGATCGTAAATGTCTATAGATGTCCGTAGTAACTATGGAAATTATAACGTAAAAAGTCACCATCAGCTTTCATTAGGTGAGTGGATAAATTGTCAATAAAATTGTTATCTTATCCCAATCAAATTCACCATTAACCATTAATCATTAACAACTATGTTAGAAACTTTGCTTTTTACATCTGAATCGGTATCCGAAGGTCATCCTGATAAAATAGCAGATCAAATATCGGATGCCATTTTAGATGCACTATTAGCGCAAGATACTAAGGCACGAGTCGCATGCGAAACTTTAGTCAAAACGGGTATGGTCATCGTAGCAGGTGAGGTCACAACAGCAGCACCATTGGATATAGAAAATATTGTACGTCAAACAGTGAAAAAAATTGGCTATAACAGCTCAGAAATGGGTTTTGACTGGGAAACTTGTGCGGTATTATCAGCTATTGGAAAGCAATCTGCTGATATTGCTATGGGTGTAGATGAAACCGAAGCTCATGAGCAAGGTGCCGGTGACCAGGGATTAATGTTTGGCTACGCTACCAATGAAACCGATGTGTTTATGCCTGCACCTATTACTTATGCGCACCGTTTAATGATGCGCCATTCGGAAATACGCCATAATGGGAAATTGCCATGGCTACGCCCGGATGCAAAAAGTCAAGTGACATTCCGCTATCTTGATGGAAAACCGGTTGGAATTGATGCGGTGGTTTTATCAACTCAACATGCTCCGGAGATTGAAAATAAAGCCTTACACGAGGCTGTGATGGAAGAAATCATAAAACCGGTACTACCAGCATCATGGTTTGACAAAGAAACACGAGTATTTATTAATCCCACCGGTCGTTTTGTAGTTGGGGGACCCATGGGCGATTGTGGATTAACGGGGCGTAAAATCATTGTAGATACTTATGGCGGCATGGCGCGGCATGGGGGCGGTGCATTTTCTGGAAAAGACCCATCAAAGGTAGATCGTTCTGCCGCTTACGCTTGCCGTTATGTCGCCAAAAATATTGTCGCCGCCGGTTTAGCTCAACGCTGTGAGATTCAAGTATCTTATGCCATTGGGGTAGCTGAGCCCATGTCAATTCGACTCGAAACTTTTGGTACAGGCGTAATAGAAGAAGCGCGTTTGACCCAATTAGTGCGGGAACTTTTTGATTTACGACCACGCGGCTTGATATCAATGTTAGATTTACGGCGTCCTATTTACCAAGATACAGCAGCTTTCGGTCATTTTGGGCGTGAAGAAGAAAAGTTTACTTGGGAACGCACTGATAAAGCAGAAATGTTGCGTCAAGCTGCTGGTATTTAATTTTTAGCGACTCAGCTTTGAAATAAATTTCAAGGCTATAGCTTTTTAGAAAAATAAAAATTATAAGAAAGAACAGGTTTTGAAAACCTGTCAGGTCTTTAGACCAAAATATTTATCTGAAAGGGGGTACGAGCCAAGTCTGAATCAGTTAAAAACTCTCAAACGAAGAAGTTAGGTTTTATCATGACGTGTTTTTAGAAAGCTGTCATGTTTGAACGAAGTGTTTTAGAAGTTATTTTGTGCACATTCCTAAAGCAGATTTCAATCCGATTGACTAAATTATATTATACACTGCTTGCCTTTGAGTTTCGTGAAAACATAAAAAGCTAAAATCTGCTAAAGCAAACTTCAATCCGATTGACTAAATTAACTGGCTTTAGACGGCGATAGTTTTCAGGCTTGAAATTTATACTTTGAAAAATTATTTCAGGCACGTTCCTAAATACAAAAATTTCAAATCGAAATTCGCATCTTTAGTGTCTGCCCTTACTTTCAAGATTATCAGGGCGAACCGTTCGTTATCGCCCTACAAAAATCCGAAAATTTAACCATGCGGAGTATAAGTAAGTAGGCATAAGTCTTTTAACATTTTCAGAAGGGGGTTGTTTTGGTAACCCACCAGTTCTAGCAACGGTGGATATAAAAACCTTGCCTACCCTATTAAATGTTAAGAAATTTTTGCGTACCGACTTATTAAAGTTGTTCGGATTGTACAGTTTGGTATTATCTTAATCTTATATTTTTGATAAAAAAATCCACATTTGTCCAACCGAACACTTCATTAAAAGACTTTTTCGATATCTTTTTAATTTTTCATTTGTTAGCTAGGAAATATAAGTGAGTACACAACCAATTGTCAATTTAGAACCTGATTATAAAGTGGCTGATATCAGCCTTGCTCAGTGGGGGCGTAAAGAAATTGCCATTGCTGAAACGGAAATGCCTGGCTTAATACAACTCAGGGAAGAATATACCGCTCAACAACCCCTTAAGGGTGCTTGCATTGCCGGTTGTTTGCACATGACGGTACAAACTGCTGTCTTAATTGAAACGTTAATAGCCTTAGGGGCGGAAGTTCGTTGGTCATCCTGCAATATTTTTTCGACTCAAGACCATGCCGCCGCTGCCATTGCTGATCAAGGTATCCCTGTATTTGCATGGAAAGGTGAAACTGAAGAAGAATTTTGGTGGTGCATTGAACAAACCATTTTTGGAACTGATGGTTGGCGACCCAATATGATTTTGGATGATGGCGGTGATTTAACCCAAATCATGCATGAAAAATATTCGGATTTGCTGAAAAATGTTAAAGGCATTTCAGAAGAAACCACTACTGGAGTCCACCGTCTTTATGAAATGATGGCTGATGGTTCATTGCAAGTGCCTGCCATTAATGTGAATGATTCGGTGACCAAATCCAAGTTTGATAATTTATATGGATGTCGTGAATCCTTGATGGATGGCATTAAACGCGCCACAGATGTGATGATTGCAGGTAAAACCTGTGTCGTCTTAGGTTATGGTGATGTTGGAAAAGGCTGCGCACAAGCATTTCGGGGTCTAGGAGCTACCGTCTGGATAACTGAAATTGACCCAATATGTGCTTTACAAGCTGCTATGGAAGGTTATCGCGTCGTGACAATGAAAGAAGCAGCACCTGTGGCTGACATTTTTGTAACAGCAACAGGCAATATCGGTGTCATCACGCATGAGCATACGAAGCAAATGAAGAATCAAGCCATCGTCTGTAATATTGGGCATTTTGATTCAGAAATTGAAGTGGCAGCTCTACGTGAATATCAATGGGAAAACATCAAGCCACAGGTGGATCATGTGATTTTTCCAGATGGTAAACGTTTGATAGTCTTAGCAGAAGGTCGTTTAGTTAATTTAGGTTGTGCCACCGGACACCCCAGTTTTGTTATGTCTAATTCCTTTACGAATCAGGTACTGGCACAGATTGAATTATGGATGCATCCTGATCGTTATGAAAAGAAAGTTTATGTGCTACCTAAAAATCTTGATGAAAAAGTGGCGCGTATGCACTTAAAACGCTTAGGGGCAAATTTGACCACTTTGACACCAGCACAGGCTAATTATCTGAATATATCAAAAGAAGGACCCTATAAACCGGAGCATTATCGCTATTAATGATTAATGATTATACTCCGCACGGTTAAATTTTTGAATTTTTGTAGGGGAAGTTAAAATGTAGGGTGGTTTCGAGGTTTGAGTTTTTTGAAGAACCTCCAAAAGTGTTGCCCACCCGACGAAAATCCGAAAACGTGACAACTCGGAGTATAATCATTAACCAACAAGACGAAGGCACATTGGTGCGGCATCAAAAACTATCAATTCCTAGTATACCGTTATCAGTTATCAGCGAATAGTTATCGGTAAACAGTTGATAGTTATCAGTTGCCAATGAACAATTATCAGTGAACAGTAAATAGCCCGTAAATATTTATTCATAAAATAATTGATAACAAATAACTGATAACTGAAATGAGCGTAGGCATTTTATTGATTACCCATGATGATATTGGCTCAAGTTTGTTAGTCAGTTTGCAAAAAATGTTGGGTGCCTTGCCCTTACCCGTGAGAGTTTTACCTATTCGTCATGAAGATGAGCCACTTGCATTTTGCTATCATGCGGAATCTCTTTGTCAAACTTTAAACGAGGGACATGGTGTGTTAGTGCTTACTGACCTGTTTGGTGCGACACCTTGTAATATTGCTTGTAGTTTAATTCATCATCATCGTGTACGAGTAGTAGCTGGAATCAATTTACCTATGCTGATTAAAATTATGAATTATCCATTAGCTGATTTAGATACTTTAGCTAGTAAAGCCCTTTCCGGTAGCTGTCAAGGGGTACTTGATGTTAATTCCGTTTTTAGTGAACAGTGTAATTGTGAATTGTAAATTTTCACGCAAAAGTTTTGGCGTGAATACTGATAACTGAATAACTGATAACTGACATGCTGAAACAAACGCTTACCATTATCAATAAATTAGGACTACATGCACGAGCCGCAACTAAATTGGTTAAACTTGCCTCCTCCTTTGAAAGTGCAATTCAGGTAAAACGCCAACAGCGCGAAGTGAATGGCAAGAGCATTATGGGTGTCATGTTGTTAGCAGCTGGTAAGGGGTGCGAGATTGAGTTGACTATCAAAGGTGCGGATGAAACCGAAGCAATGAGTAAATTAAGCGAACTAATACTAAGCGGTTTCGGAGAAGAAGAGTGAGCATAACTATACAGGGAATCGGAGTTTCTAAAGGTATTGCTATTGGCAAAGCTCATATCATCAGACATGAACCTATTGAAATCAATGAGTATTGCTTGCCGGAATACTTTATTGAAGAAGAAATCGCTCGGTTTGAGAATGCCCTAGCGATAGCACGTCAACAATTACAACGTATTCGTGCTAGAATTTCAACGGATAGCGTCGTTGATATTGCCACTTTTATTGATACCCATTTGTTAATGCTTGATGATAGCCTTTTAACAAGAGTTCCAATAGATTTAATCTATGAACACCAATGCAATGCTGAATGGGCTTTGAAATTGCAGTGCGATAATATCGTACAGATTTTCGATCAAATGGAAGATCCCTATCTAAGTGCCAGAAAAAGTGATATAGAACAAGTAATCGCTCGTGTTCAGCGCATTTTGCGTGGCTGTCCAGATACGACTAAAGAACCTGTTGACACCGATTTAGTTAATGCGATTGTATTAGCGGATGATTTAAGCCCCGCGGATACGGTGCTAATGCAACATCATGGTATTTTGGCATTTGCGACAGAATATGGAGGTACTACGTCGCATACTGCCATTTTAGCTCGTAGTTTAGGTATTCCTGCCATTGTTGGTTTGCGCCATGCTCGATCTTATATCCAGCCTAATGATACAGTGATTGTAGATGGGGGCGTGATTTTGGTTGACCCTGATGAACGTAGTTTGCATTATTATCAAGTACGAAAATCAGAAGTAAAACGTTACCGTGCTGCTTTAAGCAAAATCAAGAAATCTCCCAGTATAACCCGTGATGGTACGCATATTACCCTACATGTCAACATTGAATTTCCGGAAGATATGCTAGCGGTTAAACGTGTCGGTAGCTCTGGGGTCGGTTTATATCGGACGGAGTTTTTATTTATGAATCGACAGAAGCCCCCTGATGAAGAAGAACATTTTGAGGCCTATAATCAAGTTATTGAAGCTTTAAAAGGCGGTCCTGTCACAATACGCACACTTGATTTGGGAGCCGATAAGCAATTTGTTGATAGCCGGTTCCATGATGGATTATTAGCGACTAATCCAGCCCTGGGCCTACGGGCTATACGCCTCTGTTTGAAAAAGCCACAGTTATTCAAGCCACAATTGCGGGCTATTTTGCGAGCTTCGGCTTTGGGTCAAGTGCGTATGATGATTCCTATGGTATGTGGGATTCAAGAAGTCGTACAAGTTCGTCTTTTGATTGATGAAATTAGAACGGAACTCCGAAATAAATCAATTAAATTTGACCCCCAAATGCCTTATGGTATTATGTTGGAAGTGCCTGCAATTGCCCTTTGTACTGATTTAGTGGCACCTTTAGTCGATTTTTTATCTTTGGGTACCAACGACTTAATTCAATACACCCTAGCGATTGATCGGGGTGATGAAGTGGTGAACTATCTTTATGATCCTCTCCATCCGGCTGTTTTACGTTTAATCAAAATGAGTATTGATGCTGCTAAAAAAGCTGGCAAACCGATTAGTATCTGTGGTGAAATGGCTGGTGATTGCCGCTATGTACGGCTTTTACTTGGATTAGGATTACGTTCATTCAGTGTTAATCCCGAGGCTTTTTTGGAGGTTAAACAAATTATTATTAATAGTGACATAAAAAGTTTAGCACCGCTGGCTGATAAAATGCTTCTTGCAACTTCTCATTCTGAGATGGCTAATATTTTGTTAAGGATTAATGATTGTTAGTTTTTTGCCTTTCTGCTCCTACCATTCATGAACCTATCCGGCTCTATTCAATTTTTTCAAAAATCGTATTTTTAAAATTAAAAACGAATAGGGCCGGATAGGTTCATAAGTAGGGGCGAACCTCTGTGTTCGCCCTTTTTTAGTTACTCTTAAATCTAACAGTCCTTTTCAAGATATGCACGATTAACCCATCCTTCAATGTCCTTATATTTAATCGCTACCCAACGTGACTTTCCAACCGTTTTTTCAGCCCCAGTCATTTGGATATCGATGCCATTATAAGGAATAGCACCTACTTTTTTGGAATTTAACTTCGGTGTAGAACGTATCCAAAGCATATCATCCTCTTTCACCTTAAACACACGATAATAACATTCGCTTGGTGCTGATATCCGCAGACGTTGTCCCATTGACAAGTTGTAAGGCGATTGTAGCTGGTTCCAACCCGCTATCTCACCCACTTTATAACCATAGCGTTGGGAAATACTATAAAGTGTATCCCCTGATACCACCGTATGATAACGGTTATCAGTTACCGTGGCTGCGGTCATCAATTGATGACAATCATCACTTAAATAAGCCCGATTGACCCATCCGCCTGATTGCTGGTATCGGATAGGTACCCATCGTGATTTTCCAATTTGAATGTCCGGTCCGGTCATTTTGATCCCCACAGCATGATATGGAATCGTACCTATTTCCCTGTATTTCACCGCCGGTCCAAAACGCATGACGAGTACATCACCTTTTTGTACTGATACTACCTGATGAAAACATGCCTCATTTGAAAATGTTGTGGGTGATTGATAAACAATCAAAATCGTTACCATAAACATGAATACGCTTTTTAAATAGCTCATTCATTCCTCCTGCTGTTGGTAAATTAAAGTATAGATATCCAGATAAATTTCAGCGAGTCTTTAGCCCTATAGTCTGCTAATGCAGATTTTAGTTTTCAGCCTTGCAATATGATAATCTTAATGTTTCATTAAATCAAGTATCATTTTTTGCGTTTTCCAATTATAAATTCAATTGAGTGCAGTTGCTCTTTTGACAATTGATATTTTTATCTTTTAAATACAATAATTTAGAGCTTTTTTATGTTAAATGATTTAGTTATTGCCCAGGTAAGCGATTTACATATTGGACCCTCAGATGCTTTATATAGAGGTGTCAGAATACGTCAAAAATTTCTGGATGTTTTACAAGCACTTGCCAAAAAACCATTAGATTTATTGATATTATCAGGCGATTTATCCGCGACTCAGGGTGAGCCGGAAGCATACACCTGGATAAAACAAGTTTTAAGCGATTTTCCCTACCCTTATCTCATTATGGCAGGTAATCACGATCATGTTGAACGCATGACACTCGCCTTTTGTTTACCAGACAGCGATGTATCAGAAGGTATGTTATATTACAGTCGAATGATTTCCAACAAGCTATTGCTATTTTTAGATAGTTCCCCTTACCGTATTGCTAGACGGCAATTGAAATGGTTAAAATCAAAACTCACTAACTATCATAAACCTGTCTTATTATTTATACACCATCCACCGCTATTATGTGACTGTCAGTTTATGGACGATCATCATGCTTTGCTGAATATAAGGGAAGTCTGGAAAGTATTCGATAAATTACCACAAATTCAACATATTTTTACAGGGCATTACCATGCCGCAAAAACGGTTACCAAAAAAAATAAATTTATTCATCTAACACCTTCAACGATTTTTCAAATTGATATGGAAAAACCTTATTTCGCTATTGAGCATACCAGGCCTGGTTGGCGCATCATTCATTGGGGGGAGGAAATACGGACTTATGTGGAATATTTATAGAATAATGCTTATCGACGTACCAATAATGTGTCCGATAAAACATAATTGGCAATATACTCACGTATCCCCTCATAAATAGCTTGAGCAAGCTGACGACGATAATTAATATCACTTAATTTTTGCTCTTCCCTGGGATTAGAGATAAAACCCGTTTCGATTAATATAGAAGGTATATCGGGTGATGATAATACCATAAAATTAGCTCGCTGTAGTTGAGAGGCGTGAACTTTACTCACGCTTTGAAGTCGTTTTAATACACTTTGACCAACATAAGCACTCGCTTCTAACGTGCTCAACATAGAAAGGTCAAGCAGAACCTGAGCCAGTAGTTTATCTTTATCGTTCAGGCGGATTCCACTTATTAAATCAGCAGCATTCTCCTTTTCGGCTAACCACCTTGCCATCTCACTACTCGCACCATGGTGCGATAGTATGTAAACTGATGATCCCTGTACTTTGATATCATCCGGATAGGCATCGGCATGGATGGAAATAAATAAATCTGCTTGATATTGACGTGCCAATTGAATACGTTTGCGTAATTTTATAAAGTAATCGCCATTACGAATTAACACTCCACGCATTCCTGGTGTTTTAGCGACCAAAGCCGCTAATTCTTTAGCTATCGCTAATACGACATCTTTTTCCAGTGTACCTCCAAGCCCTGAAGCGCCAGAATCAATACCTCCATGCCCCGCATCAATGGCTATTACAATATCACGTTTACTTCGCGGTGTTGGGCTTGACTTCATAAGTGAAATAGGCACTCGTGAAGTTTGGAAAGTCGCTATTTCCAAACTTCGCGATTTTTTCGCTTTGGAATTCAAATTTAAAGTATTAATTTCTATTACCAGGCGATGACCATTAGTCTCGTCAGGTTTAAGTAAAAAACTTTTTGTACGCACAGGTGTTTTTAAATCTAATACCACTCGTAAATCTTTTTGATGACGGGGTGCACTACGGATTTTTTTGACTAATGTTTCGTTATAAGGAAGTTGTAATTTTCTGAGCAATTTAGTATTTTTTAAATCAATAACCAGGCGATGAGGGATTTTGAGCGTAAAAATATTATGAGTTACCGGGATAGCGTCAAGTTCAAAAACTAAGCGCATTTTTTGAGCCGTTGGCTTAAAAACACGCATATCAAGCAACTGTACCTGCTTTGCTAAACAGGATAAAGAAAGTATTAACGATAAAAAGGTTATAAATAAGCGCATTTTTAAGTCAATTATCAGTTATCAATTATCAGTTATCAATTATCAGTTTAGAAATAACCTATTCCCAACTCAATATGTACTATATAAAGAGGTTCTTGCAAAACTCATGTCACGAGGGCAGACCACCGCGACTACCCCTACAAAACATCACGTCTTATCGGATTGTAGGGGCGGACTTTCGTTATCGCCCTCGTTTTCATCCATGAGTTTTGCAAGTGCGTCTAAATTAATAGACTTAAATTAGAGCATATTAGCTCATGAAGCAAACTGGCTCTAATTAAACGAGTTTACTATCAAAAACTTATATTTTATGGCATAACGAATTTCAAATAGGTTATAATAATTAGGCTATAGTGCAAAATGATTGCCGTAAGTATGAATTCTAAGGGCTAAAAGCTAAAGTCGTTTAAAACCGACAAACCCATTGCCGAGTATTTTAAAGGGTAATCTTAATCAATCTTTGCGTATACATAAAAAAATTTTGGGAACTCGCCAAAAGAATATTGTTGTATACTTTAAACTGCTTAAATATGGCATGTTATGTAGGGTGGGCAAGTTTTTTTGTGCAACGGCAACCGTTTAAAAAAAAAAGTCCAAAAATTACCCATTAGTAGTATAGAAACAATCCATTGTGGTTGCCCTGAGTAGTTACCCATTTTCTGAGTCAAATTAAAAATCAATCTGAAAATAGAATTAAAATGATAAACTCATTAGTATCACGAAATCAACTATAGAATAAAAATATGTCTGACTACCTAATTGCACCCTCTATTTTATCAGCCGATTTTGCCCGTTTGGGGGAAGAAGTAACTGATGTTTTAGCTGCCGGTGCTGATATTGTTCACTTTGATGTGATGGACAATCATTATGTTCCTAATTTGACTATTGGTCCGTTAATTTGTGAAGCACTGCGTAAGCATGGTATCACGGTACCGATTGATGTGCATTTAATGGTAAAACCGGTGGATCGTATTATCCCCGACTTTGCAGCAGCAGGTGCCACCTATATTACATTTCATCCAGAAGCCAGTGAACATATTGATCGTTCATTACAATTAATACGAGATGCCGGTTGTCAATCGGGGCTGGTTTTTAATCCTGCTACGCCTTTGGACTATTTGAAATATGTCATAGACAAAGTAGACATGATATTGTTAATGTCTGTCAATCCCGGTTTTGGCGGGCAGTCTTTCATTCCTTTTACCCTCGAAAAATTACGCGAAGCGCGTCAAATCATTGACAACAGCGGTCATGATATTCGTTTAGAAGTTGATGGTGGGGTAAAAATCAATAACATCCGTGAAATTGCCCAAGCCGGTGCTGACACCTTTGTTGCCGGTTCAGCCATTTTTAATACAGAAGATTATAAAGCCACCATTGCTGCTATGCGTTCTGAATTAACTCAAGTTTAATTGTTAATTGTTAATTGTGAATGAAAAAAATGATATTACCTAATCCCCAACTCATATTAATTGATTTAGATGGTACTTTGATAGATACAGTACCTGACTTAGCGAACGCGGTTGATGGTATGATGTCTCAACTGTGTTTACCACACAGGGGAGAAGAACAGGTTCGGCATTGGGTGGGCAATGGTATTGAACGCCTGGTTAAACGTGCCTTGCTTAATCAATTGGAAGGAGAGCCTGATGATAAGTTATATCAATCAGCCATCTCCTACTTTAATGAACTCTATGTACAATGCAATGGTGAACAAAGTGTACTATTTCCAGGGGTACGCGAAGGATTGGATTGGCTTAAATCGCTAAACTATAACCTAGCTTGCATTACTAATAAGGCAGGGCAATTCACAATACCTTTGCTAAAAGCATTAAATTTGTACGATAATTTTAGCCTCGTGATAAGTGGGGACACTTTGCCAAAAAAGAAACCTGATCCTTTACCTTTACTTCATGCCGCTGACTTTTTTCAAGTAGAACCGCACCACGCTCTTATGATAGGTGACTCTATTAATGATGTACAAGCTGCACGAGCGGCGGGATTTCAAATTTTATGTGTCAGTTATGGCTATAATCATGGTTTGGATATTCGCCAGGCTAAACCTGATGTTGTCATTGATTCATTAAATGAATTATCTTCCGTTTTCCGTGAGCAATGAACTGTGTATAGTTAGCCAGAAAAGTTTTGTCCCTGCTACAAAACATGGCAGGTCTTGGCTAAAACTTATCTGGACATCTATATAAGTGATTAATCTTGAAATAAATTTCAGGGCTAAGGGCAAAGCTGAGAGTTTGTAGGGTGGGCTGTAAAAAATACCTTGCACCTACATTTTAACTGATAACTGATAACTAATAACTGACAACTAATACATGACACCTGAACAATTTACCCAATTAGCCGCCGAAGGCTACAACCGTATCCCTATACAACGAGAAGTTTTAGCTGATTTAGATACCCCCTTAAGTGCTTATTTAAAATTAACTAAAGGACAACCCTATTCTTACTTATTTGAATCGGTACAAGGCGGTGAAAAATGGGGGCGTTATTCAATCATTGGGCTACCCGCTCATACAGTGGTGCGGGTTTATGATCATAATATTTCAGTCTATCAAGGTAAGGTCGTATCGGAACAAATACAAACAATTAATCCCTTAACCTGGATTGGAGAATTTCTAGCACGTTTTCGGGTACCTAAATTACCGGATTTACCCCGCTTTTCCGGCGGCTTAGTGGGCTATTTTGGCTATGACACAGTGCGTTATATTGAACCCGTTTGCGCCAAAGGTAATTTAAAGGATCCTTTAGAAACCCCCGATATTCTACTCATGCTTTCCGATGAAGTCGTCGTATTTGACAATATAAAATGTAAATTACATCTAATCGTACACGCCAACCCCTCAGAAACGGATGCCTTCGCATTAGCACAGCGACGCTTAAATACTCTCGTAGCGCGTTTACGTGAAAATGAGCCAGTAACCTATCATACTCCAGAAGGCAAGCACATTAAAGAATGCGACTTTAAATCCGGTTTCAGCCGCGTCCATTATGAACAGGCAGTACAACGTGCGAAAAAATATATTGTAGATGGCGACATTATGCAAGTCGTACTATCGCAACGCCTCAAAATAGCCTGTGAAGTACCCCCTTTAAATATCTATCGTGCATTACGTCACCTTAACCCTTCACCCTATTTATATTATTTAAATTTAAATGAATTTCAAATTATCGGGTCTTCCCCAGAAATCCTAGTACGTTTAGAAGAGCAACAAATTACAGTACGGCCCATTGCTGGGACCCGCCCGCGGGGCCATGATGAAACGGAAGATAAAGCTTTAGAAAAAGAATTACTAAATGATCCCAAAGAATGCGCTGAACACCTCATGCTAATTGATTTAGGCCGAAATGACGTAGGGCGGATCGCACAAATTGGAACGGTGCAACTCACTGAAAATATGAACGTCGAACGATACTCCCATGTTATGCATATCGTCTCCAATGTCATTGGACAATTAAAGCGAGATTTAAATAGCATAGATGTCCTTAAAGCCACGTTTCCCGCCGGTACGCTAACAGGCGCACCCAAAATACGGGCGATGGAAATTATTAATGAATTAGAACCCATAAAACGAGGTATTTACGGGGGGGCCATAGGCTATATGACCTGGCAAGGCAATATGGATACCGCCATCGCGATTCGCACTGCGGTCATTAAAAATCAAAAACTACATATACAAGTTGGGGCAGGGATTGTCGCGGATTCTGTGCCAGCTAAAGAATGGGAAGAAACCATGAATAAAGGACGTGCTATATTTAAAGCAGTCGCTTTAGCGCACAAAGGACTCTAAATCAATTATCCGTGAAAATCAGTTAAAACTTCTCAAATTCATAAATAAATCTTATGTATAGAAATAAACTATGTTATTAATGATAGACAACTACGATTCATTCACCTATAATTTAGTACAATATTTTGGTGAAATAGGAATAGAGAGCAAAGTATGTCGAAATGACGAAATTAGCTGTGAAGATATAAATACACTTGCCCCACAATATATAGTTATATCGCCTGGTCCTTGTACACCTAATGAAGCAGGCATATCTATTGCAGCTATTCAAACCTTTGCGGGAAAAATACCAATACTTGGTGTCTGTTTAGGACACCAATGCATAGGGCAAGCTTTTGGAAGTAAAATTGTACATGCGGAACAAGTTATGCATGGTAAAACTTCTTCAATTTATCACACTGGCACGGACTTATTTACAGGCATTAATAATCCGGTAAAGGCAACCCGTTATCATTCATTGGTTATCTCACCAGCTACCTTACCAGATACTTTAAAAATAACAGCCTGGACTGATGATGATAAAAAAGAAATTATGGGCATACAACATAAAACATTACCCATTTATGGGGTACAATTTCACCCGGAATCTATACTCACAGAACAAGGGCATGCATTGCTCAAAAATTTTTTAATGATTAATGACTATTCAGTCATGAATTCTAAAGCCAAAAACAGTTTGGCAAGAGCTTCTCAATTATTAAATTAACAATTAACAATTAACAATTAACAATTAACAATTATTAATGGCTGTTTCAAATTTAAAAATCATCCTCACTGGGCTTCCACGTCGATTAGTGACAAGTGGCCTTCTGGATGAAGAAGCCGCAGAAAAAGCGTTTGACAAATCACGCACGACGCGCACATCTTTTGTCAGTTATGTGATCGAGCAGAAACTAGTTGGCAGTCAGGAGCTTGCCCTGGTTGCCGCCGAAGAATTTGGCTTTCCCCTGGTTGATATTGAAAGTATTGAACTTGATCCAGAATTAATTAAAAGCTCAATTAGCCAAAAAGCCTTAATAAAAAATCAAGCTCTTCCAATTTTTAACCGAGGCAATCGCCTGTTTGTTGCGCTATCCGATCCGAGCAATCCAGATACGATTAAAGAAATTCAATTTCATAATAAAAAACCCACTGAGCCTATCCTAGCAGACGAAGTAAAATTACGAAAGGTTATTGAACGTGCTCTTGAATTGTTCGATGACGGCATGAATGATTTAGGAGATGAATTAGAGGATATTGAATTTGAAGGTAGTGAAGCTGATGAAGAAGAAGATGATGAATCAACTGATAAAGAAGATGATGCCCCCATCGTCAAATTTGTCAACAAGATGCTATTTGATGCCATCAAGATAGGGGCATCCGATTTACATTTTGAGCCTTATGAAAAATATTACCGTGTTCGATACCGTATTGATGGTATGCTAAGAGTGGTTGCGAATCCCCCAATAACAGTATCTCGTAAAATAGCGGCTCGTATTAAAGTCATGTCACGCCTTGATGTTTCAGAACGACGAGTCCCTCAAGATGGACGTATCAAATTTAAAATTTCGGCTAAAAAATCAATAGACTTTCGCGTTAGCACCTGCCCCATTTTATGGGGGGAAAAAATAGTGATGCGGATACTAGACTCCTCAGCAGCCAACTTAAATATTGAAATTCTTGGCTATGAAGACGAACAAAAACGCTTATACGTGGAAGCCCTGGCGAACCCTTATGGTATGGTCCTCGTCACGGGTCCGACCGGCAGCGGTAAAACAGTTTCCCTTTATACGGGTATTAATATTCTCAATCAGGAAGGGGTTAATATTTCGACAGCTGAGGATCCGGTAGAAATTAATTTACCGGGTGTTAATCAGGTACAAATTGATGAGAAAACAGGGATGACCTTTGAGAAAGCTCTCAAAGCTTTTCTACGACAAGACCCTGATATAATATTAGTGGGCGAAATTCGGGATATAAATACCGGCGGCATTGCCATTAAGGCAGCGACCACCGGCCACATGGTCATGTCTACTTTACATACTAATGATGCGCCACAAACCCTTACCCGCATGGTAGATATGGGCATCGCACCGTTTGCTATTGCCACCGCTGTCAACCTCATCATGGCACAACGCTTATGTAGGCGGCTATGTAGCTGCAAAGTGGAAGTCAAACCCCCCGACTATACCTTATTGGAAGCCGGTTTTAAGCAAGAAGATTTGGAAAACTTAAAACTATATGGTCCCCGGGAAAATGGCTGTGATAAATGTGGTGGCTTAGGATACAAGGGACGGGTAGGTATATACCAAGTGATGCCCATATCTGAAAAGATGAAACGCATTATTATGGAAGGAGGTAATGCCATTGCTATAGCTGACCAAGCCCGCAAAGAAGGTATCCCGGACCTACGTGAATCAGGCCTCAAAAAAGTAAAAGATGGCTTAACATCCTTAGCTGAAATTAACCGAGTCGTCACTAAAGAATAACTTTATCAGTTATCAATAATGGGAATTTTTGAATTGGGAATGGTTAATTAGAATATTAACCATTAACCATTAACCGTTAACCATTACTTCAAGATTATGGCAGCAAAATCCGATATCATGTTTGTCTGGGAAGGCAAAGACAAAAAATCAGGAGATAAACGTAAAGGTGAACTCTCCGGTAAGTCCGAAGCCGCAATAAAATCTGCCCTGCGTAAAAAAGATATACTTCCAACTAAAGTTAAGAAAAAACCCAAAGCACTCTTTGGGGGGGACGGTCCCCCCATTGAAAGCAGCGACATAGCTTTATTCGCTCGTCAAATGTCAACAATGATGACATCTGGAGTACCCCTACTTCAATCGTTTGACTTAGTAGGACAAGGCCATGACAAGCCATCCTTTCAAAAATTAGTCCTAACAATCAAAGCCGATATAGAAGCGGGGGGGACCATGGCTGATGCATTGCGTAAACATCCAAAGTACTTTGACGACCTATTTTGCAACCTAGTTGATGCAGGCGAACAAGCCGGTATTTTAGAATCACTCTTGACAAAATTAGCGGTTTATCAAGAAAAAAGCGAGTCGATGAAGAAAAAAATCAAAGGTGCTCTATCCTATCCTATGTCAATTATGAGCGTCGCCATGATTGTCAGTGCAATTCTACTTATCTATGTCGTACCTGTATTTAGTGATATGTTTGAAAGCTTTGGAGGAGAACTGCCTGGCTTAACACAAGTCGTCGTCATTATGTCAGATTTTATGACCGCCAATTGGTATTATGTCTTTGGCGGCATTTATGCCGTCCTTACCATTTTTAAACAAGCTAAAAAACGTTCAGTTGCATTTCAAAACTTTTTACAAAGATTTTCACTTAAACTTCCCCTATTTGGAGAGCTACTCACTAAGTCAGCCATAGCACGTTTCACTCGCACCATGGCAACCATGTCTGCTGCAGGAACCCCCTTAGTTGAGGCAATGGACTCAATTGCCGGAGCCACCGGAAACATAGTATTTTATGAAGCTACCATGGCTATTAAAAAAGAAGTTTCAACGGGTGTCCCCTTAGCGGAAAGTATGCGTAATGTTGGCGTATTTCCCAATATGTGTGTGCAAATGACTCAAATTGGTGAAGAATCGGGTGATCTTGATAAAATGTTGAATAAAGTAGCCGACTATTATGAAGAAGAAGTAGACGGACTCGTTGAAGCACTTTCGGGGATGATGGAACCGATGATTATGGCATTCCTGGGTGTCGTGATTGGTGGACTCGTTCTCGCTATGTATATGCCTATATTTAAAATGGGAGAAGTCATTTAATCATTTATTAAAAAATGATTAATGAAGTTGTTGCAATTTGTCAATAAAAAATAATATGAATCTATTTACTTATCTAGCCACTGAACCTCAGCTATTGTTCCTATTTGTTGGAATATTAGGGTTAATTATCGGAAGTTTTCTGAATGTCGTTATTTACCGTTTACCCATTATGATGGAACGGCAATGGCATCAGCAATGTGCAAAAATACTAAACGTATCAGTAAAAATACCCACTGACCCCTTTAACTTAAATCAGCCACGTTCCCATTGCCCCCATTGTGGACACACCCTTAAAGTCTGGGAAAACATACCCATCATTAGCTATATTTGGCAACGTGGTCAATGCACCACTTGTCATAAAAGCATTTCACCACGTTACCCGCTAATAGAAATCGCCAGTGCCATATTAGCATTGTTTACTACTTGGCATTTTGGAATCGGCTGGCCTTTGATAGGCGCATTAATTTTCACTTGGGCACTCCTAGCCGCCAGTATGATAGATTATGATCATCAATATTTACTAGATGACATCACACTACCCTTACTCTGGCTCGGATTACTATGTAACTTATTTGGCTTGTACACCGATATAGAATCCAGTCTGATAGGTGCGATGGCTGGCTATCTAAGCTTATGGACGGTATTTTGGCTTTACAAAATCATCACAGGCAAAGAAGGCATGGGCCAAGGAGATTTTAAACTACTCGCACTGCTCGGTGCCTGGATGGGCTGGCAAGTTTTACCAGTCATTATATTACTATCCTCACTCGTCGGCACCAGCGTCGGCCTCACACTCATTATAATGCGGAATCACGATAAAGATGTACCCATACCTTTTGGTCCCTACCTAGCCGGTGCCGGTTGGATCAACTTACTCTGGGGACAGCAACTCATTGAGACCTATTATCTATGGACATACCCCTAAAAATTGGACTCACCGGCGGCATCGCAACCGGAAAAACCACCGTTTCTAAACTATTTGCAATACGGGGAATACCGATCATAGACGCTGATGAAATTGCCCATCAAATCGTAGCCCCAGGACAGCCAGCCCTTAAACGCATTATTGAAATTTTTGGAAGTATTATGATCGGTACCGATGGTAAACTGAATCGCACTAAACTACGTGAACACATCTTTGCAAATTCAGAACAACGGCTACGTTTGGAAGCCATATTACACCCTGCCATCCGCGAAATCATGCTCGCTAAAACAAGGGCAATAAAGAAACCGATATGTATACTCAGTATACCTTTACTTGTGGAAACCCAACAAGTTGAACTCGTGGACCGAGTGCTCGTAGTTGATTGTCCCGTTGCCTTACAACGCGAACGCTTAATAAGTTGCAGAGGTTTGTCCCTTTTGCAAATAGAACAAATCTTGAAAGCGCAAGCTAATCGAAATACAAGACTTGCCATCGCAGACGATATTATTTATAATGATGCAGACTATAAAGAATTAGAAGAACAGGTCATAAAAATGGTCCAAAAATACAGGACCATTCCAAAAAATAAACCATAAGGCGACCCAAAAAGTCCAAACGAATGAAAAAGCCAAAAAGTTCAATTGAAGGGCAATATTATTTTTTGGAATGGGCCTAAATACGATTCATTATTTCAACAAATGAAAAAGGTAATATACGAACACCCTCTCAATGAACGCATTAGAAGTATATTGCGAATAGAAAATTTATTGCACGGTGTCTTATACCACATCAAGGGACCCACTGAATGGGATAGTCGTGCGGTTATCAAAAACTTAATTGAAATTTTAGATTTCACTAACCGCTTTGATTACAAAATAGAACTTATAAAACAGTTAGAACTTCATCGAAAAGTATTAGAACGTTGGCTGCGTACCCCTGAAATTGACACCGAACGCTTAGCCAATCTTATAAAACAAAACGATGCCGTGATAGCAAAATTAAAGCAAATTGTAGAACCACTAGAACAAAGTTATTCTGCTCACGAACTCATCCAAATAACACGAAAACGGAGTACCATTAGTGGTGGTAATAGCCGCTGCGACTTGCCTGGTTATTACTATTGGCTACAAAAGAATCCTAAACAGCGTCAAAAAGAACTCAATGAATGGCTTATCCCACTAGAACCACTCAGATCGGCAGTTGACTTGGTATTGTATTTGACACGCAATCATGCAGCGATGAGTACCCAAACGGCTCTCGGTGGCTTTTATCAAACACAATTAGTCGAAAATATGAATTATCAAATGATACAAGTCGCATTGCCATTAGAAAACCCTTGCTATCCAGAAGTTAAAGGGGGGAAACAACGCATCACGATCCGTTTTCTTGAAATGATTGATGCTAAAATGCAAACGGAGCAAACGGAAGGAGATGTTCACTTTGATTTAACTTATTGCATGGCATAATGAAACTTTTGAAAACCTGAATAATGATAATATTCAGTATGACTAAGAATGCCTTTTAATAAAGGGCAGGTACACAGGTTTGCTCCTATTACAAAATCCAGCGTATTCAGAGGCTGTAAGGGGTACATAACTGTTCACCTTGCTTAATTTATCTGTCTAGTACCACGCGCCGTTAATATTACGGTTCATAATTGTAGCCTGTACCTTGATTGATGTTGATATGAATATACCTTCGCCAATTTAAAATAGACATTATACATTATACAGATTTAACGTAACTTATTGATTTACTTAAAATTTTTATTTTGGTAAAGCTAATGAAATCAAGCACTTAAATTAAATCGGTATAATGTCTAATGTTAGCTATTTCCAAAAAAATACTGATTTTTATTAAAATCAATAAGTTACAAATTTACTGATGCTTGAAATTGACGAGTTTTATAATTTGGCAAAGGTCTTGTAATTAGGAATCACTTATTATTAAAATAATAAAACTAAGGAAAAAGCATACCCTCTGCATATCCTACTCTATGCAGACATCATCCGCCTTAGAATAATAATTATAGCTAAAGTCGGCTTTAGCCGACTGATGTGTGCATAGAGTAGCTGCATACCCTAGTCATAACCTATTGATTTTACTGATAAATGATAATTGAAAATTGAAAACTGAAAACGTACAGAGGTATCCTGAATGTCGAATAAAGTCTTTCAAATAACCCTATTTGGGTTAGCAACCAATGAGCAAAATACATTAGGCAGCATATTTAAACTCGCAGCCTCACGTAACCGTCAATATGCTATAGTGAACCCATCAGAACGAACAACGGCTGAAATTGTACTGGTAGATATTGATGATGCCAATGCACTCAACCAGTGGCGTAGTTTTAGCGTACATAACAGTCAAATCCCAGTGGTAAAAGTGACCAAAACCGCGCCCGATGAAAGTCGTCATGAAATCTATCTACGTCGGCCCTTAACCTTGAAACGGGTACTTGAAACCCTTGACAAAGTCACGATTGATAAAATCAATTTTGTCCCAGAATTGGTCGTGGGAGGTGAAGAAGTACGAAATGAAGAAGCGCACGCCGCTTTATCAGATGCCGCAAAATTTGCTGAAAAAGCATCACCGACCGGGATTAAAGCCCTAGTCATCGACGATGCCTTATCAGTACGCAAAGCCATGGAAATTCAACTGAAATTCTTTGGCATGGCTATTGATTTTGCCGAAACAGGTGAAGAAGCATTGGAATATATACAAAACCACACTTATGACATAATATTCTTAGACTTGATGCTTCCCGGTATTGACGGCTACCAAGTCTGTAAGAAAATTAGAACGCATAAAACTTCTAAAAGTACCCCCGTAATCATGTTAACCGGAAAAGGTTCACGCTTTGATAAACTCAAAGGCACGATGGCCGGTGCAAACGAATACTTAACAAAACCAGTTGAACAAGAACAATTAAAAGAAGTGATTAAAAAACACTTGCCTAACAGCACCCCACACACCTAATTAATCGTGAGGAAAATAGTATCATGTCCATCAATAAAATCCTGGTTGTTGACGATTCCACTGTGGATCGGATGAATCTCCAAAATATTGTATCAGAAGCCGGCTATACCGCTATCCAAGCCAGTTCAGGTGTCGAAGCCATAGAAAAAGCCGCTACTGAACAGCCAGATATCATCTTTATGGATGTCGTCATGCAAGAAATGGATGGCTATCAAGCTTGCCGGGAAATCAATCACCATGATTCCACCAAAGACATACCCATTATCTTTGTCACCAGCAAAGGTCAAAAAGCGGATCGCCTTTGGGCCGAAATGCAAGGTGGAAAAGCCTTGATACAAAAGCCTTACACACCTGATCAAATTATTGAACAAATAAATCAGTTCAAATAGAGTCTTCTAAACCATTATTCGGATTATAGAAAACCGAAAACACTGAATAGGAACGAGTATAAAATCTCCCCTAAAAAATAACGATAGGAACGTGCCTGAAATCACTTCGACAACTTTAGGGTTGGAGCAATGGATTACCCCTACTATATCTCAATTGATGTAGGGGCAAGACTGCATACGACTCTAGTTATTTTATGCTCATTTCTAACTGAACTTACCCATTAACCACTAACGACTAATATGCGCACATACCTTATACCCCTATTACTACTCATAAGTGGGTGTGATTTCTTAGCAAACCTCAGCGGAGAAAACCAAGCTAAATCCGAATTTGCCACACTCAAAACCCAGCATTCCCCACAACTCACCTTCGCGGTCGCACCTCAAATTGCATGGATGCCTTGGTATTTAGGTCATGAAGAAAACATTTTTCAACAAAATGCGACCAAATACGATGTACGATTTGAATTTATATCTGACAACTACCAAGAAACAATCGACTTATTTATATCCGAAGATGTCCAAGCAGTGGCCATTACCAATATTGACGCAATAGCTCAATTGGTACAGCGAGATATTGAAGCCGATGTGATATTGATCATGAACCAAAGTGCAGGCAATGACGCAATCCTATTGCCAGCCAGTATAGAAACCAATGTCCATAGTTTGCGCGGCAAAACCTTTGGACTCGTCAAATACTCAAGTAGCCACTACCTGCTTGAACGCTACCTGATTCGTCATCAAATACCCTTTAAAGAAGTCCGTATCCTGGACACAGCACCGGTGAACATAGCCAACGTTTTTAAAAACAAACAAGTCTATGGTGTAGTCACCCAAAACCCCTATTTATCCCAATTGACAGACACAGGAACCGCTAAAATTTTATTTAACAGTCGTCAAATTCCCAAAGAAATCTTTGACATCATTATTATACAGCGCGATACCTTACAGGATTACCCGGCGTTTGCGCAAGTCATACTAGCTACCTGGTTTTCAGTCATGGAAAGATTACAAGGCAATAAGCGGGGGCAGACTTTAGAGGCTTTAGCCAATTTAGCTGACTTAACTCGTGAACAATACGAAGGGCAATTAGCGACGACGCGCTTAAACGACACATCAACTAAATCCCTAGCTGCGATCCGTGATCGTCGGATTAAGAAGTCAATGCGGCACCTGCGTTATTTTATTGAACGACATAAATTGTCTGGTGAAGAAAGTTTTACGAGCTGGGTATCTTATCCTGGACGAACCCCGGCTATAATCCATTTTAATGGTCAACCTTTACAAGAATTTGTTGTTCCCGAAACATCGAATTAATGTTCAATGATTATACTGCATGCGGGCATAATTTAAACTATTAGGGCAGACACTTATGTCTGCCCCTACGAAAATCCGAAAAAATGACCGCTTGGAGTATAGTTAGAGTTTAAATCCGCATTGAATATACAAACCTTGTAATTATTCTTTGGTATTAGAAAAAACGTGTTCATCAAGTAGATAGTATTAGGTTTGACAAGTGTAAAAAATAAAATCGGCCAGATATTAAGTGAAGACTTTGGGACATTATTTTATGCACATTCCTAACTTTTGAAAAGGATTTATCAACCCTTAAATCACATTACACAAATGAAATTACCCCCAAGTCAAGCATTAAATCGCCCTCTTTATCGGAACAGTAATGAAAGTGCTTACCTCACGGATGAAGTGAATACTATTCGTAGGCTAGGTTTTCGTATCGGCAATCTTGGCTTATTAATTGCTGAACAAGCAACCAGTGAATTATCAGAAGTATTAGCAATTTGCCCAATACCCTTTAGCAAAAACTGGCTACTGGGACTTATGAATCTACGTGGGAATTTAATGCCTGTTTTTGATTTGTATGAATTATTAAAATTGGAATCTAGGCATACAAAAAAAACCATGTTATTAATTTTAGGAGAAGGAAAATTTGCAGGTGCAATTGTAATTGATGAATTACCAACACATTTAACAATTACCGACAGTGATAAACTGACAAACGTACCACCCTTACCGGCTATTATTAAGCCATACACATTAAGTGGTTATGAAAAAGAAGGCATGGTATGGTTTAATTTTGACCATTTAAGTTTTTTTGAATCTTTATCCACTCAATTAGCTTTATAATAATGGTAAATGAAAAATTATACCCCATTAATCATTAACCATTAACAATTAACAATTAAAATGAAACTACGAAAGAAAATGTTTATTGGTTCCGCTTTTCTGGCGGTGATACCAGTGGTCATCACGGCACTATTAACAGGCCAAATTGCCAGTACTTTAGGCCAACAAGCTTTAACTGAAAGTGCAAAAAGTCATATTACCTCAATCCGAGATGCCAAAAAGGCACAAATAGAGGACTACTTTAACTGGCTGATTAATCAAATTCAAGTTTATGCAAAGGCAAAAACGACCATTGACGCAATGCGAGGACTCAAAGAGGCTTATCCTAAATTTCAGGATGAAGCCTCTTTACACACTGAATTTGACCTAACGCAAGATGAAATCCTCACAGAGGGTCCGCCTGCTCCGCTTTCCTTACCAATTGAAAAGCATAAAATGGCTTTAGGTAAATATTATAGCCAAGACTTTGCGCTGGAATATGGCAACTACAATGTCAACGAATCTCCAGACATGCTCATGCCCCTCAATCAATTGAACGGAAATTCGCTTGCCCTGCAATATCACTACATTGCAGCTAATCCCAATCCAATTGGAACCAAAGAAGAATATTTTTCTGCCGCTGATGCCTCTAGTTATACCCAACTGCATCGCCACTATCATCCCTATCTACATGACATACAAATGCGCTTTGATTTCCAAGATATCTTCTTAATTGATGCCGATAATGGTCATGTAATCTATTCCGTCATCAAGCAATTGGACTTTGCTACCTCTTTAAAGGATGGCCCTTATGCAAAGACAACCTTAGGTCAAATTTTTGAGAAGTTAAATCAAGCTCCCCAGGGGAGCAATGAATTAATTGATTTCACCCCCTATTTGCCATCCTATGACAGTCAAGCCGCCTTTGTTGGAACACCTATTTTTGAAGGTGAACAAAGATTGGGGCTACTCATATTTCAAATATCCATTGATAGTATTAACGATATTATGACTAATCATCACGTATGGCGTTTTGACGAATCTGGGCGTACAGGGGAAGATTATATTGTCGCCAGTGAAGGCACCATGCGCAATGATAGTCGGATGTTGGTCGAAGATAAGGAGGGTTATCTACTCGTCGTTCAACAGGCAGGACTTCCCGAAGATATTATATCCAACATAGAGTTGAAAGACACCAGTGTTGGATTGCAACAGGTTGATAATCCAGGCAGCCGCGCCGCCTTCTCAGGTGTGACCGGTTTTGACCTCTATGAAGATTATCGGGGAGAGTTTGTATTATCGGCTTTTGCGCCCATAAATGTGCCTGGGTTACAATGGGCGATTTTTTCAAATTTGCAAGAACAAGAATCATTAGAACGTTTACAAGAACTCACCATAGAAATTACCAAAGGAGCCGTGCCCATAGCCATCGTGATATTATTAGTGGGGGGAATTGCAGGCTTCTTCTTTTTTGGTCGGATTGCCGCTCCGATTTTGCAAATGGAAGCCACCGTCACGAAAGTGGCTGAAGGTGATTTTACAGCTCGTGCGGATATCAGGACGGGGGATGAGTTGGAAACTTTGAGTAATGCCTTTAACGGATTATTAGATGATCGTTTAACGGCTTTAGCGAAGGCGGAGAAGGAGAATGAGATGTTGAATAATTCCATCATAGAATTACTTAAAGCCTCTTTCCAACTCAGTCAGCGTGACCTCACCGTACAAGTGCCTGTGACGGAAGATGTGACTGGCCCCTTAGCGGATGCGATTAATCAGATGGCATCTGAAACGAGTAAAGTATTATTAAATGTACGACGGATTACGGATGAAGTAGAAGCGGCAACCCGTCAGGTCAAAATACAGGGTGACAATGTATCTAAGGAAGCAAAACATGAACGGGAAGTGGTGGATACCACCATAGACGAATTAGCAGCAGCGGCTGAAGCGATGAAGAAAATTGCTGAAGTCGCACAAACTTGTAATGAAATTGCTGCCCAAGCCACGCAGACTACTCAAACTGCCTTAGTCACGGTGACGGGAACGGTTCATGGTATCGGTGAAATCCGCGAAACGATTCATGAAACGGAAAAACGTATTAAGCGTCTTGGTGAACGTGCTCAGGAAATCAGTAGTATTGTCGATATTATTAACAACATTGCAGAACGGACTCATGTACTTTCCTTAAACGCTAGTATGCAAGCTGCCGCTGCTGGTGAAGCCGGACGTGGATTTTCGGTTGTCGCCGACGAAGTACAACGTCTTGCTGAAAGCTCTCGTAATGCTACCTCACAGATATCTGCACTGGTCAAAAATATTCAAGTAGAGACCAATGACACCATTGCAACAATGGACAAAACCATTGGGCAAGTCATAGAAGGTTCTCGTCTTGCAGAGCAAGCCGGTGAACAGATGAAAGATACTCAAAATACCACATCTAAACTCGTACAGGTTGTTGAGCAAATTGCGATGGCTTCAGGACAGCAGGCGCAAATTAGTAATGATTTGCGCGAACGTGCTGGAACGATTCAGGATAGTACTCACGAGACAGCTAAGCAGTTGGATGAGCAAACAATTCAAACGGATCGTTTGGTTGATTTTTCACGTCAGTTAATTGAATCAGTTCGGGTCTTCAAATTACCTCAAGCTCATGATGAGTGAGCAGATTTAAGGATTTTATTGAGCGTATACTATTTTGATGAATAACATAGAGCAATTAAAAGAATTACAAGCGATCATTATTAACCAAGCCTATCAATTCTACGAAGCAGTGGCAGACATGGGTGCAAAAATAACCCAAGAAGCGATCCATCTGGCCCAAAATTATGTGATGAAAGTAGGAGAAGCCTCTGCCGCGGCAAAATTAAAAGGCTTGCCAATCATCGTGCAGCATACCCAGCAAAATTTAGCAGCATTGCAGGAACTAGAAGCTTCTCAAAGACAACTATTACTTCGTGAAATAGAGCGTTGGCCCAAATTAGTCTTAAATTATCTTTATGCCCTTTCAAATCAAAATACGGGGCATAGTATAATTGGTTATTTTCAAAATTCAATATGGCCTCAACCTTGTACAGAGCAGTTAAGCACCGAATTGAATGAAAGTTTTACCCATGATTTTAGACACCTAGCCAACAAAAACTTGGTAACCATTTTAGCTGAAAGTGAGTTGGGCGATTTAAATCTTATGAAGGAATCGGTTGGGGAAGCATCTTATGAAAATACTCAGACTGAAGTTGCTAATCCGTTATATCAGTCTATTTCTTCCATGAGCAATACATTGTCATCGGCGCTTATTCAAATGTTGACGCTTGATGTCGAACATGAGGCGTTTATTGACCAAGTAGAACAGTATACAGATAGCGTGCAATCATTATGGGAGTTAGCAGAAGAGTTAGATTTTAAGGGTCTCCAAGAAGTTTGTACCTTTATTAATGATAATGTCTTTGCTGCTGCTAGTTCACAACCGCAATCGGTGAGATTTGAACAATTAGAACCGTTAGCGTTATGTCCTAAATTATTGCTAGACTATTTACAATCGCCAGAGCTCGGGGCCCCAAAACTGGTAGAATGGCTATATCTTGAAACTTGGCCAGTATCAATATCACCCGATGCCCGGCCAAACTTATTGAGTCAGTTAAAACAGGATTGTTCTTCTCCTATTGTTTGTGAGACAGATTGTAAAGGGATGAACGCATTTATTCCTGAAAAGGCATTAGAATTGACTTTGGGTGACAAGAAACAGAATCAGCTTGAGGAAAATGCTTTATCTATTCCTAATGCCCAGTTATTGATTGAACAAATGAGTCAAATAGCTAAAATCAATAATCAATGTCTTAATGAATTAATCGCCGCTGATGATGGGACAGAATCCTTATTAATGGCCACTATAACTTATACGGAAAATGTGCAAACCGTATGGGATGCGGCTGAAGGAGTTGAAGGTTTACAAGCGATTTGCACCTTTATTAATGATAATGTCATGATATTGGGTAGCCAGTCGAAATCTTCCAGAGAGGCTGCGCGTGAGTTGTTAGCTTCATGGCCAGAGTTAATCATAGGGTATTTTTATCAGCCAGTTGAATCAGCTTCCGCGTTGATTAGCCTGTTGCAACAAAGCGAGTGGCCAACACCACTTGATAAGGAGATGGCTTGTGAAATCGAAGCACGTTTAATAGAAGAGAGCAAGCCATCTTCTGGTGAAGAGATAAAAAGCGATGTATCAAATGAGGAAAGTGCTGAAATGGCTTTACTGCCATTAGCACCACGTATCATGGAAGAAATTGAGGAAGTGTCTGAAGATTTTATAGAATTAGTCACACCGGATCTATTAGAACTGGTGTGTAGCCAAATAAGTGATTCGAGTGAGGGATTATCAGCCGCCCTTGAGGTATGTGTGTCTATGGAAAATGATAACCCGGCTTTTTTCGAGGCCATTGAAGATTATACGAATAGAGTACAAGATATTTGGGACGTCGCCGAAATGGTAGAGCTCAAAGGGTTGCAAGAAGTTTGCACTTTTATTAATGAGAATTTATTAGCGTTTAGTATTCAGGAACAAACAACAAGGGTGGCTACGCAGAAGTATTTTCAAAATTGGCCTGCTCTCGTTTTAGAATATTTACAGTTTCCAACTAAAGGGGCACCTCGCTTAGTCAATTATTTACAGGAAGCCGATTGGCCCAGCCCTTTAACTGTGGAATCAGGTGAGCAGTTATTGGGCTTGCTAAAAACACCTTCAGGTGGTGGTCAAGGTGAAAGTGGTCATTGTGATTTTGTAGAAACGGTGACCGATGTGCCAGATTTGCCTCTTGAAGAATTGGCTCCATTACCGGTCAGTGTGGATGAAACTATTTCGTTGGGTAATGCTGAGGTGGTGGAGATTCTCAGTAGTGAGTTGGAATCTGCTGAAGCTGATTTGGAAGGGGAACTGAAAAAGTTTATCAGTGCTGAGAATAATACGACTCTGTTGAATGAGGCAACGGAGACTTATATTGAACATGTACATCGTTTATATGTTGCTTCTGAAATGATGGGTTTAGATGGGTTGCAGACAATTTGTACCCAGGTGATGGATAATGTTAAGGTACTGAGTGCTGAATCAATAGTGTCTCGACAAAAGGCATTAAGTGTTTTAGAACCTTGGCCAAATTTGGTATTAGCTTATTTGAAATCACCGGGAGACAAGAGTGTCGGGGCCCTTGTGACGCATTTCCGTGCGCCGACTTGGGTGCATGCATTATCTGATGAAGCGGCTTTAAATTTGTTGAATCAGTTGGTGGTGGGAACAACGGTTGATGAAGAGGCTGAGGAATCAGATGCTTATTCTCGTCCAAGTACTACAACCCCAGAGGATGTGTTGATAACAGTTCCTGAAGATATCAATCAAGAATTGTTAGAGGCTTATTTGCAGGAAGTGCCGCAAAATGCGGCGGATTTTTCGACGTGTATTCAGAATATTATTCAGTCTCCTGATATTTCTGAAATTGAGCGGGCTCAGCGTATTGCTCATACTTTGAAAGGCTCTTCGAATATTATTGGTATCAAGGGGGTTGCTAATATTGCTCATCATCTTGAGGATACTTTGGAGTATCTTGCGAAGCATCAAGTGGTGCCGCCTCAAGAGTTGACTGATACGATGACCGAGGCGGCTGATTGTCTGGAGATTATGGTTGATGCTTTGTTGGGGCAAGATGATCCGCCTCCGCAAGCACAACAGGTTTTGCAGTCGGTATTAGATTGGGCGAACCGTATTGATAAAGGTAAGCTTGATGGTCCCCCTTCTAAACCTCTTTCTGAGAAAGTGCCGGCAGCGGTCATTGATAAACAGGCTACGCCTGAAAAAGTTGATAAACAGATAGATAACAAAGCTTTGGGAACCCCGGAACAATTTTTGAAGGTTCCGACGAAGACGATTGATGAGTTGATGCGTTTGGTGGGTGAGTTATCTATTTCGGTGGGGCAAATTCAGGATAAATTAAAGCATGTCACTCAAAGTACGCGCACTTTGACAATGCGTGATTTAACACTTCAAAAGAAAACGTTTGAATTGGAGAATTTGGTTGATGTACGGGGTATCACGGGGATTGATAACCGTAAACAGATATCGTCACAGGATGAGCATTTTGATCCGTTGGAATTTGAGGAGTATAATGAGTTACATAGTGTGGCACATAGTTTCATTGAGTTCATAGCGGATAATCGTGAGTTGGCAAAGTCGATACGTGAGGATATGGGTGAATTGGATACGATGTTTATTCATCAGGAGCGTCTTAATAAGGAGTTCCAAGCGAATATTATGACCACACGCATGGTGCCTGTGAATACGATTTTGTCTAAAGTGCAGCGCAATGTTCGCCAGACGTGCCGTATGACGGGCAAAAAAACGGAGTTGGATGTGAGTGGTACGGATATTTTGATTGACAGTGATGTATTGAGTCACTTGGGGGAGCCATTACAGCATATTTTGCGCAATGCGATTGATCATGGTATAGAAGCACCAGATGAACGGGTGATTTTGGGCAAACCTGAGTCGGGTAAGATAAAGCTGAGTTTTTACCGTGAAGGCAATAATGTTGTGGTGAGTTGTCAGGATGATGGTCAGGGCCTTAATTATACTAATATCCGTTTTACTGCCATTCAACGTGGTTTAATCACGGAAAGTCAAAAGCTGACGGAACAAGATTTGGGGCGTTTAATTCTGATGTCTGGATTTTCGACTAAATCGGGTGTGACGCAGGTATCTGGACGTGGTGTGGGTATGGATGTGGTGCATACAAGTATTCGTCAGATGAAGGGAACATTGGATTTGCATTCTCAAACGGGGGTGGGTACAAGTATTTTGATTAAGTTGCCTATGACTTTGGTAACAGTGCATGTGTTGTTGGTGCGTATAGGAGAGCGTCGCTTTGGTATTCCGACGAATCATTTGGAGCAGGCTTTGGCTCCTGGTACTGAGGAATTTCTTCAGGTGGGTGATGAAATCACTTTAAAAAAGGATAAGAATTTTTATGCGTTGAAGTCTTTGGCCAAGTTATTAAATATGCCAGATGATATGGAGATTACTGAGCAAGAGTCTCGGTCCATCTTGTTGGTACATGAGGAAACGGGAATCAGTGCGGTGTTGGTAGATGAGTTGTTAGAAACTCATGATTTGGTAATGAAGAGTATGGGTAAGTATGTCACTAATATTCGTGGTGTGACGGGTGCTTCTATTTTGGGTGATGGTAGTTTGGTTCCGTTATTAGATTTACCTGAGTTATTACGTTCTGGAACAGCAGCTTCGATGCCAATCGCGCATTCTAAAGGGCAAGTTGAAGAAGGCATTGCAGCTGCGCAGGCGATTCCTCATATTATGATTGTGGATGATTCATTAAGTGTTAGGAAGTCGTTGTCGTTGTTGGTGGAGGATGCTGGTTTTGAAATTTTGTTAGCAAAAGATGGGTTAGAGGCGATTGAAGTGATGGAGCAAACACGCCCTAATGTGATGTTGGTGGATATGGAGATGCCGCGTATGAATGGTTTGGAGTTGACGGCTCATGTTCGTGCGAATCAGGCGATGCAGAATTTACCTATTTTTATGATTACTTCGCGTACTACGGAGAAACATCGTGAGCAGGCGAAGGCGGCTGGGGTTAATGCTTATTTGACGAAGCCCTATCAGGAGAGTGAGTTGTTAGCTTTGATTGATAAAGCGTTAGCGGGGCAAGTTTAAGGGGTGTATAGATATTTGTATTTTAGTTTGTTCCCGCGCTAAGTATAAAACCTGTCATGTTTATGGGTAGAAAAACCACCGCACGAAATAAATACGATAATTATTTTGTGGTGGGTTTGGCTACCCACCCTACGTTTACTTTTTATAATCAATTATGAACGTTGCTTACGAACAAGACTTTTACAGTTGGACTAATAATAATGTTGAATTACTACGAGAAGGAAAGTTATCTGAAATTGATAGAATTAATATTGCAGAAGAACTGGAAGCTATGGGTAAAAGTCAACAACATGCCTTAGTGAGTCGGTTAGCCGTTTTATTAATGCACTTGCTAAAATGGCAATATCAACCCGAAAAGTGTTCCCGCAGTTGGGAATTGACGATTATTGAACAGCGTCATGAAATTTTCGAGCTTATTGAAGACAGCCCAAGTCTAAAACATACTCTTGAAGAAAAATTGGCGAAAGCTTATCAGAAATCACTTATAAAAGCGGAACGTGAAACGGGTATTCGATACACAAAGTTTCCCCATAGTTGCCCTTATACTTTAGAAGAAGTATTGGATAAACAATTTTATCCTGAGAAATCAGATGTTTAAACTCTTTGCTGTCACCAAACTGAATTTTTTTCAATGTGGCAAGTGAGCAAGACTTTGCCCATCCTATATAAAAGTTTAAATTATGCTCGCGTATAGTATATTCTATTTCAAACTCTTCACATAAGTTTTTTTGAAAATATTGGGAATGGCTATATTATTTTTGGGTGAGCTTAAGTGGTTTTCGATTTTTTATGAGTGAAATTCATAATCCCCATTTGTATGTTTTATTGGTATTTGATGGTCAATATTTTTTTATACCTCAAGATGAGGTGTTGTCAATAGAAATTATTGCTGATGTTCTTATGACCGATGATGATATAGGGGCTGTTGGGCGGTTTTCGGGACATGGATTGGAATCGCCTGTGTTTTGTTTGGCTTATGATTTGTCTTTATTGTCAGAGGTACCGTCCTGTCGTGAGTATTTTGTTTTACTTAAAGATGAGGAACAGCCGTTGGGGATAACTTGCGATGAGGTGGAAAATATTAATTTTAAACAAGAACATTTCTACCCTCAAGATTTACCTGATGTGATGCAAACGCAAAATTCACCTATCCGACAATTGTTGTTTTATCAAGAACAGGTTGCTTGTGTTTGTAGCGGCAGTGCTTTGGTGAAGTATTTATCTAATAGTTAAAATAAAATGAGCGAAGAAGAAGTTGCAAAAACGAATCGAGCATGGGTGTTAGACTTTGGTTCGGGGTTACGAGCAGCAGTGGGTCATCATGAAATGTGGCAGGTGCTGCTTTCACCTAAGTTATTTGATGTCCCTTGTACACCTTCTTATTGTGGTGAAGTTTTAATTTTTCAAGATCGCATTTTGCCGGTGCTTTCAGTATCTCATTTGTTGGAAAGAGAGAAAAACGGTACAAGTCAAATAGTCGGTATTGCTATTTACCAGGATGATCCTGCCCATCCGATTCATTATGGTGGTTTGCATTTGGCGGAAATGCCACAGAGTATTTATGTGAGTGATGAGCAGGCTTGTGATTTACCTGATTCTCAAGAATTTTGGGAGCCTTTAGCGGTGTCTTGTTTTACTCATGAGAGTTTAGCTATTCCAATTATTGAGCTGGCTTCTTTATTTTCTGGTAACTGGTAACTGATATGTATTCTGTTGAACATTATTGTGGTTGTCTTTTCGGTTTAGCTGTAGGAGATGCTTTAGGTACTGCCCTTGAATTTGAATTGCCGGATTCTCTTGCTCAAATAAGTGATATTGTGGGTGGTGGACCGTTTAATCTTAAACCTGGGCAATGGACAGATGATACTTCAATGGCATTGTGTTTGGCTGAAAGTCTAATTAAAATGCGTAGATTTGAGCCTGTTGATCAATTAACTCGTTATTGTCGGTGGTATCGACAGGGCTATTTAAGTAGTACCGGTCAATGTTTTGATATTGGTAGAACGATCCGAGAGTCTTTGGAAAAATTTGAACAGACGGGTGAACCATATTGTGGGTTGACGGATGAATATTCTGCTAGTAATGGTTGTCTTATGCGTTTGGCTCCTATTCCTCTGTTTTATGCTCGTATTCCTCAACAAGCAATTGAAAAATCAGGAGAAAGTGCGCGTACGACACATGGTCTTCAAATCACGATTGATGCTTGTCGTTATTTTGGGGCGTTGTTAGTCGGAGCTATTATGGGTGTCAATAAATCGACTTTATTAAGTAAACGTTTTAGCCCTGCTTTAAATTATTGGGAAACTAATCCTTTGGTTGAGGAAATTGATGAGGTGGCTAGTGGTTCTTTTAAAGAAAAACAACCGCCAATGATACAGGGTACGGGTTATGTGGTGAAGTCCTTAGAGGCGGCTTTGTGGGCATTTTATAATAGCAATAGTTTTAAAGAGGGGGCGTTGAAAGCAGTGAATTTGGGTAATGATGCGGATACCACCGGTGCTGTTTATGGACAGTTGGCAGGGGCTTTTTATGGTGAATCAGCGATTCCTAGTTATTGGCTAGATAAGTTATTTAAGCGGTATTTGATAAAATCTTATGCGGTGCAGTTGGCTAAAATTGGTAAGAAGGTTAATGCATAGAAGGCTAAAAGCGGGAGGAGGCTAGGGCTGTCAAGTTTTCGGATTTTCGTAGGCTCCCAGTGTTTTTTTGCCCACCCTACATTTTGACTTCCCCCCTATAAAAATCAGAAAATTTAACCGTTAGCCTCAGAATTTATTCTGAGGTTTTTTTTTGTAAACTATACTTTAAACAGCTTAAATATGGCATGTTATGTAGACAGTTAAAAAAAGTCCAAAATTTACCCGTTAGTAGTATATAAACTATTTGTGAAGGGTATCGTTATTGAAGCGTTGCTTCCAAAACAACTGATAACTGACAGTGGACACTATTTGGGTTTTCGTTTGATGAAAATATCTTCTATTAGTTTGGGTTCCAGAAGCTTTTTTTCTAATATTTTGGCTGCTTGGTATGAATAGGAGCCACTGATGGTTATTTCCCAAACATTGCCCGCTTTGTTAATGTTATTTTCAGTGAAATCCAGGGAGTCCACTTGGGAATAAAAAAGTTCGGGGTGCCTTGCCCTGAGTTTTTCAAGCTGTTTTTCAGCGTCCTGTCGCCGAGCATAAGAGCCTAGGATTATTATCTGATCGCCTGTTTCTAACTGTGATATTAAACGTGCCCATTTGGTGCTTGGGGAGGTTTCTCTATGTGCTATTTCAAGTTTGGCAACTTTTTGTTGGGCGAGTGTTTGTTCCAAAACCGTATTTTTCCCATTCACTTGTTCAAGCGTTTTTGTTAAAGATGCTTTTTGTTCCTGCGTGTGTTCGAGTTGTTTTTCAAGCAGTTCTTGTTTTTTGTTGCTTTGTTCAAGCGTTTCTTTTAGAACGGTATTTTGTTCTTCGAGGTGTTCAAGTTGTTCTGCCTTATATGCCTGTTTTGGGTGTGCTTGTTCTAATGCTTGTTCCACAATAGTTTGGTTAGTCGGCTCAAGTAATGGTTTTATTGCCCTTTTAATCGGTTGAGTTCCAAAAAAAAACCATAGGCTAAAGACTAATAGCAATATCACTAGCACCCAAAGTGGGTAATGTATTTTGGAGGTGCTGGTTTTTTGGGTTAGGTTAAAGTATTGCTCAAGAATGGTTTGTTCTATCTCTGCAATTTTTTTGTTTATACCTAGCTTTTTATAAATGCCTAGTGCGGTTTTAAAATCAGCTTTTGCTAATGCTGCTTCACCCCGTTGTTGCCATAATTTTCTGGTTTTAGCCGTGGCTTCTACTTGATGAGGTTCTAGGGTTAGGACTTGTTCATATAGTTCAAGTTGTTGTGTCTCATTTTCGGTTTGTTGAGCCAGTGTGAGTAGGGCTTGTATTAAGCGAGAATTTGCGGTAAGTGGTTGATAATAATACAGTTTTTCTAGCAATATTTTGGCTTCTTTGGCTTGTCCTTGAGCTAGTAGAATATCAGCGAGCAATTGATGAGCACCGAGATGATTAGGATTTAATGCAATCACTTCGCCTAATTGTTGGGCTGATAATTCTAGGTGTGTTTCTTTATGCAACGCTACTGCCGATTGAAAAAGTTTTTCGGCAACTGGATCTATATGATCTAATTTGATTTGGATTCGTCGCAGGGGTTTATTTTCCCTGATCCAGCGGCGTATTAATTCGACTTGAAATTGATATCCTGCTTCAGTCAATGTGAGTAAATCCCAATCTTGTAGTAGGTGGGGTGCATTTTGTAATTCCCGAATAACAACGCGGATACCACTTTCATAGAGCTTTTTTTCCAGGGCTTTTTCTGTCATGACTTTACTACCCGCTTCAGCCATTGCTACCGCAACCACTTGTTCTGCCGGTGGTAAACCTTGAAATAACCATGCCATTTTGTTCCGACTGGCATCTAAAACGTCAAAAATCACATTTTCTACATCGGCAGGTGTAGCTGTTGGTATTTTTTCTGATGTTTTGTAAGATTCATAAGCTTGTACCCAAACCTGGTAACAGACTTGTTGAGTTAAATAAGGGTGACCATGTGTATATTGCCAAACACATTCTACTGCTTCATCCGGCCAATTTAGGCTATTATTTGCTTCAGAAAGACGCACTAGCTTGGTGGTCTCTGTTTGATTGAGCAGTGATAAGCGTTTAGTGGGCGGAATACCTCTAAAAAGGGAAATCGTAATGGGATCAAGATCATCAATATTACGCCCCCCTGTGAAAATAAACTTAAGGTGTTGGGAATCGTAATCTATTAATTGACGTATATAAGGAAAAAATGTCACCCCTGCCGATTCTATCTTGGGCTCTTCAAGCACATCAAATTCATCAAACAATAATACTAAAGCAGCATTTTCTGAAAGGTTTTGTAAGATGTTGGGTAACCAGCTATCTTGAAAGACTGCTTCCGGTTGTTCTTCTAAATCCGGTTCTGCTTGATTCAAGGTATTGGCAATACTTTTTGCTAATTCAGTGATTATTTGAGCTAAAGTAAGGCTTGCTTTATCTTGTAAGTCAAAGTAAATAGGATAATAATCTCCTTGGGTGGGTAAATAGGTTTTTAAATGTTGCAAGAGCGATGTTTTACCTATGCACCGTTGCCCGTATAATACGAGAGCATTTTTTTTTGCGTGGCGTAAAACGAGCATGATTTCACGCAAAATATGGGTTCGTTCGATAAAAGTGGTATGAGTCCCCACTGGATTATCAGTAATATAAGGATTGATTGATTCAGACATTTTTTATCATTTTTAAAAAGTTTGATAGTTACCACCGGCGGAGCCGGTGGTAACTTTTATCCAAACGTGAAAGTTTGGATTCCAATTTGAAGCATAGTTCGGTGAATTTTTATTTTAATCCTAATTTTAATTTGAATCAATAAAAAAATGAAACTTGACATGAATAATGCATGGTTAGAAGGTGTGCGCCACCATCCTTCAGCGCATTATGATGAACGTCCAAAGGCGGTAGAGATTGAATTGTTGGTTATTCATGCGATCAGTTTACCGCCTGGGCAATTTGGTGGTCCTTTTATTGAGCAGTTGTTTACACATCGTTTGAATAAAAATGAACACCCCTATTTTGCTGATATTGCCGATTTGCGTGTTTCCGCTCATTTGCTAATTCGGCGTTTGGGGGAAATCACGCAATATGTTTCTTTTCAGCAACGGGCTTGGCACGCTGGCGTATCTTCTTTTGCAGAGCGTAGCCGTTGCAATGATTTTTCAATTGGCATTGAGCTTGAGGGGTGTGATGATGTACCTTATACGGATGAACAATATCAGCAATTGGCACGAGTTATAAATATTTTGCAGCAAGCCTGGCCTATTTTAACCCATGACAGGATTGTTGGTCATTGTGATATTGCCCCAGGGCGTAAAACGGATCCCGGGCTGGCATTTGATTGGGGGCGTTTATAAGTTAGGTGTTAGCGAATAATTGCCTCTACATGCCCATTATATAACGTTTTTAACGGGTTTATCTGGTTGCCCTGAGTAGTTACAATTAATCATTCCTTAAAAAGCTGTAAACTTCTTGTCAACAGGGCAGCTTCATCGCCACGCGCTTTGGCTTTTGCGGATTCACGCCTTAATGCAAATTCTTCTGCTGAAGGGGCATTAGTAAATACATTACGTTGTAAGGTATTATCCAGAGCATCATATAGCCCGGCACGACGTGCCATAGTACGGTGTTGTTGTTCCAAGTGTAGTAGCGCACGGATCAGTTGAAAATGAATATTGTCATCATCGCCCTCTTCTTGACATAAATCTTTTAAAAGCGCAATGTCCTGGGGACTCCAAACTTGATTTTCATTGAGGCGCTTACCCGGATAAATTTTACCCATGACACGTTGATAGATTTTAGGTAAGTTATCCTCAATTTCATGTTTTTCCATTACCCATAGGCGACGGATTTCTTCTAAATCTTGCTCACTAATCAATTCAAGATTTTTAACCTCAGGGGGACCATTTTTTTGCACCGCTTGTTGTGCTTGCAATACTGCCGTTAATAATTTTTCACGGTAGGCTTGTGTATAAGGTCCATGCACTAAGCGCCCCGACACAATTTTTAAAGTACCCCCCATGCGCCGAAAATCACGATGTTGGCGATCTGTTTTGATATCAAGCCATTCATTACGAAGTTTCATCAAGGGGAGCATCCATTCTTTTTCTTCATCATTTTGAATCATCGCTTGCATTGATTTGTCTTGTTCAACCATCGTGCAAACATAGCAGCCAAAACGACTATCACCACAGCTAGGTGTACTGGTATCAACGACTAAGGGACATTCACCATCGGCGGTGGCACCTTGGTACATATTTAGAAGGGCTTTATTGTCAAAGCCCCAGGGGTTTTTTACCTGGGTGATATACATCCAAACATCATCGTTGGTCCAATCAGCCAGGGGGGTATAAATCCAGCTATTCGGTAAACTGGCATTGGTGGCAAGTTGTTCGCGGGTACTGCTTTTTTCATGTTTCAGCATATTGGCAGCGCGTACAAAACTTTCCGCTTTGCGGGTGCCGAGTACTAAAATAACTTGCCCGTTTTGCCGAGTCATATTGTTGATAAAACGATTAGAGGGATTAATTTTAAGGCGACTGGTACACCAGCGAAATTTAGGGCGAGGGGCTGGATAGCCACGCCCTATTAGATTAACCCAAAATCGATCTGGCACTTCTGGTGTTAGGCGATGTGGATAAATGGGTAAATCTTGTTCAATAGCGGCTATTTTCATTGCTTTTAAAGAAGATTCTACCCATAAAGCGACAATGGGATTTTCAACTAGGGTATCTGTACTAATGGCATAAACAGATTTGGTACGTTTTTCTTTAGGCAGTTTCGAGAGGGCATACCAAATTATTTGTAAAGTGGCGGTTGAATCCTTACCACCGCTATAACCGACTACCCAGGGAATATCATCACTTAAATAAAGCGTTTGAGTTTGTTTAATCAGGGCTGCAATAGCATTTTTAAAGCCTTTGGCAAAGGCTGTTTTACGTTGTTTATCCATTTTTTTTGTTTTTCAGTTTTGAAGACAAGTTTTTTCTAAAGCTAACTAATAGCTACATGGATTGTATATAAAAAAGGATTTAAACCGGATACCACCACATTCCAATCCCTTCTTATATACAATCCCTGTAGTTATTATTATCAGGCTAAAAATTTAAACATCAAGTTTAAACATTATAGTCTATAGCGTTTTTCGTTATATGTATTTAACTCAAAAGGGAAATGCTATATCTATAATATACCCATTAAAAAAAACAATTAGCCAATTTTTTTATAGATTTGAAAAAACTCGGTTTCTAGGAACAATTTTATAAAAGTTATCCAGGAATCCGTTGTAAGTTTCCTTATAAGATAAGTAGGTACACATAAATATTTTAACAGGTTATTTTCTGCTAAAGCACTGATTATTAACGGATTTCTAAAAATAGAATATGTTAAAATACTTTTGAGTACCTACTTAAATCGGTATAATGTCTATTGTTAACGTGCAAAGGGGATAAAATGTCTTTTATGTCCATGGAAGCAATTAATCAAACATTCCAGGAAATGATGAGTAATGCTGTAAAATACCAAATTCCGAGATTTCAGCGGAATTACATTTGGAAAGAGGAGCTATGGGAAGATTTATGGAGTGATATTGAAACATTACCAAAAGAAAAATATCATTATATGGGATATACGGTGTTGTCTATTCGTTATAATGTGATATGCCATTTTTCTCCCAGCGAACAGGCGCAAAAATATAATCAAATCGCGATCAAAGTTCATGAAAAAGCATTTAAGCGTGCAAGCCTTATGAAAAACAGTGATTTATTTAAAAACTTATATCCGGATGATAAGATATTCTTTAATGCTTTTGAGTTTTACAAAATGCCCAGTCGTCAAACCTCTAAAAAAATTCGTTTTGGCAGCCATTGAAAGTTATTTGGATCATAAAACGGCAGAAAATGATATTTCATTTAGAGCATATATGCCCTTATAAGCCTAATGAAATTTGGAGCAATGCGTTTGGCGAAGGCTATGATGAAGTTAAGGATCGTATTGGCAATATGCTTTTACTGCCAAAACGGGTAAACAAAGATGTAGATACCAAGCCGTTCATAGAAAAAAATGTTTGCCCTTGCCGTTTTTTTTGATGGCGCAAAAGAAATACCATTTTTTGAAAAAATGGTATTTCTAATGGCTCTTAAAAAATACTCTTTATTGAAGAAATAGTCTTTTTAAAAATGTTAAAATACTTTTTCGTACATAAATAACTTTTAGGGGAATTTTTTAATTATGGCACTCACACTAACTGAAAAAGCCGCAAAACATATCCAAAAAAGCCTCACTAATCGGGGCAAGGGCATTGGCTTACGCCTTGGCGTAAAAACTTCAGGCTGTTCGGGCATGGCTTACATTATGGAATTTGCCGATGAAGCGGGGGAACATGATCAAATATTTGAATCGCAAGGGGTTAAAATCCTTGTCGATCCCAAAAGCCTGGCTTATATTGACGGCACCGAGCTTGATTACGTGCGGGAGGGCTTAAATGAGGGCTTTAAATTCAGCAATCCTAATGTCAAAGATAGTTGTGGTTGTGGCGAAAGCTTCAATGTTTAAAGAACTGATAACTGGTAACTGATAACTGAAATGAATTATTTTGAAGTGTTTGATTTACCTGTCTCTTTTGATATAGATACTGATACGATTGCCGAACGTTATCGGGATTTACAACGTGTGGTACATCCCGATAAATATGTAAACGCGCCTGATAGAGAGCGTCGTTTAGCGATGGAAAAGGCGACGCAAGTTAATGAAGCTTTTCAAACGCTAAAAAATCCCCTCAGTCGCGGATTGTATCTATTGCAATTACAGGGTATAGAGACTCATGATAATCATACCGCTATGGATAGCGAATTTTTAATGCAGCAAATGGAATATCGCGAAGAATTGGTTGAAATTAAGCAACTGTCGCATCCTTTCGATGCTTTAAATGCTTTTTTAAATCGTATTGAACGCGAACAGAAGCAATTGAATGATACATTAAGTCAGCAATTTGCCCAAAATGATTATCAATCGGCTCATGATAATTTACGAAAATGCCAATTTTTAATACGATTACATGAAGAAGCTTTGAGTTTGGAAGAAGAATTGAATAATGGTGAATTATGAAACGTAGTAATTATGACTGAATAACTGATGACTGAATAACTGATGCCTCTTTTACAAATCTCTGAACCTGGCAAATCTGCCGCACCACATCAACATAATCTTGCTGCCGGTATTGATTTAGGCACGACTAATTCTTTAGTTGCCTCAATACGCAGTGGTATCGCAGAAACATTTCCCGATATAGAAGGGCATCACTTATTGCCTTCTATTGTACATTATAGTGAAATGGCGATAACAAAGGTTCGCGATGATGAAATCATTGTAGGCAATGCCGCTAAATCCTTTGCTAATCAGGATCCACTTAATACCATTGCCTCCGTTAAACGTTTGTTAGGGCGTGGACTTAAAGATATTAAAACTCTCGGTACGCGCTTGCCTTATGAATTTGTGGAAAATGAAGGGCAAGGAATGCCAATGATTCGCACCGTTGCGGGCTTAAAAAGTCCGGTACAAGTTTCCGCCGATATTTTAAAAGTGCTGAAAAAACGGGCTGAAAAAACATTGGGTGGTGAATTGACAGGGGTTGTCATTACCGTTCCCGCCTATTTTGACGACGCACAACGCCAAGCGACTAAAGATGCCGCCACTTTAGCCGATTTAAATGTATTGCGCCTACTCAATGAACCTACCGCTGCGGCTGTTGCCTATGGTTTAGATAAGGGCGCTTCAGGGATTCATGCCATTTATGATTTAGGCGGTGGTACCTTTGATATCTCTATTTTGCGTTTACATCATGGCGTATTTGAAGTCATGGCGACTGCCGGGGATTCCGCCTTAGGTGGCGATGATATTGATCGCGTCATTGCACAATGGATCATGCAGCAAGCTCATATTGCCAATGATGCTGAACATCATCAAATTCGTGAACTACTAGATGTGGCACGAACAGCTAAAGAAACGTTAAGTACCCAAAATACAGCACCGTTAAATATTAAACTGGATAACGGCATCCAATGGCAAGGCGAATTAACCCATTCTCAATTCCATGAATTAATTGATCCCCTGATTCAAAAAACCATATCTCCCTGTCGTCGTGCTTTACGTGATGCGCGTTTAACCGTTGCTGATATTAATGAAGTTGTGATGGTTGGTGGTACAACGCGGATGCCCAGGGTACGAGAAAAAGTGGGCGATTTTTTTCAACGCCCTCCCCATATAGACATTGATCCCGATAAAGTCGTCGCCATCGGTGCCGCCATTCAAGCTGATATTTTAGCCGGCAACAAGCCCGATGATGATATGCTATTATTAGATGTCATTCCCTTATCGCTAGGCATTGAAACCATGGGCGGCTTAGTCGAAAAAATTATTCCCCGCAATACCACCATTCCCGTCGCCAAAACGCAAGAGTTTACCACCTTTAAAGATGGACAAACGGCGATGGCTATCCATGTCGTACAAGGGGAACGTGAAATCGTTCTTGATTGCCGTTCATTAGCCCGTTTTGAATTGCGTGGCATTCCACCGATGGTTGCAGCTTCAGCCAGGATTCGTGTCACTTTTCAAGTAGATGCAGACGGTTTATTAAGCGTTTCCGCAACAGAAGAAACCACAGGCGTACACAGTGAAATCACAGTTAAACCTTCCTACGGTTTACAAGACACTGATATTGAACGCATGTTAAGAGATTCACTAGAACATGTTCAAAAAGATGTCGCCACTCGCACTTTGCGCGAACAACAAGTCGAAGCTGATCGGGTTATCAATGCCCTACGCGCCGCCCTTAAAGCCGATGGACATCATTTACTGAAACATCACGAATTTTTAGAAATTAGTGCAGCCTTAGATGAATTATTAAGAGTTAAAGAGGGTAACCATGTTCAAGCCATTAAAAGGGCAATTGAGCACCTTGATGAAATCACACAATCCTACGCACAGCGGCGAATGGATACAGCTATTCATCATGCCATGACCGGACACAGGATTGATGAATTTACCCAGGAGAATTAACGATGCCTAAAGTGACTTTTTTACCTCATGAAGAAATTTGCCCACAAGGTGTGGCTATCGAAGTAGAATCGGGTATCAGCCTTTGTGATGCCGCCTTAAAGCACGGTATTGAAATAGAACATGCCTGTGAAAAATCATGCGCTTGTACAACTTGTCATGTGATTATCCGTGAAGGATTTGATTCCTTAGAAGATGCCGATGAATTTGAGGAAGATATTTTAGATATAGCCTGGGGGCTTGAACCAGAATCGCGCCTAAGCTGTCAAACAATAGTGGGTAATGAAAATTTAACCGTAGAAATCCCAAAATACACCCTGAATTTGGCTAATGAACATCATTAAAGGAGGAAAATCATGGGCTTAAAATGGGTAGATACACAAGACATTGCCATCGAATTATACGAAAAGTTCCCAGAGATTGATCCACGATATATCAATTTTCCTGAAATGTATCAATGGATTTTGGCACTTGAGGATTTTGATGACGAGCCTCAACATAGTGGAGAAAAAATCCTGGAAGCGATTCAGCAAGCCTGGATTGAAGAAGCAACTGATTAGTTTTTTCCAAAGTTGAAGCTTTGGATTCCACGCAACTCTAAGTATGGTAGTATGTAGGTCGGGTTAGCTTATCAAGCGCTGTGATAATGTAACCCGACATTTACCTGACGAAATAGCCCTTTGTCGGGTTATGTTTTTTTGCGGTGCCAAGACCTACCTGGCTTTATGTATGATTTCTTTAGGAGTTTTTATGCAAGCATTACGAGAAATACATCAAATTACGTCAAATACGCTAACAATCCCAGTACCAAAGGCATTTTAAAATTGTCGATTGGAAATTATTATGTTACCTTTGGATGAAAACACATCACAAATAACCTCTTCAAATAAAGATTACACCCCATAATTTTTTGAAAAAACCGCTGCGGGTAGAAGATTTATCTTTAAATCACGCATCGCCTCAGCAAAATTTGCAATTAGTTTCACCCGCCACCTTATCAGAATTAGAAAACGGTTCTGAAAATTCGGCAACTTCTCAGATTATTCAAAACTCAGAATTAGAATAAATTAATCTATCAACTCAACCAATTGTTTTAGAACCAATTGATTTGGAACAAGTCATTGATTTAAAAGATGAAAAATATATTATCCTTGAAGAACAAGTACCTGCATTAGCCCAAGATTTTTCGGACTCTAATACAACGCCTCCCGTTGCGGCTGATAAAGCTCGCTTAGATACCACTAGCAAACCATATTTATCACTTTATTTAAAACGAATTGCCCTGGCAAGTTTTTTGATAATCACTTTGGTACTATTTTTTGTTATAGCCGCTCACAAAGATGGCTCACCTATTTTATCTTCTGAAAATCGCTCAAGCGATCATCCAAACACCCCTTCACTCCCGATGGTGGAATTATTGTAATAGAACACAAAAGTTATTCCTCATCTTCTGATGTACAAGAAAAGGACCTTTGGGTTTTCAAATTGGAAGCACAAAATGGACATAGGCGTTGGGAAAAAAACTTTGGGGGTTATGAAAACGATGGCGGTATCGCCTTGGATTCTTTCTCTAATGGTGATATCGTCATTGCCGGTTGGACCGATTCAAAAGGTTCTGGAAAAGCTGATGGTTGGTTACTTCGTTTAAATCATCAAAACGGTCAAATCATTTTGGAAAAAACACTGGGTAGCTCAGAAGCGGATGTCATCCGCGCCGTCAAAGTCACTGGCGATGACAACATCATTATCGCTGGCACCACCCAATCTCCGTATTATCACTGGAATGCTTGGGTATTAAAACTGGATAATCGGGGTAGAACCTTATGGGAAAAAACTTTCGGTGGCAACCATTTACAAGCCACCTCCAATAAGGAACTCATCATGGCAGGCTATGGTGAATCATCAGGCAAAAAGCAGACTTGGGTATTGAAGTTTGGAGAGTAATATGATGAGATAGAACCTTCAAAAAATAATGGAGGCGTCGTATAATAAGAATAGACGGTTCATAAAGCAAAAAATGTTCATTACCGATCTAAAAACGAATGTTTGAACAAAATTGAACGGATGAAGGGATTGACAAGATATAGGCAGAGTGATAGGCATTTAATTCTGTTAATTCTGTGAATCTTAAAATCCGTTTTATCCTGTTCAAAATTCTTATGTCATTTATAGGGCATTCTTACCCTGGTAAGAATGATATATTAACGTAATAAATAAATCGCAGCCCAATCCCTTTTACACGATTAATTCGTCTGCGTAAAAATTTGGCACAACATGAATTGGTCGATACGCTATGATTTGTTTTCGTGATCAAGCATGGCAGGATTATCTATACTGGCAGCAAACAGAAATTTTTGAAACGGATTAACATATTGATTAAAGATATTCAGCGTGAACCATTTACAGGTTTGGGCAAACCTGAACAATTAAAACATCAGTTTACCAGTTTTTGGTCACGTCGTATTACAGATGAATATCTTGAATTTTCTATCAATTTTTTTGGAAAATAAAGTATTTTGAACCGGTTGCTAATATCAATCGAAAACATAAACTCAAACAAGTTAATTTGGAAAACAACTATTTACATCCGTAGGTGTGAGTTTAAAATCAAGATGAAACTTCAATTAGAAAATATAGGAATGATTAAGAATGCGACCATTGAATTTAATGGTCTAACTGTTATTGCCGGGGAAAATGATACAGGCAAAACGACAGTCGGGAAAGTTTTATTTTCCGAAATAAGACAATATAAAAAAATGTCGAAGTCTTATCAATCTAAAAATGGTATCAATTTTTATACGGAAAACCATAAAATCAGCTTTCCAATTTTTATAGATACACCCGATTTTTTATCGAAATTTAATTATCTGAAAAATACGCTGCTATTACTACAACAAAATGAATTGAATTTCACGATACCCATTGAAGTGGGGGATTTAATTTTGAGGCTTTCTCAGCCTAGCGTTCTAAAGCGTTCTAATCAATATTTTAAAGATATCAAAAAGATAATTCAGGGCGAAGTGTTTTATGATTCATCTTGTGATAATATTTTTTATAAAAAAGAGGGTTTACCCAATCAATTAGAAATGGCTCAAACATCCAGTGGTATAAAAATGTTTGGTTTTTTTCAAATACTCATTTTAAATCAAAGTCTTAGGCAAAACAGTGTTTTAATTCTTGATGAACCTGAAGTTCACTTACATCCAAAGTGGCAACTCAAATATGCTAAATTGATTATTTCCTTAGTCAAAGGAAATATTTATGTTCTCGTTAATTCACATAGCCCTTATATGATTGAAGCTTTAAAAAAATATGGTACCCAGGCAAAAACCCGGATGAATTTTTATTTAGCCAATAAAGAAGGGGAACAATCTACCATCCAGGAAGTCACCACTAATATTTCCCCCATTTTTGAGCAATTAAAAGTAAACAACGTTCACATCCTACATGATTTATGTTTATTAGCTGAAATTTTTAAAAAATGAGTTGACATAAACATAATGTCCTTTATAATCACCAGTATAGGTCTTTTATACGCTATGGGTCGTTTGGTGGATTAGCAAAACTTTATCCACTCTACACAATATTTTGTATAATGATAATAGCCAGGATGGGTAACGAACATTTTTGAATTGTTAATTGGGAAAAATACCATTTTTTTTTAAAGTGGTATTTTTTTGGAGCATTTTAGATTTTCACAAAAATAATGGATACGCCGTATAATAAGGATGGACTGTTCATAAAGCCAAAAATGTTCATTACCTGTCTAAAAAAATTGTTAAAAATGAGTTGACATAAATATTATGTCCATTATAATATTGGTATGGGGTGTTTAGTACATCCACTAACCTGACAAATGTTTGAACAAGATTGAACGGATGAAGGGATTGACAGGATGTAGGCAGAGTGATAGGCATTAATCCTGTGAATCTAACAACCGTTTTATCCTGTTCAAAATTCATGCGTCATTTATAGGGCATTCTTACCCTGGTGAGAATGATGAATTAACGTAATAAATAAATTGAGCCTACTCCCTTTTTTACAACAGCAAGTGTAGGGTGGGTAGCCAGGTAGGGTGGGTAAGCGTGCGGCACGATCTTTGACTTGAGCGACGATCTATCCGCCCGCTTGCCCACCATTTTTTTCATTCCAACGGCAAATATTTTGATATTTTGGTGGGCAACAAAAAACACGTTACCCACCCTACATATTGCCCACCATTTTTTTCATTCCAACGGCAA
>QNES01000014.1 GCA_003645255.1 Gammaproteobacteria bacterium
GAACGGTGGAAACGTGATATGAAGTGGTGGAATATCATTCTTGTTACCCTGATAACATGGCCACTTCTGTTAAAATACTTTGTCGTTGATAAGATGATGAAGAAAATATAATATAGATGTTCAAATAATTAATTTCACCAGGGCGAACACACAGGTTCGTTCCTACAAGAACATACGTACTGTAGGGGTCAGACATAAGTGTCTGCCCTTTTTATAAACCTGTCAGGTCTTGGATACCTGACAGGTTTTTGGAAGTTATTTACCTGAACATCTATAGAATGCTTTCGCATCTAATTTGTATTTGATGTCAATCCCACAAAATACAACACATGATTACAGCATGATTAAACTCAATGAACTCAAAATTGGCATTGTGGGATTGGGCTATGTTGGCCTTCCACTGGCGGTAGAAATTGGTAAACGCTATTTTGCCATAGGTCTTGACCTCAAGGCGGAACGAATTGCAGAACTAAAGGTTGGACAAGACAGCACCTGTGAAGTATCACAGGAAGAATTAAAACAAGCCAAACACCTTAACTATACAAGCAATCCAGACGAACTTGCCCAGTGCAATCTTTATATTGTCACAGTTCCCACCCCGCTTGATAGTCATAAACATCCCGATCTGACACTGCTTGAAAAAGCAAGCAAAACAATAGGGGCGTTATTAAGCCATGGTAACATAGTTGTTTATGAATCCACTGTCTATCCAGGCGCTACCGAGGAAGTTTGTGTACCTATTTTGGAACGGGAATCAAACCTTAAATTCAACAAGGGTTTTTTTGTGGGTTATAGTCCAGAACGCATTAATCCCGGGGATCAAACACACCGTTTGACCAACATCGTTAAAGTCACTTCCGGCTCCACTTCAGCAGCGGCTGAATTAATCAACCAATTCTATTCTAGCATCATCCGTGCTGGTACTCACAAGGTGAGTAGTCTCCAAGTAGCAGAAGCAGCCAAAGTGATTGAAAACACACAACGGGATGTTAATATTGCTTTGATCAATGAGCTTGCACTCATTTTCAATCGACTTGGCATTGACACCCACGAAGTATTGGAAGCCGCAGGGACAAAATGGAATTTTTTGCCTTTCCGTCCAGGATTAGTTGGAGGGCATTGCATTGATGTGGACCCATACTATCTGACCCAAAAGGCTGAAGATATTGGTTATTATCCCGAAATGATTTTGGCAGGGCGTAGAATCAATGACAACATGGGATTTTATGTTGCGACAGAAGTTATCAAACAGATGGTGCAAAAACGTATTCAAATAACAGAAGCCAATGTTTTAGTTATGGGACTCACCTTTAAAGAAAATTGTCCCGATCTTCGTAATACCCGTGTTATAGATATCATCCATGAACTGAATGACTATGGCGCGGAAGTTGATGTCTATGATCCTTGGGTCAATTTAGATGAAGCGAGACAAGCGTATAATATTAAAGTTATATCAAAAATTAATAATCAGTATGATGCTATTGTACTAGCCGTTGCTCATCAGCAGTTTTATGAAATGGGAACTGAAGGCATTCGAGCATTAGCCAAACCCAATTCTGTCATTTACGACATTAAATCCATTTTGCCCATTGATATTGTAGATGGGCGGCTATAATAAAACCACATCAGAAAAATAAATGAAAAACATGAAAGTTCTTGTAACAGGTGCTGCCGGTTTCATCGGCTCGCAACTTTCCAAACGCCTCCTAGAACGGGGCAATGAAATTGTGGGTCTTGATAACCTCAATGAATACTATGATATTAACCTCAAAAAAGCGCGTCTTACCCAATTGGAAGAATTGCCAAATTTTCGTTTTATAAAATTAGAGTTGGCGGACCGTTCTAGCATCGCTGAACTGTTTGCGCGTGAAAAGTTTAATCGGGTGGTCAATTTAGCAGCCCAAGCAGGAGTACGTTACTCCATTGAAAATCCCCACGCTTATGTAGATAGCAATGTGGTTGGATTTGTGAATCTCCTTGAGGGTTGCCGACATAACAATGTGGAACATTTAGTATTTGCTTCTTCTAGTTCGGTATATGGACTGAATACATTAATGCCTTTTTCTGTGCATCAAAATGTGGATCATCCCATTTCACTGTATGCCGCTACGAAAAAAGCGAATGAATTGATGGCGCATACTTATGCTCATTTGTATAATTTGCCCACAACAGGTTTACGTTTCTTCACAGTATATGGTCCTTGGGGTCGTCCAGATATGGCTTTGTTCAAATTCACCAAAGCGATTTTAGAAGACAAACCAATTGATGTTTATAACTATGGGAAAATGCGGCGTGACTTTACTTATATTGATGACATTGTCGAAGGTGTTATAAGAGTTTTAGAGCACATTCCCTCATCGAACCCAGATTGGTCCTCCGATTCTCCTGACCCAAGTACGAGCCCTGCACCCTATAAGCTCTACAATATTGGTAACAATCAGCCGGTTGAACTCATGCACTACATCGAAACACTGGAAAAGGCTTTGGGAAAACCAGCAAAAAAGAACATGTTACCCATGCAAGCAGGAGATGTGCCAATGACTTATGCCGATGTGAATGATTTAGAACGAGAAGTCGGTTTCAAACCACAAACATCCATTGTGGAAGGGATAGGCCATTTTGTTAAATGGTATAAGAGTTATTACAATGACTGAAAACTTGAAAGAAGATAAAAAACGACCGTACTCTACATTAAATCGGTATAATGTCTACTATAAAAGACCTGACAGGTCTGAGAACTTTTATTTTTCTGAAAAGGGCGGCGACAGGGTCGTAGTGAAATATGATTAACAGTTTAAGTTGCCCAGGTTGCCAAAATCGCATTTCTTGACCAGACTGATAACGAATTTATTAATTAATCTACTCCCACATAAAAAATTTTCTATTAAGAAAGCGACTGTTTATAACAATCTTGTATCGTTCTGATGATAAAAACTATATCCTGATACTCACTCAATAGGCGTGTGAAAAGAAAACTTCAATGCTTGAAAAAAACTCAACTTCCCATCAATCACAAACGGAAAATGAATATTGCGATGGTGTCATTCACTTCGGCAACGTCGATTGGTGGTATCACAATCGCGGACATGCCTCCGTAAGGATGGCAACACGTATAGCCCGGCGCGTACCAACCGTTTGGATCAATAGTATTGGTATGCGTATGCCAGTCCCCGGCAAAACTGAAATAGCATGGGCAAGATATTGGCGAAAACTTAAAAGCCTCACTCGTGGGCTAAAGCGCGATCCCAAAACAGGACTATATATCTATAGTCCGATTTTCGTACCCCGCTATTCACCGACTATGTTGAATTTCAATGGTTGGCTATTGTCGCTCCAAGTCAAAATCGTCTGTTGGCGATTGAAAATTAAGCACCCCTCTGCGATAGTATCTATGCCCACCATGACTCCTGCTGTTGAACGAGGAAAATGGGTAAAAGTCGTATTTGATCGCTGTGATGATTTCACCACATTGCCGGAGGCTGATAAAGATCAGGTTTGGGCATTAGAAAAGCGGTTATTGGAAATTTCCAATGCTGCGGCTTATGTGCATGAAGGTTTAATGGAACGCGAATTAGGATTAGTCAAAGAGTCTGTACTGATTGGTCATGGGGTGGACTTTGAGCAATTTGTGACTGCCCGTCCAATTGAAGGGCAACGCGCTCCCATTCCTGAATCCATGCGTGATTTGCCAAAGCCTATTATTGGCTTCTACGGTGGTATGGACGAATACCGTATGGACGTAGAACTGATGATCAAGATCGCTCGCCATATACACCCCGGCACTTTGGTACTGATTGGACCTAAACAAATGGATTTGTCGCGTGTCCTTGCCGAAAAAAATGTGAAACACATTGCTCAAGTTTCTCCCAAAGATTTAGCAGCTCATGCAGCCCATTTTGATGTAGGCATTATTCCATTTCTGCAAAACGAATTTAATGAAATGTGCAACCCCACGAAACTAAAAGAATATTTAGCGTTGGGGTATCCTATCGTCGTCATGAAGTTGCCCGCCTTTCAGGCTCATGAATCATTAATTTATACTGCTAACTCACACGACGAATTTTTAGTTAGAATTGATAAAGCACTCAAGGAAAACGAGCCATCGCTGATTGAAAAGCGACGAGTAGCGGTGTCGGGGAGTAGTTGGGATAAGGTAGCGGCACGGGTTGCTGAGTTATTGGCGGTTCCAATTGAGTTTTAAACCTGAAGGTTGCCCTTAGAAATAATCAGTAGAAATCCGATTTTTTCAAAAATCGGATTTCTTAATAATTTATAATTGAAAACTGAAAACCATGATGATCATCACAAAATGTCCCCTGCGGGTTTCCTTAGTTGGAGGATCAACGGACCTTCAAGCCTTTATTGATAAGTATGGACGAGGCAGTGTGATTAGTTTTCCATCTACCCTTTATACCTATATCACAATTCACGATAATCACACTGATAAATACATCATTAACTATTCAAAAAAAGAAGAAGTCGATGATGCCACTGAAATCAAAAATGATGTTGCCCGTGAAGGGCTGATTTATTTTGATGTTGGTCCCGTGACAGTCACCTTTAATACTGATATTCTTTCTGAAGGTTCAGGTTTAGCCTCATCTTCTTCCTATACCATTGCTATTGTCAAAGCCTTATCCATGTACAAGGGCATCAATTTATCTGATTTTGAAATATGCCGCCTTGCCCTAGAACTAGAACGCAACTTTAACCCACTCACTGGCTATCAAGATGGCTATGGCTCCGGTATCGGCGGATTCAAGCGCATTGATTTTCATAAAGATCGTCGCCCCCTGTTTCGCTATTTGGATGTTGCCTTTCTGGAAAAGTATGATATGTATCTTGTCAATACTGGCATTAAACGGAGTTCTACCCCTGTTTTACAAAGTGTTAATGTAGAAAAAAGTGCCACTCTTTTGCCTCTGGTTGACGAAATGGAAACAGCGATTGAAGCGAATGACTATGATGCTTTTGAACGTATTTTCAACGAAGGTTGGAAACAAAAAAAAGCCACCTCCAACATGATAACGGCTAATCCAAAGATTAAACAAATGGATGAATTATTTGCCAAAAATCCAAAAATCCACGCGGTTAAACTGAGCGGTGCCGGTGGAGGTGGTTATTTTCTACTCTTGTGTGACAAGCATGTCGATGCTATCATGCACCAAGCCTTTGATAATATTGGAAAAATAACCAAAATTCACGCAAATTCCCAAGGTGTGGTAGGAATTGAAGTTTAAGACAAAGTGGTATAAACATGACAGGTTTTTGAAACCGGTCATGTTTTTTTGGAGCCTAACCTTGCAATTTCTCCAAATCACGATTAGTTTTTTCAACCGCCTCCTCCAGTTCTTCCATTTTGGCTTCAATTTGTTCCAGTTGTTCATTGATAGCCTGTCTATTAGCTTCAGGAAGATTCAATTGCAGTGATTGAGTCTTAGTTTCATAGTCTTTCTCTAAGCTAGTTATTTTTTTCAAAAGACTCACTTTTTCACTTTCAAGGCGTGACTTTTTCAAAGTCTTTGTACGAGATAATTTTTTCTCATCAGTTACCTCAGCTTTTGCCAATTCCTCTTTCCGTAACTGCTTAAGCTTACCGGCTAATTCAAAAGCCAAATCCGCTAACCGGGTGTAATATTCCGGTTCCAAATCAGGATTAGGTTTAGGAATACCCATAATACGTGCTATGCCCGTATCCGGATCAGGTCGCCAAAATTGATAACCCCGCAATTTCTCAAATTCTGGCAGTTTTTCATCCTGATCTAAACGTTGCGTCTCAACCATAAATAAACGTCCAGATTCTGTATCCATCTGCTCTAAAAAGGTGTTAAATTCTAAGCGACACCAAGGTGAAGCAAGATAGCCAGGAGACACAATAAATAACACCGTAGCGGAATTTTTGACTTGCTTATCAATAAATTGCGTAACCGATTCATTCCCTGGCAACCCTGCATCATCCATCCACAATGAATAACTATCGGCTCGCCCTAACTGTTTAGCCAATTCTTTTTTTAATCCATCCAAAATTAAGGTTGATACCCAACCTCTTTTCCGCCCTGTCACTTTATCAACTTCTGCCCCTGGCAAGGGATCATTATCCACACGAGCATAACTGATAAAAATGTCGTGTTCATAATTGGGAACGTAAGACATAATATCTACCTTCAGGAATTTTATATAGAAATACCATATTTTGAAAATATGGTATTTCTTTCAGACTATTGTATATATAAATTATAACCAATTTTAAGACTTGATGATCAAGTTTTTTAAAAAAACGACTTAATCTATCTATATTTATCCTTGTAAAGAAGGATAAAAAAACGATGAAAACACTATTTAAACGTCTAATCACTGACTTTCACGAATCACCCGCTAAACCGGTTATACCCCAGTTAGTTAACATTAGTTACGACATCAGTTATCCAAACACTAAGAATAGGGAAATCAAAGCATTACAAGAAGGGATAACATACTTTAAACTGAACAAAGCCCTCTTGATTACTCAGAATCAAGAGGATATCCTGAAAATTGATGTAAAAACAATTGTAATCAAGCCTTTATGGAAATGGTTGTTGGAAACCTGACTAAACTATAGAAATCCGATTTTTGGGAAAAATCGGATTTCTCATGAGTTAAAAACCTGTTTATATAAACTAGACATTTTCTCAGCAACCTTTTTAATATCAAAAACTTGTTCAAAACGCAGTCGCCCCGCTTTCCCCAAACGAATGCGCAGCTTTGGATTATCAATCATTTGTTGTAGGATTTTCGCCAAGGCACTTGAATCTTGTAAAGGTACCAGTAGCCCTGTCTCTTTGATTACCCAAGATACCCCTGAACCAGGAATCATAGTAGCAACGATGGGTTTACCATAACGCATCGCTTCTAGGAATACGACACCAAAAGCCTCAGTGCGTTCTAATGAGGCTAAACAAAAAACATCACAAGTTGCAAACAAAGCCGTCAACTCTGCATCCTTACAATAACCCAATAATCGAACTTTATGACTAAGGTTTAATGCGACAATGAGATTTTCTAAGTATTGGCGCACTTCACCGCTACCAACAATAAACAATTGTGCGTCGTGAACTTGAGCCATCGCACGTATTAACACCTCATGTCCCTTATAATAAGTCAACCGTCCAACCGTCAAAATCCTGATTTTACCTTTTATCCATTGTTGCTCTGCCCAATGTTTAGCTTGGGGTGCCGAAGTGGGTAAGCGGGATTGGGCGATACCCAAGGGAATCACTTGACATTTTTCTCGCCAGGGTTGCAATGCGGTGCTAGAAGCTAAATAGGGAGGTGAAGTAGCAATGATGGTATGTGCGTTGGCAAGTAATTGGTATTCAAAGGGACGATAAAATTTGTAAGCTATTGATAATGCTTGATTTAATTCTGAAACCACATCAGAATGCCAATGAATAACCCAAGGAATCTGTTTAGCACGGGTGAGCCATAATGCGAAAAAAGCGGAGGTATTAGGCAAATGCAAGTGCAATAGTTGCGGTTGAAATATTTGCAGGACCCGATTAAACCAAAATGGAAAATGGGGACTGACAGGCGCATATAGCAATCTACCATAACTAGGAGTGCGGTAAACCATCTGATGATGCCACATTTCAGCTTGTACTGGTGCTAAGAAACGCGAAAATTGAGGCTGATGATCATGCACGATGGCACTCACAATATCGCCTTGCTCAACTTGTGCAAACATCAAATCAGCCAGGAAATTTTCAATACCCCCGGCGAAGGGGGGGAAATATTTACCCAGGTGTAAAATACGGAACATTGATAACCAGTGATTTTTAAAGTTATGGAGGCCATCTGCCAACTGCAGCTAAGCGATTCAATAAAATGTATTTAGGTAACCAAGTTAATAGATCATCAAATTGATCTTCTACATATACGTCTTGGACATAGTCGTGCTTATCTCCGATTTCATCATTACTGCATATAGCATCAGAATTAGGGATTCCATCCGCATCATTATCATTATCAGGTCGTCCATTTTTACCACAAGAAAAAATAATAGCTACTATGTTAGCTCTATAAGAGCTATCATTGAAAATATTCAATTGATAAGCCTGTCTATCTGTTACTTTTAGACTGTTTTCTGTTTTTCCCACTGGTGCAGTGATACTTGTATAAATACCATCGCTATTACTAAACCACCCATCCACTCGATAACGAAACGGATTTCCCCACGCATCATATCTACCGACACCTAAATCAGCCCAAGGCAAATATCCATCTGAATGATCATAAGTATCACATCTCCATCCTTTTAAATCTCTTCCTGTTTCTTTACCATTGTCATCTACGGCAGGACAAGGTAAATATCCATGAATCACAGCAAATCCTAACAACGCTTCTTTAATTTTTTCTAAACGTTGTTGAGTAAGTTCGATTCTTTGTTGATCCCAATATTCAGTTAATGGAATCAATAAACTACCTATCAAACTGACAATAACGAATACTAATGCTATTTCAATTAAAGTAAAACCGTATAATTCTTTCATAATGAATTGCCTTAATGTTTTATCAAGGGAGCCATTTTTTAGCAGCGACTAAACGATTAATTAAAATACTTTTAGGTAACCAAATTAATATATCATCAAAGGTGTTTTCTACATAGGCATCCTGAGCATAGATGTGATCCACTACACCACTGTTTTCAGCATTGGCTTGTCTATCTTTACCATAAGAAAATATGATAGCTACCACACGGGAAGTTGTCGTTTCACTTTCTGGAGCAACTAATTTTATAGGTGTCATCAGATGTGTATCCTGCACCACTAATCCGCTAGAGGTATTGGGTGGAATGGGAGCAAGTGGATCTGTAGGAACAAGTTGAACTGTATACTTGCTATCAACTCGATAACGAAACGGGTTTCCCCATGTATCATATCTGCCTACCCCTAAAACTCTCCAAGGTATATTACCTTCATTATTACAAGTTGATTCTAAACCATTTTCATCTGAAGCAGGACAAGGCAAACGATTGTGCAGGACAGCAAACCCTAACAACGCTTCTTTAATTTCATCTAAACGTTGTTGTGTGATATTGATTCTTTTTTGCTCTATCTGTTTAGGCAATGGAAATAATAAACTACCCATCAGTAAGCCCAGAATAATTAAAACCAGTGCCATTTCAATTAAAGTAAAACCGAAGACAATTTTCATCACTTTTAAGTCAGACTATTAGAGTTATGGCCATCTTTTGGCGGTGATTAAACGACTCATTAAAGTATTTCTGGGTAACCAGGTTAGAATATCATCAAATTCATTTTCTACATAGCCGTCATACACAAATGTTTTCATTAATAAGTTTGCGTTATCATCATCAGGAACACCATTTTTACCCTGAGAAAAAATGATGGCTGCTACGCGAGAGTCACTACTGACAATTGTAAAATTATTATCTTGTCTGTTTTTCACCCTTAATCCACTCATTAAAATACTTTTTGAAATATTTGGAATTTCATTAAAATCGGCTTCTGTTCGATAACGAAAAGGCTTGCCCCAGCCATCATATCTTCCTACGCCTAAATCTTTCCAAGGTAAATAGCCTTCACCATTACTTTCACAATCAGTTATATTTTTACTTTCTTTACCATTGCCATTTCTATCTGAACAAGGTAAACGCTTATGAATCACAGCAAACCCTAACAATGCCTCTTTAACTTCCTCCAAAGTTTTTAAGGTGCGTTTGATTTGTTGTCGATCCCTTTGGGCGGATAAGGGCGTTAATAAGCCACCCAAAAAAAAACCGATAATTATCAATACGATAGCCATTTCTATGAGGCTAAAACCTTGAAAATTTTTCATCACATTATTTACTTTTTTTACTGGCATGATAGAAAAGGTACGATTAATGGAATAGATGCTTATGGTGAGGGCAATGGTGGCTCTGGACAAATAGTCACATTCAAGTCATTATTGATACAGTATAATATATCATTAATATTATTAATATCATGAATATCCTCAGACATACCCCATTGTTGATAAATTTCATTTCCCCCAGTCCCACCCGCATTGATATGAATAGCATTATTTCTTTCTAAGTAATTCTCTCCTTTTCTTCTTGTATCTGAGTCAGTGGGTGGTGCATTGCGGATTTGTCCAGGCAAGCGTTGACCTGCAAACATAACGACAGCGGCATAGTAATTTCCATCATCTATATTCACTTTAATACAGTTATTCGTATTACAATTTGGCGTAGTAGCACTTGCATCTGGTTTATGGGCTTCTGCAACAGCATAAAAAAGATGATCTTTCCAGTTTTTCCACAAATATTCAAATGTCTCAACCGCACGGTTACTATCTTTTACTTCCTGGCATTTTGTTTGATCAGGATTTGTGTTAGTGCATGTTTCTCGTATTTTATATTTTCCTTCAGATGACGAATAATAATAAGCATAATTATAAAGAGAGCGATCTGCTTGTAAAACATTTTTAGCGTCACATAATAATATTTTTGCTGATTCTGTGGATCGTAAATCACATTTTTTTAAATTATCAATACTTATAATATTATCGCATATAGGATCAGAAGAAATGCTACTAAAATCGCATAGCGTGATAAGAAAATCCGGCAATACTTTATTCACTTCATTAATTTTGCCAATTTGACTATTAGAATCTCTCACATCGTCAGGCAATCGACCTGATAAATAGGTTTCAGTATTATCGTGATCGTCATATTCTGCATTATAACGATAATCTGTTAAATATACAGGTGCGGGCCAAGGCAAGCGTTTATCACCACTTGAAAAATTAGTATTAGTTTTGGCATAGTTTGCAACACAGTATGTTGCTATTCTAGTTAAACACCTCATACTATTGTCAAAATCATTACGCTTATAAATAGCCTCAAATAATTCTTCACGGGTGATATAAACTATCTTGTCATTAATATCGCTCGGATTGTTTTGGGCTCTAATAAATTTAACAATGGTATCAGCATTTATAGGAGAATCAGGATAAATCGGGGAATTAGAAATATCATTGACGGCAGAGAGGCTCGCATTATTAATGCCATTGACTTGTTCTAGTTCCAGATAATTAGAAGCGGTATAGTTGCCACCACATATTTCAACACCTTTATCATAAGGCACTCTATTACCCAATGTTATATTATCAGTCGGTGTTCTTCTATTTTGATTAGAAAGAATTTTGCCGGGTGCAATAATCACGGCAACGGCACGATCTTGCGCTGAAGAACCTGCAAGTTGTAAAGTCTGTGTGCCATCTATGCCAAAAATTTTAAACAAACCATTGGTGTCCTCGTTAAGCATTTCTGTTCTTGCAGATGCTGTGGTAGCATTTTTGTAAGGACCAGAAACGGCATACCATAGACATTCCCCAGCCCCATCGCGTAATGGTTCCAATCCTAAAGTACGCCAAGGAAACCTACCTAAACTGCTTTTATTTCTACCTGTACAGTTACCATGTTCTACACCTTCTGGATACGAGGGCTTTCCTGAACTATCCAACTTAGCATCAACATCAGGACAAGGTAAAAAGCCATACATACCTGAATATCGGTCATAATAGCTGGCTGCATACCCAATCAAAGCATCCTTCGCCTGAGCCAAAGCCCGCGCTGTCTGCACCTGATTTTCCAACACAAAATCGGTGCGATTATTGAGCTTATGTAATAGAATAGCCGTTGTACTTAACAAAAAGATTGTTAAGAAAACAATTAAAGCAACACCGGATTGTCTGTCGTAAAATTGACGCATATTCATGATTAAATTACTCAAAGTTTTCTTGAATCGTACCATCAAGTGTATTGATAGTTTGCCCTGGTTTTAACCAAATTCGTTGTTTAGCTTTAGATAAAAAAATAGGTACGCTTATCCCCACCATTTTATCTAACTCAACCTTAAAACCTGGCTGAAATAATTTATGACTACCATTGATCCATACCATTGGCAAACCTTGACTACGTGTAATGACTCCATTAAAGGTAATATAAGTGGGCGGATCGGGTAAACTCTGTTTTTTGATAGCTTGAGTTGATGGAAAATGGGGTTTAGAACGTTCTGCATTTAAGGCAGCGCGTTCTTGAGGTGTAGTAAACAAACGCCCCATATCCTTCGCATGAGTCAACTGATAACAACTGAGTAGCCCTATTAACACAAGTATAGTTGCTCGAATAAATATTTTCATCATTCATCTATTCTAGCCGTGGACCAAACCAATATACAATCAGCGTTAAAGTAGGGCTTAGAAATATTCTTAATATCAATATTATCGCTGTTCCGTTTCAGATCACAATTTTGCCAATTGAATAAACCCATAAATTCATGTTGATGAGATTCTATCGTATTGATTAATTTTAGCAAATCACCTTCGTGTAATAGCCCTAATTTAAAATGGATAGGCGTTTCATATATTTTCACTTGCTCTTCTATATCTATCATCAATTCAGAAGAAACAGGGTAGTGTTTTCTTTTTAATATAAAAAACTTTCTTGAAAGCAAAAAATCTTGGAAGAGCAGTGTATCAATTTGTTCTTGCATTTTCATGCGTTGTTCATCTATATCGACGCTTGGCGCATCTAAAAATCCCTTTTTTTTAAATTGGTTAAATTTTTTTAAGTATAAATTATTGTTGATAGATTCTTGAAGGAGTGTATATTCGCGTTCCAACGCACCAAATTCACGGTCTTTTTGACGTTCCCAGTCATAAATCATGTTATAGTATTGGTAACTATATAAAATGATAATAACGCTGATGATAAGACTTAAAGTTAATACAATCAAAGCACTAAGTAATGCTGACCATTCAATCGTAAAGGTTTTGTCGCTCATTAATTTTGTTCATTGATATCATTGATAAATCCTCTTTTTGAAAAAATCGGATTTCTTTGACTTTTGAGGGACACTTCCGTTCACTCGGAAATAGATTCCGCTATATAACGTTCTACCTTAATATTGTCTGACCAATAATTGGATGATAAGCCTGCTTTCCGTTTTAAATGGCTCAGAAAATCTGCTGGTTCTTTTAGAGATTCCCAAACGGAAGGTAAAAATGTACCTTTTTGCATACCCTCGCTTAATATTAAACCATCTACCCCAGGACGCATTTGTTGGATGAGGTCTTCTTCAGATTCAAACGACATAGGCTCAGGTGGGGTAAGAATAGAAATATGGATATATAACTTGGTAAATTCGTCACGCTGTAATCCAGGAAAACGGGGATCAGAAAAAGCGGCAGCATGAGCATGGTAAGCGACATCGCTAACCAATGGCTGGTAAGCAGTGAGGGTACCTATACAACCGCGTAACTGGTTATGAATTTCTAAGGTGACGAAACTAGCTCGGATAGCTTGTAATTCTTCAGCATAATGAGAGGGTTCTACTTTCAATGCTTGTCCAGTTTCTAAACCATATTGGATAGATTCTTTAGCCACCCGTAATAATATGTTAGCCTGTTCTTTAGTTAAAGACATAAGCTCCATACCCCACAACTTGATTTTTTTGACCGGCGGTATCGCCAGAATTACGTAAATCTATTGTTTTGGCGTGCATCTTTTTGCGCCGTGCTATTTGTAATAAGCCATTGACTGGATTGCCACCACAAGCTTGTTCATGATGAATAGCTTCTGGTCTCAAATTTTCAATAGCTTGAGAAGTCAACTGATCCATTTTTTTTGCCGTTTCATAATCATGATAATGACTTAAATCAGAACTAATGACTATCACCGTTTCTGATCCGCCCCAAAGTTTTTCCAATACAGGTTCTATTTGCTCAGGACTGGCTTCACCAACCACTAAAGGGATGAAACTGAAATCATCTAAAACCGCTTGGAGAAAAGGCAACTGGACTTCAAGACTATGTTCATTCGTATGAGCTTGCTCTAGCACCGAAACTTGAGGAAAAGAAGTGATTTCATCAATCCTATCCACCCGAATAGTACCCAAAGGGGTCACAAAATGAGTCATACCCGTGGCAGCCAGTCCTGGAAAGGATACTCGGTGAGAAGGACCAAGTAAAATAACTCGATTAATCGTATCATGTGCAGGTACGAGTCGTGCATAAACACTAGCAGCAATTGGCCCCGAATAGATATAACCTGCATGGGGTGCAATAATAGCTTTGGGAACAGGTTCGTTTGAAACTTTGGGTTCATTTAAAAAGTTTCGGACCATCATCCGCAATTCATTTGCATTGTCTGGATAGAACATACCGGCAACTGCAGGTGTTCTTACAGTATTCATTTTTTTTCCTTTTATTGAACCTAAAATGGGCAACGATGTTTCATAATTAGGGCGAACACGCAGATTCGCCCCTACAAAAGAAAGAAAATGTCATGTAGGGGCGAACCGAAAGTGTCTGCCCTTTGTGAAATTTCATTGCCCGTTTTATGGGTAAAGATATTTACCTAATCTATAAATAACTTTTCACATCAACAAAATGACCGGCAATGGCAGCCGCCGCTGCCATCAAAGGACTAACTAAATGAGTACGCCCCCCTTGCCCTTGACGACCCTCAAAATTACGGTTAGAAGTTGAAGCGCATCGTTCACCTGGCGACAAACGGTCTGCGTTCATAGCTAAACACATAGAACAACCTGGCAATCGCCATTCAAATCCCGCCTTGATAAAAATTTTATCTAAACCTTCTTGCTCTGCCTGCGCCTTAATTGGACCAGAACCAGGGACAACTAATGCCTGTTTAACAGTGGATGCAATTTCACGACCTTTAACCACTTGCGCAGCTGCCCGTAAATCTTCAATACGCGAATTTGTACAAGACCCGATAAAAACTTTATCCAGGTGAATATCAGTGATAGGCATACCCACTTCCAAATCCATATAAGCTATGGCACGGCGCATACTATCAACCAGAGTTGCGTCTTCCACCGCCGCCGGGTCTGGCACAACAGCATCAATGGATACAACCATCTCTGGTGATGTACCCCAGGTGACTTGTGGCTTAATGGCACTCGCATTGATAGGAGTGACACTATCAAACTTGGCATTAGCATCGCTATGTAAATAGCGCCAAGCTGCTTCAGCTTGCCCCCACATTTTTTCACCAGGCGCATAAGACCGTCCATGCACATACTCAATAGTCTTATCATCTACTGCAATCAAGCCAGCTCGTGCCCCGGCTTCAATCGCCATATTACAAATCGTCAGGCGCCCCTCCATGGATAAAGCTTCAATCGCACTACCACCAAATTCAATCGCGCAGCCGGTACCACCAGCGGTACCTATATTACCAATAATATAAAGAATAATATCCTTAGCGGTAACACCTGTAGCGATTTCACCATCAACTTTGATGAGCATATTTTTAGATTTATTTTGGACCAAACATTGTGTTGCTAAAACATGCTCAACCTCAGAAGTACCAATACCAAATGCTAAAGCCCCAAACGCTCCGTGAGTTGAAGTATGTGAATCGCCACACACAATCGTCATACCCGGCAAAGTAATTCCCTGCTCAGGTCCAATCACATGGACAATGCCCTGGCGGGGATCATTCATAGAAAATTCTGTGATTTGATAATCACGACAATTTTGGTCCAAGGTTTCAATCTGCAATCGTGAAACAGGATCAGCAATATCGGCTACACCACCATCACGGGCAGTCGTAGGGACATTATGATCAGGCACCGCAAAATTGTTTTGGATGGACCAGGGTTGACGCTTGATTAAACGTAGCCCCTCAAAGGCTTGGGGAGAGGTGACTTCATGAATAAGATGACGATCAATATAGAGTAAGTCAGCCCCATTTTCATCAGTCCGTACAATATGGGCATCCCATAATTTATCATAAAGTGTTTTTGCAGACATAAATATGGCTCAGTTAATTAAATTATTAATTCTACCTTAGTGACATTGATATTTAAATACTATTTTTTGAAAGCTGGACTCCTTCTTTAGGGTGTGATTAGGTAAGTCGCAAAAAATAAAACACCCATCAGGGGCAACCACAAGGGATTGCCCATATAAATCCTCAATGACTGTAGGGGCAATACTTTCGGATAGCCCTGGTATATTATTTTTTGCTAGTTACCTTAAAAGTACATGGTTTTTTCATTTGGAGGTGTTTCAGGCAATCTAAAATAGATGAGGCATATAGAATTTATTATCAGTTCAAAACGAAACCATTGATAAAACCTAACTTCTTGGTTTGAGAGTTTTTAACGGCATGAAGACTTTTCACTATTTATCGTCGCCACTTTCAGAAAAATCATTTCAAATCAATTTCACGATTCGAGCTAAAAAATTTAGCCCCCAAAGCGAGAAGCGTGAGCAACATCTTTTAGAAAGAATTATCTGAATATCTATAATTTATACCAGCTATGCACTTTTAATCACACCCCCTTCTTTATATATCGGTACGAATTTTAAAATCGGCACCTTTCAAAAGTAGTTTACAGAAAAAAACATCAGAATAAATTCTGATGCTAAAAGCTAAAGTTCCCTAAAGGACACTTAGTGTAGGCTTTAGCCTACTTAAGCTTTTAGCGTATCCTTTTAAAATTGGGTGGTTGACTCGAAGTGTAGGGCGGGTCACATTATCGTGAAACCCACCCTCAAAAGTAGTGAAAAGTTTGGTAACGAAAGAATAAATTTTAAGGCTAAAAGGTATCCTATCAAAATTGGCTGGTATACTCCGCACCGGCACAATATGAACTTTACTTTTATGTGGGGTGGGTTCTTTTTGTTCAATGCCATTTAAGTTAAGGGCGAACACTTCAGTCCGCCTACAAAATTCCACGTATTAAGGAACTGTAGGGGCTCCCTGGCTTAACTTAATGGCATTGTTCTTTTTGTTGCCCACCATCATCGGTAAGGTGGGCAAAAAAACACTTGCCAACCCTACAAAACAAAAAACTCACTTAACAAAAAACTCACTTAGGAATGTGCATGAAATAAATAGGGCAACCATTCAGTCTTGCCTCTACATCAATTGAGATATCGTAGGGGTAATCCCTTGTGGTTACCCTAAAGTTGTCGAAGTTATTTCATGCACGTTCCTTAACTCGACTATCAAGTTTTTGATATTATTTGGCTTTGGGAAGCTCTATTTTTGAATGTTAAAATAGCTAACTCATTGATTTTTAAACTTATTTAATTTTTAGACCTAAAATGATATATCTTTTTAAATCAAGGATTTATAAAAAACTTGATAGTCGAGTTTAAAAAGTTATACTCAGCACGGGCATAAACTGAACTTTTTAAATGAGTTATTAGGGTGGGCAAGTGTTTGTTTTTAAAATATAATTTTAAATCTAAAAAATAAATAAGCTTAAAAATAAATGATTTGGCTAATTTAACACTCAAAAATAGATCGCGAAGCCAAATAACATCAAAAATTTGATAGTCGAGTTTCAATCTATTAGCTAGGAGCTTTGTACAGGACAAAAATGGCTGCCTATTTATAACTATATGATTTTACATAAGTTTTTTATTTAGCACTTTACCAAGAATCAATGCGTTACAACTTTTGGTCCTGTACAAAGAGCTAGGAGTTTGTTGGACTTATTCACATAAGTTATTGATTTTAAATTATTTTTATAAAAACGGCATAAACAGAAAGTCATTGGTTTACAATGATTTGTGTATTAAATCCAACAAATGAAGTGCAATTTTTATGACTTCCAACTCTCCAACATTTATATGTCAAAATTCTTTGTACAGGACAAAAAAATTATCCATTTTGTAACTCATTGTTTTTACAAAGATAATTTTAAATGGACTTAACAAAAAATCAATAGGTTACAAGAATCTATCCCACTATTCAAAAATGCGGAACCCTTCATTCCAATCGTTTGGTTTTTAACCAAAAAACGAGGGTAAAGAAATCCGATTTTTCAAAAATCGGATTTCTAAGCTCAAAAATGAATAGTGGGATAGGTTCAACTTTTTGTCCTGTACTGATGTCAAAATTAATAAAAAATCAAATAAAGTTTAAGTTTTTTAAAACGGATAAAATTTTATTTAAGTTTTTTAATATTATACCAAATAGTATTCATGTTTGTCAAGTGCTTTAAGGTAATATTTTAAAAAAAATTAATAAGTCATTGAATTAATTAAAATTTATATTTAAAATGGGCTTGATGACAAAAGGTCAAAAAGTGTGTTTTTTTTTTAAATTTGTTTTTTTTTTTCAGAGGGTATATAATGCACACTTATAAAATGGAAAAATATCAAAAATTATTTCGGAGAGATGGCCGAGCGGTTGAAGGCGCTCCCCTGCTAAGGGAGTATGGGTCAAAAGCCCATCGAGGGTTCGAATCCCTCTCTCTCCGGCAATTTCCTGAAATTAAATTAAGTCACAAAGTAATTAACATGCGCCCGTGGCTCAGTTGGATAGAGTACCTGGCTACGAACTAGGGGGTCGGGAGTTCGAATCTCTCCGGGCGCGCCATTTTCCCCAAAGAAGCAAATTTCTGATTGATATTTGCAATTTTAAAAGCTGGCACCCCTCTTTTGGGATGCCAGCTTTATTTTATTATTAATACAGGGATGTTATAATGACAATTAAAAATTTGAAAAATCGAAACAGTCCCCGATTGATGATTGATGGATGAAAAAATAAAGTTATGGCAACGATTAACCAGTTGGTGCGAAAACCACGTAAACGACAAAAGACTAAGAGTACAACACCGGCATTAGATAGCTGCCCACAAAAACGTGGTGTTTGTACCCGTGTCTATACGACAACTCCTAAAAAGCCTAATTCTGCTATGCGTAAAGTAGCGCGTGTGCGTCTGACCAATGGTATGGAAGTGACCACTTATATTGGTGGTGAAGGACATAATTTGCAGGAACACTCGGTCATATTAATCCGAGGGGGGCGTGTCAAAGATTTACCTGGGGTTCGTTATCATACAGTACGTGGTTCGCTAGACACCTCTGGAGTTAATACAAGACATCAAGGCCGTTCTAAATACGGTGCGAAAAGACCTAAGACTTAAATTAATTAAATTTAATTGGAAATTAAAAATGCCAAGAAGAAGAGTAATTGCTAAACGTGCCATTTTACCAGATCCAAAGTACAGAGATGAAACGGTAGCTAAATTCATCACTATGGTCATGAAAAATGGCAAAAAGTCTGTGGCAGAAGGCATTGTCTATGGTGCCCTGGATCGCGTTGCTAAAAAAACTAAGGGTGAAGCATTGGACGTTTTTGGGCTGGCATTAGATAATGTTCGTCCCGTGGTGGAAGTTAAATCCCGACGCGTAGGAGGTTCAACTTATCAAGTGCCCATAGAAGTTCGTCCTGCTCGTCGAACAACATTAGCCATGCGCTGGTTAGTCGATTCAGCTCGTAAACGAGGTGAAAAATCGATGGGACTGCGTTTAGCCGGTGAAATGCTTGATGCTTTTGAAAAAAAAGGGGCTGCTATAAAAAAACGTGAAGATGTCCATCGCATGGCAGAAGCCAATAAAGCATTTTCACATTTCCGTTGGTAATATTCAAATCTTTAACTGATAACTGATAACTGATAACTGATAACTGAATATGGCACGTAAGACACCCATTGAGCGCTATCGTAATATTGGTATTATGGCGCATATTGATGCGGGTAAAACCACAACCACTGAACGCATACTCTATTATACAGGTGTTTCGCATAAAATTGGCGAAGTCCATGACGGCGCGGCAGCAATGGATTGGATGCCACAAGAACAAGAGCGGGGAATAACCATTACCTCCGCGGCAACCACTTGTTTTTGGAAAGGCATGGGACAACAATATCCAGAGCATCGTATTAATATTATAGATACCCCCGGCCATGTCGATTTCACCATTGAAGTTGAGCGCTCATTACGTGTACTGGATGGGGCGTGTGCCGTGTTCTGCGCGGTTGGTGGTGTCGAACCTCAATCGGAAACAGTCTGGCGGCAAGCAAATAAATATAAAGTGCCTCGTCTAGCCTTTATAAATAAAATGGATAGGGCAGGAGCTGATTTTTTGCGAGTGGTATCCCAGATTAAACAACGTTTAGCTGCTCAAACCGCTGTATTACAACTTCCTATTGGTGCCGAAGATCAATTTGAAGGCATAGTTGATCTGATCAAAATGAAAGCCATTCATTGGGATGAAGCGAGCTTTGGTGTACAGTTTTCGATAGAAGATATTCCAGAAGTCATGCTATCTGAATGTAAAAAATGGCGGGAAAATCTAGTAGAATTGGCAGCGGAAGCCAATGATACCCTAATGGAAAAATATGTTGACACTGGGGAATTATCGGAAGAAGAGATACGCCTGGGTGTTCGTTTGCGTACTTTAGCCAATGAAATTGTGCCGACTTTGTGTGGTTCAGCCTTTAAAAATAAAGGTGTACAAGCCATGTTAGATGCCGTTATAGATTATTTACCGGCACCAACAGATGTGCTACCTGTTCGTGGAGTGCTTGATGATCCACAAAAAACAGAAGCGACTCGTGCATCAAGTGATGAGGAACCCTTTGCTGCATTAGCATTTAAGGTGGCAACCGATCCTTTTGTGGGTTCATTAACCTTTTTCCGTGTTTATTCAGGCGTATTAAATTCGGGAGATTCGGTTTACAATCCTATCAAACATAAACGAGAACGCTTGGGTCGCATTTTATTAATGCATGCCAACTCTCGCGAAGAAATTAAAGAAGTCAGAGCAGGTGATATTGCCGCTGTGGTAGGCTTAAAAACGGTGACCACTGGAGAAACGCTATGTGATAAAAACCATTTGATAACTTTGGAAAAAATGGAATTTCCCGAGCCGGTTATTTCAGTAGCGGTTGAACCCAAAACGCAGGTTGACCAAGAAAAAATGGGGGTCTCATTGTCTAAATTGGCTGCTGAAGATCCGTCATTTCAAGTACGCACTGATGAAGAATCAGGGCAGACAATTATTTCGGGTATGGGTGAGTTGCATTTAGATATTATTGTGGATCGCATGCGCCGTGAGTTTAATGTGGAAGCTAACGTGGGTGCGCCACAGGTGGCTTATCGAGAAGCTATCCGTGAAACGGTAAAGGTCGAAGGCAAATTTATACGTCAATCGGGTGGACGTGGTCAATATGGACATGTATGGTTAAAGCTTGAACCCTCAGAGCCTGGAGCTGGATATCAGTTTATAAATGAAATTACGGGTGGTGTAGTACCTAAGGAATATATTTCAGCCGTTGACAAAGGCGTAAAAGATGCCATGCTAAATGGGGTGATAGCCGGTTATCCCGTTGTTGATCTGTCAGTGACGCTATATGATGGGTCATATCATGAAGTTGATTCAAGTGAAGTGGCTTTTAAGGTTGCGGGTTCTCAGGCTTTTAAGAAGGGGGCCTTGATAGCAAAACCTGTCTTACTTGAGCCAATTATGGATGTGGAAATCGTGACCCCAGAAGATTACATGGGCGATGTTATGGGCGATCTGAATCGCCGCCGGGGTATTTTACAAGGTATGGATGAGTTACCAACAGGAAAAGTCATTCGGGCGGAAGTTCCACTGGCTGAAATGTTTGGCTATGCGACTGATTTACGTTCACAGACTCAAGGGCGGGCTATTTATACCATGCAGTTTGCTAAATACCATGAAGCTCCCAGCAGTATTGCTGAAGCAGTGATAAAAAAGAATCAAATTTAATGGTTAATAGTTAGTAACTACCCAGAGCAATCACAAGGGATTGCCCTTAGGCAACTCACAAAAAATAATATACCCACGTATTATATGATTTTCGGTGCTAACCTGCGTGTTCGCCCTTAAGTTAATCGCATTGCCAAAATGGGTATATTATTATTTGGGAGTTGCCTTAAGAGTATTTTCGGAACTTGCCAAAGGAATATTGTTAGACTTGATTATCAAGTTTTTGATGTTATTTGGCTTTGCGAAGCTCTATTTTTGAATGTTAAAATAGCTAACTCATTGATTTTTAAGCTTATTTAATTTTTAGGTCTAAAATTATATTTCTTTTTAAATCAAGGACATTTATAAAAAATGTGATAGTCAAGTTATAGGGACAATCCTTTATGGTTGCTCTGAGTAGTTACAATAGTATTATAAAATTTTGAGACAAAGTCTATCACTAAGAAATACTTTAGCAAAAATAGTATTTTTTAAAACCTTTAGACTATAAAAACTAGAACATTTATGACTGATAAAATAAATAAAAAATGTTTTGTAAATCATAAAGTTGATTTAAATCAATTTTTAAAAATATTTACAATTATTGGTAACTTAAGTTTATAACTGAAAGATATGTCAAAAGCAAAATTTGAACGCAGCAAACCGCATATAAATGTCGGAACAATAGGTCATGTTGATCATGGGAAGACTACTTTAACTGCTGCTATGACTAAAAGTCTTGCGGAAAAATACGGTGGTGAATATACGGCTTATGATCAGATTGATAACGCGCCGGAGGAAAGAGAGCGTGGTATCACCATTGCGACTGCCCATGTGGAGTATCAGTCTGATAATCGTCATTACGCTCATGTAGATTGTCCAGGACACGCTGACTATATTAAGAATATGATCACGGGTGCAGCCCAAATGGATGGTGCTATTTTAGTCGTATCCGCTGCTGACGGTCCTATGCCCCAAACTCGTGAACATATATTATTAGCCCGTCAGGTAGGGGTACCTTATATCGTCGTGTATATGAATAAAGCAGATCAGGTAGATGATGAAGAACTACTTGAATTGGTAGAACTGGAAATCCGTGAATTGTTGGATAGCTATGACTTTCCTGGTGATGACACCCCAATTATAATTGGTTCAGCCCTTAAAGCCCTTGAAGGTGATACCAGTGAAACTGGACTACCATCTATCATTAAATTGATAGAAGCGATGGATGACTATATACCAGAGCCACAGCGTGATATTGACCAACCTTTTTTAATGCCTATAGAAGATGTATTCTCCATATCTGGACGGGGTACGGTAGTCACAGGGCGTGTTGATCGGGGAAAAGTAAAAGTCGGAGAAGAGATCGAAATTGTTGGTATCAACGACGAAACGAGTAAAAGCACATGCACAGGCGTAGAAATGTTTCGTAAGTTACTTGACGAAGGCGTGGCTGGGGATAATGTGGGTGTACTATTGCGGGGTATTAAACGCACTGATGTTGAACGTGGACAAGTCTTAGCCAAACCTGGAAGCATTACTCCTCATAAGCATTTTGAATGTGAAGTCTATGTCTTAAGCAAAGACGAAGGGGGGCGACATACACCCTTTTTCAAAGGCTACCGTCCTCAATTTTATTTCCGTACTACTGATGTGACGGGGGCTTGTGAATTGCCAGAAGATGTAGAAATGGTGATGCCTGGGGATAATGTTAAAATGACGGTTAACCTGATTTCGCCTATTGCTATGGAAGAAGGCTTGCGCTTTGCTATTCGTGAAGGTGGTCGAACGGTCGGTGCAGGTGTTGTTTCAAAGATAATCGAATAGTCTTCATAGACGGTAAATAAAAACACATCCAAAAAATTTTGTCTTGATAAAGCCGTCTATAAGATTTAAAATCATTGACCTTAGAGAAATAAAAAGAGTGGCAAATCAAAGAATTCGCATTCGCTTAAAAGCCTTTGATCATAGATTGTTGGATCAATCGGCGCGTGAAATTGTAGAAACAGCAAGACGGACAGGGGCACAATTACGTGGTCCTATTCCATTGCCTACAAAAAAAGAAAAATTTACGGTATTGATATCACCCCATGTAAATAAAGATGCACGAGATCAATATGAAATCCGTACTCATAAACGTTTATTAGATATTATTGATCCGACCGATAAAACCGTTGATTCATTAATGAAATTAGATTTAGCGGCGGGCGTTGACGTACAAATAAAATTGAACTAAGTTAATTGAAAACTATTAACTGATAACTGAAAACTGAAAACTGAAATGGCTGTTGGAATTGTCGGTCAAAAAAGAGGAATGACTCGTATCTTTACAGAAAATGGGGACTCAATCCCTGTAAGCGTCATAGAAGCCCCCCCTAATCGGGTAACACAGTTAAAGACGGTCAAAACAGAAGGCTATCATGCCATTCAAGTGACTTGTGGCAAGCGTCATGCTAATCGTATTAACAAACCAGAAAGTGGACATTTAGCAAAAGCAACAGTAGAAGCCGGGCGGGGATATTGGGAGTTTCGTTTAGAAAATGAACCACCCACCATATCTGTAGGCCATGAACTAAAAGTTGACATTTTTAAAAATGGTCAAAAAGTTGATGTGACAGGTGTGACAAAAGGAAAAGGTTTCACCGGTACCATTAAACGTTATCATTTTAAAATGCAAGATGCCACTCATGGAAATTCTCTGTCACATCGTGCGGCCGGTTCTATCGGTCAAAATCAAACACCGGGACGTGTTTTTAAAGGTAAGAAAATGGCAGGACAAAAGGGTCATGTTCGTTGCACAGTACAAAATCTTGAAATTGTTCGAGTGGATGCACAAAGGCATTTATTACTTATTAAAGGTGCAATACCGGGTGCGCCTGGGGGTGATATAATAATCAAACCGGCGATTAAAATGAACAAATATACATCTTAAAAAGGATAAAGTAATGGAACTGAGCCTACAAACGAAGTCCACCAAGGAACCTAAAAGCGTTATTAGCGTATCAGAAAAAATTTTTGCTGTACCTTATAATGAAGCTCTGATTCATCAAGCGGTGATTGCTTATGTGGCAGGCTCACATGCAGGTACACGAGCGCAAAAAAGTCGTGCCCAGGTCAAGGGTAGTGGACGTAAACCATGGCGACAAAAAGGAACCGGTCGCGCACGGGCAGGAAGTGTTAAAAGTCCCTTATGGCGAGGTGGTGGAATTACTTTTGCAGCAAGACCATCTATGACGGGTCAAAAATTAAATAAGAAAATGTATCGGGGAGCATTGTGTTCAATACTATCTGAATTGGTAAGGCAAGCGCGTTTACTTGTCATTGAACAAATGAGTCTTGAACAACCCAAAACCCAGGAATTAGTAGCACAATTAAAAACACTACAACTCAAAAATGTGTTGATTATCACAGAAACTAAGGAAGATAACCTGAAATTGGCAGCACGTAATTTGCATCAAGTCGAAGTAAAAGAAATTGACACCTTAAATCCAGTAAAACTGATTGGGTATGAAAAAGTCTTGATGACAGTTAAGGCAATAAAGAGATTACAGGAGAGATTAGCATGAATTCCGCTCGTTTAATGCAAGTATTGATAGCGCCACTTGTATCTGAGAAGGCATTAAGGGTCGCGGATATACATGGACAAATCGTATTTAAAGTACGAAAAGAAGCCACTAAGCTAGAAATTAAGCAAGCGGTAGAATATTTATTTAATGTAAAAGTAGAAAAAGTACGAACAACACAAATTAAAGGTAAAAGCAAAAACTTTGGACGTATTCATGGTAAACGGGCCAATTGGAAAAAAGCCTATGTAGGGCTGCAGCCAGGCTTTGATATTAACTTTAGATCAGATTAAAAATTGGGAATTGGGAAACATCGTTGTCCAAGTAATTGGGATAAAAAATGATGATGAAGTGATTTCTGACAAGAAATCTACCAACAGCCAATGTGTGAAATATACTATTTTTTCAATAAATAGTAATTCTTAATTAAAGAATTCACACAAAGCATTGGAATCTATTTTCAAATCCAGTCTGAAACGATTCCAACAAGGAATTATAAAATATGGCACTTATCAAAGCAAAACCAACATCGGCGGGTAGACGTTTTGTAGTGAAGGTTAGTACACCTCAACTACACAAAGGTACCCCTTACAAACCCTTGTTGGAGAAAAAAACACAAAAGGGGGGCCGTAATAATCGAGGACGAATTACCGTTCGCCATCGGGGAGGTGGCCACAAGCAACATTATCGTATTATAGATTTTAAACGTAATAAGGACGGAATAGCGGGAAAAGTCGAACGAATTGAATATGATCCAAACCGCAGTGCTCAGATTGCATTAATTTTATATACCGATGGAGAGCGTCGTTATATTCTGATGCCTAAAGGGCTAAAAGTGGGAGAAACAATTATCTCTGGCAGCCAAGCCCCTATAAAGTCAGGTAATAGTATGTTGCTACGACAGATACCGATGGGTAGCCTCGTGCATTGTGTAGAATTAAAACCAGGAAAAGGAGGACAAATAGCACGCAGTGCGGGATCATCAGCCCAACTCATAGCCCGTGAAGGTACTTATGCCACCTTACGACTACGTTCAGGAGAAATCCGTAAAATATTAACAGAATGTCGGGCTACTCTGGGCGAAGTGGGTCATGCAGAACATAATATAAGCTCACTGGGCAAAGCCGGAGCCGCACGTTGGCGTGGGCGACGACCTACTGTTCGTGGGGTAGCCATGAATCCTGTGGATCATCCGCATGGAGGTGGAGAAGGACGTAGTTCTGGCGGTAGGCATCCGGTAACACCATGGGGATTTCCTACTAAGGGAGCTAAAACTCGTCATAACAAACGCACAAATAAAATGATAGTGCGTAGGCGTTAGAAAGAAATACTATTTATTCAGAAAATAATATTTTGAGCATCACAAAGCATGGAAAATAGAACAACGAGATAACAAACTATGCCACGTTCCATAAAAAAAGGGCCTTTTATTGACCATCATTTATTGAGAAAAATTGAAAAAACGGTAGCCACAAAAAGCAAACGCCCTATCAAGACCTGGTCACGCCGTTCAATGATAATACCGGAAATGGTAGGGTTAACCATAGCCATTCATAACGGGCGACAATTTATGCCCGTATTTATGACAGAAAATATGGTAGGACATAAACTCGGAGAGTTTGCCATAACGCGGACATTTCGAGGCCATCAGGCTGGAGATAGAAAGTCTAAAAAATGAATCAAGAAACGAAGTAACAAAAGTAATTGAACGAACAAAGCAAATAACAGCGTTGCAAGATTTTAGAAATAATCAGGAAAACTGATAAGGGCAACCATAAAGGATTGCCCCTACAACTGAAAACTGAAAACTGAATATGGAAGTCTCTAGCATACATAAATATGCGCGTATTTCTCCACAAAAATGCCGGTTAGTGGCGGATCAGATTCGGGGAATGCCGGTTGAACAAGCCCTTAACATTTTGAAATTTAGCAAGCGACGGGCAGCGTTTATGATTAAAAAGACATTAGACTCAGCAATTGCTAATGCTGAAAATAATCAAGGAGCTGATGTAGATGAATTACACATTTCAACCATCTCAATTGACGAAGGACCGAGATTGAAACGTATGCGTGCCCGTGCCAAAGGACGGGGTAATCGAATTTTAAAACGCACCAGCCACATCGCTGTAAAAGTTTCAGACGCTTAAGGGAAAAGTATTATGGGTCAAAAAGTACATCCTACCGGTATTCGCCTGGGGATTATCAAAGACTGGTCTTCTAAATGGTATGCCAGTAACAAAGATTATGACAAATATCTAAATACCGATTTAAAAGTACGAAACTTCATCAAAAAGAAACTAGCAAAAGCATCGGTTAGTGAAGTGCGTATTGAAAGACCAGCACGCAATGCACGGATTATAATTCATACCGCTCGTCCCGGCATTGTCATTGGAAAAAAAGGTGAAGATATAGACAAATTGCGAACCCAAGTCGCAAAAATGATGGGTATTCCAGTTCATATTAGTGTAGAAGAAATTCGTAAACCAGAAGTCGATGCCCAACTGGTAGCAGCTAGTGTAGCTCAACAGCTAGAACGTCGTATAATGTTTCGACGTGCAATGAAGCGGGCAGTTGCCAACGCCATGCGTTTAGGCGCACAAGGGATTCGTATCAACGTCAGTGGACGACTAAGTGGAGCAGAAATTGCACGAACGGAATGGTATCGAGAGGGCCGTGTACCTTTACATACACTACGTGCAGATATAGATTATGGATTAGCACAAGCCTACACCACCTATGGAGTAATAGGTATAAAAGTGTGGATATTTAAAGGAGAGATTATAGGTAAACAGAATTAAATAAAGGAAAGATTACAAACTGACTACATAAATCAACCTTTAAATCACGATTTATCGTTTAATCTCACAAAAGAAAAGAATTAGGAAATATGTTACAACCTAAACGTACCAAATTCAGAAAGCAACAAAAAGGCCGTAATCGTGGCACAGCCATGCGCGGAAACAAAATAAGTTTTGGAGAATTTGGGCTAAAAGCAAGTGGGAGAGGAAGAATCACAGCGCGTCAAATAGAAGCGGCACGACGAACCATATCTCGTTATGTAAAACGAGGTGGAAAATTATGGATACGAATATTCCCCGACAAACCGATTAGTAAAAAGCCGCTTGAAGTCCGTATGGGAAAAGGAAAGGGAAATGTAGAATATTGGGTCGCATTAATACAACCGGGAAGGATGCTTTATGAAATTGAAGGAGTATCTGAAGAAATTGCACGTGAAGCATTTCGTTTAGCCTCGGCAAAATTATCGGTACCAACCACCTTTGTCAATCGGACGGTGATATGATGAAAGCGAATGAATTTCGAAAGAAGAGTACTAAAGACTTAAAGAAAGAACGAATTGAATTATTACGTGAGCATTTTAATTTGCGTATGCAAAAAGTCAACGAACAATTAAGCAGACATACACAATTAAAAATGGTTAAACGTGATATTGCACGGATAAATACGATACTTAAAGAAAAAAAAGCATCGGATAATCTAAAATAGGAAGTATCGTATGGTAGAGCAGTCTTTAGACCAAGCAAAAAAAGAACGAACCCTCACTGGGCATGTGATTAGTGATAAAATGCAAAAGTCGATGACGGTATTAATAGAACGAAAAGTGAAACATGCCAAATATGGAAAATACATTAAACGTTCAACGAAACTACATGTCCACGACGAAGAAAACGTGGGGCGCATTGGAGATATAGTAGAAATATCCCCTTGTCGTCCCCGTTCAAAAACTAAATCTTGGTGTCTAAATAAAATAGTGAGCAGGCAAATCACATAAAAAACAACACTAAATGCGAATTAATTAAGGGTTGAGAAATCTTTTTAAAATCATATAATTAAAATGGGTGATTTTGAAGCCTTGGGTTGGTTTTTTAATCCATTGTTTTTAGTAGATACACCAATATTCAACTCTTAATTCGCATACCAAGCTTTAGAACAGCAAAAGGAGTAAAAAAACGATGATACAAATGCAATCAATGTTAGAAGCAGCCGACAACAGTGGTGCCAAACAACTAAAATGTATCAAAGTTTTAGGAGGATCACATCGCCGTTATGCTGGAATTGGTGACATCGTTAAAGTTAGTATAAAAGAAGCCATACCACATAGCAAAGTAAAGAAAGGTGAAATCCATCAAGCGGTAGTCGTCAGGACACGCAAAGGGGTAAGACGGTCTGACGGTTCCCTGATTCGTTTTGATGGGAATGCAGCCGTATTACTCAACAATCAATTTCAGCCCATAGGGACTCGGATTTTTGGGCCAGTAACCCGTGAATTAAGAACCGAGCGTTTTATGAGAATAATATCATTAGCTCCAGAAGTGCTTTAAAGAAATCCTATTGACACAGGAAATAGAATTTCTAAAATAAAAAATTTAAGTTTAGAAATTATGCGTAGAATTAAAACGGGCGAAGAAGTGATTGTGATAGCGGGAAAGGACAAGGATAAGCGTGGACGGGTGGTTCGTTATCGCACTCCAACGCGCCTAGTGGTAGAAAATGTGAATTTAGTAAAGCGTCATACCAAAGGCAATCCCATGCAAAATACGCCAGGCGGTATTGTTGATAAAGAAATGCCGATTCATATATCAAATATTGCTCTTATCAATCCCAGCACCGAAAAGGCAGATCGGGTAGGCTTTAAATTTCTTGAAGATGGTACAAAGGTGCGCTATTTTAAATCAAATGGCGAAGTCATTACGGATTAATAGATATTATGGCGAGATTACAAACATATTATCAAAATAAAGTTATACCACAGCTTATGCAGCAATTTAGCTATAAAAGCATTATGCAAGTGCCTAAAGTAGAGCAAATTGCATTGAATATGGGTATAGGTGAAGCAGTGGGCGATAAAAAAGTGATTGAGCGTGCCGTCGCTGATATGACGGCGATAGCCGGTCAAAAACCCGTGGTAACAAAAGCACGTCAGTCGGTATCTAATTTTAAGATTCGTCAAGGGTGGCCAATTGGTTGTAAAGTTAACTTGCGGCGCAAGCGTATGTATGAATTTTTTGATCGCTTGATCAACATAGCCATCCCACGTATTCGGGACTTTCGTGGTATTAGTGTTAAGGCTTTTGATGGGCGGGGAAATTTGAGTTTGGGTATTCGTGAACAAATCATATTCCCTGAAATTGATTATGATAAGATAGATGCATTGCGTGGTATGGATATTACGATTAGTACATCAGCACAGACTGATGAAGAAGGTCGCGCCTTATTATCAGCATTTAATTTTCCATTAAAAGGGTGAAGTGGATGGCTAAATTGTCGGTCATAAATCGGGAAGCGAAGAGAAGACGAACGGTCAAAAAATATGCGGCTAAACGGGCTGCATTAAGGGAAACCTTAGCTGATATGAGTATTAGTGAGGTGGATCGCATGGTAGCAAGGCATAAATTACAATCTTTACCACGTAATGCCAGTCCGTGTCGATTGCGTAATCGTTGTGAAATAACCGGTCGTCCACATGGGTATTATAGGCGTTTCGGTCTAGGTCGTAATAAATTGCGTGAATCAGCTATGCAGGGATTTATTCCAGGCCTAGTAAAATCTAGTTGGTAAGAGAGGTTTAAATTCATGAGTATGTCAGATCCCATTGCCGATATGTTGACGCGCATTCGTAATGGTCAAGCGGTTCGTAAGCAGCAGATTTCGATGCCCACTTCAAAATTAAAGGTGGCCATTGCAAGCATTTTAAAGGATGAAGGCTATATAACAGATTATAGCGTTTCACAAGAGATTAAAGCGTCGCTCACTATCACATTGAAATATTATCAGGATAAACCGGTGATGTCTGAAATTAAACGGATTAGTCGACCTGGTTTACGAGTTTATAAGACAAAGAATAAATTACCAAAAGTGTTATATGGTTTAGGTATAGCCATTATATCTACTTCTAAAGGGTTGATGAGTGATCGCAGGGCACGTCTCTCGGGTCATGGTGGCGAGGTCTTATGTTTTGTATCATAAGGTAAGTAGCAGCAAATAATTTACGCAAAGAACTCATTTTTACAAATATTTATTTTTCAAAAATAGTATTTGTTTGAGATTCGTTTGTTGAAACGTTTAGCTTATTGAATATGTCAAGAGTTGCTAAAAGTCCCATCTCTATTCCTCAAGGACTTGAAGTTCAGGTGATGGGTCATAATGTTGAAGTTAAAGGAAAACAAGGGACAGCTGCCTATGCTTGTCCTGCCCTGGTTGATGTTAAATTGACGGATAATTTATTAAACTTTGCACCGCGTAATAATTCTAAAACAGCATCGGCTTTGGCCGGTACCACACGCGCCCTGGTGAACAATATGGTGCAAGGGGTCATGCAGGGATTTGAAAAAAAGTTAAGTTTAGTCGGGGTTGGGTATCGGGCCCAAGTAGAGGATAAATTACTGAATCTTACCCTGGGTTATTCCCATCCGGTGAAATTTAAAATACCAGATGACATAACCATTGAAACACCTAATCAAACGAATATTATTGTTAAAGGTATAAATAAACAACGTGTCGGGCAAATCGCGGCCAATATTCGTGCCTATCGAAAACCCGAACCTTATAAAGGCAAAGGGGTCAGATATGCAGATGAGGTGGTTCTCATAAAAGAAGCTAAGAAGAAGTAGAGAATTATGAATTGTGAATTGTGAATTGTGAATTATTAACAAATAAGAACTGTGCTACCTTCATTAACAACTCACAAATGGTGCCATCTATGGCAAAACGTATATAAGCAACTTTTAAAGTACTGTAAAATATAACAAACTAAAAATATTTATGTACTTTTTTGCTTAAACGGCACCAAATCTTCATTAACAAATCACAAATCACAAATTACAATTACAAAATGAATGGGTACTATGAATAAAAAATTAGCTCGTTTGCGCCGTGCTCGCCGTACTCGTGCAAATATAAAAAGATTAAATATGACTCGGTTAAGTGTACATAAAACGCCTCAGCATATTTACGCACAAATGATAGCCCCTAATGGTTCACAGATACTTGCAAGTGCATCTAGTATAGAAAAGGCATTTCGTTCAGAGAAAGGTTATGGAGGCAATGTAAGTGCTGCAACCCTGGTGGGAAAAACGATAGCGGAGCGTGCGAAATTAATAGGGGTGACAAAAGTAGCATTTGACCGTTCAGGTTTTAAATATCATGGACGCGTTAAAGCATTAGCAGAGGCAGCCCGTGAAAATGGATTACAGTTATAAAAGCCGGAATAATTTATGGCAAATCACGATATCCAACGTACAAAGAATGATGAATTATTAGAAAAGCTCGTCACAGTCAACCGAGTCGCTAAAGTAGTTAAAGGTGGGCGTATATTTAGTTTTACAGCCCTGACAGTGGTTGGCGATGGAAAAGGTAAAGCGGGTTTTGGTTATGGTAAAGCCCGTGAAGTGCCTTTAGCGATTGCTAAAGCGATGGAAGTAGCCCGTAAAAATCTGTTTAAATTTCCGCTCAAGGGAGCGACTTTGCAGTATCCTATCGTCGCTGAATATGGAGCCGCTAAGGTTTATATGCAGCCGGCCTCTCCAGGAACGGGCATTATAGCTGGTGGGGCGATGCGTGCTGTCTTTGAAGTCTTAGGGGTGCATGACGTACTAGCTAAAACGATTGGCAGTAACAATCGTCAAAATGTTATGCGTGCTATGTTTAAAGGTTTAGGCAACATGGCCGACCCAGCTATGATAGCTGCCAAACGTGGCAAATCAGTAGAAGATATATTGGGTTAATAAATAATCATGAAAAGGATTAAGGTTACGCAGATAGGTAGCAGTTTTGGTCGTAAGCCTGGACATAAGGCATGTGTGAGCGGATTGGGTTTACGACGGCGACATCATACCGTTGAGCTTGAAGATACACCTGCGGTTCGCGGTATGATTAGAAAGGTTGCCTATCTATTAAAGGTTCAAGAACTTTAAAAATCATGTATTTAAATACATTAAAACCTGCTCAAGGAGCAAAAAAGTCGAAAATGCGTGTGGGACGTGGTATTGGCTCAGGTTTAGGTAAAACCTGTGGTCGAGGGCATAAAGGTCAACGTTCTCGTTCTGGGGGGTATCATAAGGTAGGTTTTGAGGGCGGACAGATGCCCTTGCAAAGACGTTTGCCAAAAGTGGGTTTTGCTTCACGCAAGGCATCAAAAACGGCGCAGGTGCGTTTACATGAGCTTGAGCTTGTTGGACAAGAAATCGTAGATTTAGTCGTTCTAAAAGCGGCTAATATTGTGCCACAACCTGTGAAACGAGTTAAGGTTATAGCAAAGGGTCAACTGACAAAGGCTATTAAAGTTCAAGGTTTAGCAGTCACTAAAGGTGCGCGTGTGGCGATAGAGGCTGTTGGTGGCACTATTTTCCCATAATAAAGGGATATAGTTTTTCAGATAAATAAGTTCACAAATGTAGGGGCAATCCTTTGCGAAGCCCTCGTGCGTATGAAGTTATTTATCTGAACATCTATAGTATAGAAATTCACAATGAGTAATGAGGCGTTAAGTTAAGTGGCAATTAATACAGCGGCGGGTATAGAACAACTTGGCAAACTAGGACGATTGACCGAGTTAAAACAACGGTTGTTGTTTGTGTTAGGGGCGATTATTGTTTTTCGTATTGGGACTTTTATTCCAGTGCCAGGCATTGACCCGGTCGCATTGGCATCTCTGTTTGAACAGCAGCGTGGCACCATTTTGGATATGTTTAATATGTTTTCCGGGGGGGCTTTGGAACGCTTTTCTGTGTTTGCCATAGGGATTATGCCTTATATTTCCGCAGCCATTATCATGCAGTTGATGACAGCCGTTTCTCCAACACTTGAGCAGTTGAAAAAGGAAGGGGAGAGCGGACGACGCAAGATTACCCAATATACTCGTTATGGTACTTTAGGTTTGGCCACTTTCCAAGCGACGGGAGTGGCTATTGCTTTAGAAAGTCAGCAGGTGGTCATTGAGCCGGGAATTGCTTTTCGGGTGACTGCTATTTTGACCTTGGTAACCGGTGCCATGTTTTTGATGTGGCTAGGTGAACAGGTGACTGAACGGGGAATTGGTAATGGTATTTCGATTATCATTTTCGCTGGGATTGTTGCTGGTCTCCCATCAGCAATGGGCGGAACTTTGGAGTTAGCGCGTACCGGTCAATTACATATTTTGACGGTGTTGTTATTGTTTTCAATTGTGTTGTTAGTAACAGCTTTTGTGGTCTTTGTTGAGCGTGGACAGCGTCGTCTCACAGTTAATTATGCTAAACGTCAGATTGGAAATAAGTTATATGCGGGTCAAAGTAGTCATTTGCCGCTGAAGTTGAATATGGCTGGTGTCATTCCGCCTATTTTTGCATCAAGTATAATATTGTTTCCAGCCACCTTGGGCGGCTGGTTTGGTAGTGCTGAAGGAATGACATGGTTAAAGGATTTGTCTCAGACTTTATCGCCAGGACAGCCTTTATATGTTATGTTCTATGCAATAGCGATTATTTTCTTCTGTTTTTTTTATACAGCATTGATTTTTAATCCGAAAGAAATAGCAGATAATTTAAAAAAGTCTGGGGCTTTCATCCCTGGCGTGAGACCAGGAAGACAGACAGCACAATATATTGATACTGTGATGTCGCGTTTAACTTTAGCGAGTGCTATTTATATGACAGCCGTTTGTTTACTACCAGAATTTTTGATACTGAGGTGGAATGTCCCTTTTTATTTTGGAGGCACCTCTTTATTAATCATTGTAGTAGTTACAATGGATTTTATGTCCCAAGTGCAAGCCCATTTGATGTCCCATCAGTATGAAGGGCTTATGAAAAAAGCTAATTTGAGAGCTCAAAAAGGTACTTTATTGCACTAGGAGTTTGTCGGACTTAATACATAAGTCATTGATTTACAATGACTTTCTGTTTATGCCGTTTTTATAAAAATAACTTAAAATCAATGACTTATGTGAATAAGTCCAACAAACTCCTAGGATGTTTTATTGCACTAAAGATTTTGGGAATTTTATTATACTACTAACGGGTAAATTTTGGACTTTTTTTAACGGTTGGTGGGCAAAAAAACATTTTTAATTGTGAAGGTGGGCAATAAAAACACTTTGCCCACCTTACCTAAAATGTTAATAAACTATTCACTACTGTACACTTTTAATAAAGAAGTCTTGACACGATTATACCTCGTGCTGACCGTTTTGACATTAGCTTATTAAAAATGGGGCTTTGGGTGCTTAAGTACTTTTTAGTTAATCAAATATTATTCCCGACTTCTCTCTAATTATAAATTATAAGTAGGTGACGAGGTTTTAGTTTTTATTCAAAAAACTAAAACCTCGTCAGCATAAATATTTTAACATTTTCAGTAGGATGGTTTCGAGGTTTTAGTTTTTTAAAGACAAACTAAAACCTCGAAAGCGTGTTTTGGCTGCCCACCAGCCGCAGCAAAGGCGTTGCACGAAAACCACCTTGCCCACCTACAAAATGTTAATAAACTTTTGTGTACCTATTTAAGTATTTGATTTTGCTCATTTTATTTTTTAATCGAAAAAGTGAATTCCTTAATAAGGCTTTGTAAGTATTTGTAATATAAACAAATTTTATTCGTTAGCTAATAGATTGAAATAGAAGCTTTTTTTTAAAAGTCAAAATAACTTATTTATTAACTAGAATATACTGCTCACTAGAGCTCACATCTACCCATTTAAACTTAATATCAATAATTTTAGAACCTATTGATTTTTAAGTATTTTTAATATTTGAAATATAAAGTATGAGTCCACTCCTAAAAGTCAAAAAATATCGGTATATTAGAGAATGCTAATATTTAGATTGTTGAAAACTAAGGAGTTAAAATATATATTTCCTCAAACAAAAATGACTTTTCGGAGTGGACTCAAGTATAAATAATCAGGAACAAGTCTAATGGTTTCGTTTTGATACTTATAATATACTGGTTGTCCTTGAATTTCGTGAAAACATTGCCAAAAGACACCTGCTTTTTTTTCAAGCCCGTAGGTGAATGAATTTTCACAAATTTCAAGTACGCTCAATATAAAAACTATAGATGTTCAGAAAAATAAATTTGAATGAACCTACGGCTTGAAAAAAACGCAGGTGATTCAGGCTCAATGAAATTATTTATTTGAAAAACTATAGGATATACTTTAAACGGCTGAAATTTGGATTTTTATGTAGGGTGGGCAAGTTTTGCCAAAAAAAAGTTCAAAATTTACCTGTTAGTAGGATAATTCGTGAGCCGTAAGGTGAAATAATGAAAGTAAGAGCTTCAGTTAAAAAAATTTGTCGGAATTGTAAAATTCTCCGCCGTCATGGAAGTGTTCGAGTAATTTGTAGCGATAAACGGCATAAACAACGACAAGGATGAACTTTTCAATTATCAATGAACAGTGTTAGTTAATTGATGATTGAAAACTGATAATTGACAGGGGCAACCATAAGGAATTGCTCCTACTAACTGAGAAAGGAATAGTTATGGCCCGTATTGCTGGAATTAATATTCCTGCCCAAAAACATATAGTCATTGCGTTGACGGCTATTTATGGGATTGGTATAACCGGAGCACGACGTATTTGTGAGACAACCGGTATCGCTCCAGAGCTTAAAGTTAAGGATCTGAAGGAAAAGGAACTAGAAAGTTTGCGTACTGAAGTGGCTAAGTACAATATAGAAGGTGATTTACGTCGTGAAGTGGCTATGAATATCAAACGCTTGAGGGATTTAGGGTGTTATCGTGGTATGCGACATCGACGTGGGCTACCAGTACATGGTCAGCGCACTCAGACAAATGCTCGTACCCGTAAAGGTCCTCGACGGCCCATAAAAAGGAAATAAAATTTAGGGTTAATTAACGGTTAACAACAGTAGCTGGAGAGTTTAGTTAGAAATAGCAAGTGAGAATGATAAATAACTTATTGTTTTTTACTTACAGTTCAATCAAAATAACCATTGGAATCAATACAAAAAACTTCCAAAAATATGGCAAAAACAGCAAAATCAGCAAAATCAGCCCCTCATTCTCGTAAGAAGATCAAAAAAGTGGTTGTGGATGGCATTGCCCATGTACATGCATCTTTTAATAATACAATTATTACAATTACAGATCAAAAAGGCAATGCTTTGGCTTGGGCGACTGCTGGGGGTAGTGGTTTTCGTGGTTCACGTAAAAGTACCCCCTTTGCCGCTCAAATTGCGGCAGAACGAGTAGGTAATATGGTCAAGGAATTTGGTGTTAAAAATCTAGATGTGCGGGTTAAAGGGCCGGGACCTGGACGAGAATCGGCCGTACGATCACTTAATGCTAAGGGTTTTAAAATCGTATCCATTACGGATGTTACACCTATTCCACATAATGGCTGTCGTCCGCCGAAAAGGCGTAGAGTCTAATCAGTGAGCCGTTATCAGTTATCAGTGGTTTAGAAACAAAAGTTTTTTGGAAAATCTTGCTTTCTTTATTCCTGTATTATTTTTTTAATTTCTTACTTGAGATAACTGATAACTGATAACTGATAACTGATAACTGATAACTGATAACTGATAACTGATAACTGATAACTGACAATGGCGAAATATATTGGCCCTAAATGTAAGTTGAGCCGTCGTGAGGGTGTTGATCTCTTTTTAAAGAGTCGTGTGCGGGGCTTAGAATCAAAATGTAACTTAGAAAAAAAACCAGGGCAACATGGTGATAAACGTCCACGTTTGTCTGACTATGCCCTACAGTTGCGTGAAAAACAGAAATTACGCAGATTTTATGGTGTTTTGGAAAAACAATTTCATAGCTATTACCTAAAAGCGAATCGCTTGAAAGGTTCAACCGGTGAGAATCTACTTAAATTACTTGAATGTCGCTTGGATAATGTGGTTTACCGTATGGGCTTTGGGGTAACACGCGCCGAGGCGAGACAATTGGTGGGCCATAAGGCGATTTTAGTGAATGAACAATTGGTCAATATTCCTTCGTTCATCGTTACGGCGAATGATGTGGTTAGTGTGCGTGAAAAATGTCGTGAGCAATTGCGTATTAAATCGGCTTTAAACACAGCAACTGAATATGGTTTTCCATCTTGGGTTGATGTGGATGTCAATAAAATGCAGGGCTTATTTAAAACAGCTCCAGAGCGTCAAGACTTGCCGAGTGATATTCATGAACAATTGGTAGTTGAGTTATATTCCAAATAAGATCGTGTATCATAGTGAGCATATAGGTTTTCAAAAAAATAGGGTAATTACTCAGCCTTGAGATAAATTTTAAGGTTAACAGCTAAAGTAGGCTAAAGCCAGCTAATTTGGACAGCTTTAGTAGACTTTAGCTTTCAGCCTTGAAATTTCTTTCAAGGCTGAGTAGTTATAAAATAGGAACATTAAAAAACCAAGTTTCTAACAGAAACTGGGTTTTTGATCATGAAAATATGTAACTATTCAGCTAAAAAAAATGCGAATTAAGATTTGAAAAATCCTTTTAAAATCATATAGTTAAAATTGATCATTTTGGGCGATGCCCTGGGTTGGTTTTCTAAGCCATTGTTTTTTGTAGATATACTTCACTGCAATCATATCTTTGAAAATATTTTATGAGTATTGCAACCTATATCTACCAAAGCACTTCAACATTTTTACAAATTTGATTGCAGTGAAGTATACACAAATTTCAACTCTTAATTCGCATAAAAGGTTACATTATATCAAAAAATGATATTCGGGTGGCAACAACCACGGTCGGATTTATTTGAATTATTTTAGAGTGCATTTTTTGCACAACCACTCCTAACTTAACACTTCTCAAGTTGGATATGGATCTATTAAAGCCGCGTATAGTTGATGTTGAACGTATCAATGGTACAACAGCTCAAATAACATTAGAGCCATTAAATCGTGGCTTCGGTTATACCTTGGGTAATGCACTGAGACGTATTCTGTTATCTTCCCTGCCTGGTGCGGCAGTAGTTGAAGTCATGATTGATGGTGTATTACATGAATATACCGCTATTGAGGGAGTGCAGGAAGATGTCATTGACATTTTACTGAATTTGAAAGGTTTAGCCATTCGTATGAGCGGGCGCACGGAAGCAAATTTACAATTGACTAAAAAAGGTCCTGGTTTTGTGTATGCAGGGGACATTACTTTGGATCACAATATTGAAATTGTTAATCCAAGTCATGTCATTGCCCATTTAACTAAGACGCGTGAGCTTAACATGACTTTAAAGGTTATGATGGGACGGGGTTATCAACCTGTCAGTCAACGTACTCAAGATGAGGAGAAGGGAGTTTCTATTGGTACACTAAAGTTAGATGCGTCTTTCAGTCCCATTTCAAGAGTCGCTTATAGGGTGGAAAGTGCGCGTGTTGAACAACGTACTGATTTAGATAAGCTTATCATTGAATTGGAAACTAATGGTACTGTTGATCCAGAAAGTGCTGTCAAAATGGCTGCATCTATCTTGATTGATCAGCTTTCTGTGATTGTGGATTTGGAAGGTTGTGTCAAAATTGAAAAAATCAGAAGAACTGAAAAACATGGAATTGATCCCGTTTTATTGCGACCGGTTGAGGAATTGGATTTAACTGTACGTTCTGTTAATTGTTTGAAAACGGAAAGAATTTTTTATATTGGTGATTTAATTCAAAAAACGGAGAGTGAATTATTAAAAACGCCTAATTTAGGTAAGAAGTCCCTAACTGAAATTAAGAATATGTTAGCCTCGCAAGGATTGTCTTTAGGGATGCGTTTGGAAAATTGGCCACCTTCTAACCTTCCTATTCCTATTCTTCCTGAGAAGGTTGAGAAGGCAGTGAAAAAATAATTAATGATTTATGGTTAACAATACCTTCGCCAAATTGTAAAAACCGTCAATTTTGAGCATCCGTCAATTTGTAACTTATTGATTTTTTAAAAAATTAAAATCAGTATTTTTTTGAAATGGCTAAAATTTTAAATTGGGAAGGTATTGTATTAACTCGAAACGAAATTTTATTAATGATGCGAATTAGGGTTGAAAAATCCCTTTAAAATCATATAGTGAAAATTTCTCATTTAGGGCGACATCCTGGGTTAATTTTCTATTCCATTGTTTTTAGTAGATACACACAGTTAAACTCTTAATTCGCATTAATGCTTTCATATTTAATGTAAGGGACAAGAAATAATATACGCCAATTTTTTCAAATTGTAGAAATGAGTTGTTTACGTAAGTTATTTGCGGATACTTCCCTAAGCCCAAACATCAATTGGGTCTTATAGCTATCCATGCATCTTTAATCACACCCGGAATATATTTTCAGACCTGACACTCGACTATCAAGTTTTTTATAAGTCATTGATTTAAAAATAAATATAATTTTTGACCTAAAAACTAAATAACCTTAAAAATCAAGGAGTTGGCTATTTTAACACTCAAAAATAGAGCTTTGCAAGGCCAAATAACATCAAAAACTTGATAGTCGAGTGACAGGTTTTAGAAACCTGTCAGGTCTATGGCTATATTAAGTAGTAGTAGTACAAAAGTATATTCACATTTTATTTTCGTTCCTGCCACAGTCAATTCATAGTCAAATTGATTATCAAAATTTTTTTTAAATCAAGATTTAAGTAAGTGTACAACAGTTTATTAACATTTTAGGTTGGGTGGGCAAAGTGTTTTTGTTGTCCACCTTCATGAGTCAAAATGTTAAACTTGATGATCAAGTTTTTGATGTTATTTGGCTTTAAGATGATCGATTTTTAGGGTCTAAAATAGGTAACTTACTGATTTTCAAGCTAATTTATTTTTAGCCCCTAAAATAATATTTATTTTAAAATCAATCACTTACAAAAAATTTGATCATCAAGATACAACACTTATGTCCACCTACTGATTTCTTAGACATTAGGCAACTCCCAAAAAATAATATACCCAAACCAAAGGGGCAGCCATAAAGGATTGCCCCTACCGTAATTGAGGGTTTGTAGGCTGCACACCCACGCGCAAGCCCTGGGTATTTTATTTTTTGGGAGTTGCCTTATACCAATTTAATTTAAGTGCTTGATTTCATTAGTTTTACCAAAAAGGGAATTTTAAGTAAATCAATGGGTTACAATTAATTCGGTATAATGTCTAATGGCTTACATTAAATTGCTATTATGTTTAATTGGATAGCCTCTCTGTTTAACACCTTCGGTGTTGGTTCCAACACCGAAGAGGTTACATAAGAATAACCACTGATGAAATCGGTGACATAAGAAATATGACGATATAAAACGGGAAGCTATTTTGTGACCGTTCCTAACCATTATTAAAAGGATGAATATTTATGCGTCACCGTAATAAAGGTAGACACCTCAATCGTACATCAAGTCATAGAAAAGCAATGTTTAAAAATTTGGCGGTATCGATCTTACGCCATGAAATTATTAAAACAACTTTACCTAAAGCAAAAGAACTTCGTCATCACGTTGAACCCTTAATTACCTTGGCTAAAAAAGATAGTGTTGCAAATCGACGCCTGGCGTTTGCTCGGTTACGTGATCGGGATATAGTTACTAAACTGTTTAATGAATTAGGTCCTCGTTATAAAGAACGTCCTGGGGGGTATTTACGTGTTCTTAAATGCGGCTTTAGGGTGGGAGATAAAGCACCTATGGCTATTGTGGAATTGGTTGAACGACCAGAAGAAGGAATGGTTGAAGATTAATTAAACTTGTATGAAATTTATAAGCGTGGTATTCTGAAATTTCTGGAACGAGATTAGGAAGTTTCGATTGACAAGATTTAAAACATATTGATTATACTCCGCACGGTTAAAATTTCGGATTTGTGTAGAGCGGACTTTCGTTATCGCCCTGAGAATTCTGAAGCCATGAAAGCCAGGGCAGACATTCTGCCCCTACAATGAGCTAAAAACTTGACAGCTCGGTAACTACTCTAAACTATAGCATTCGCTGGTTGCCTGACAAAACTCACGACGATACTAAAAAAGGCTTTTTTTTTAAAGTGTTATCTGGCATCAATTGGAAGATTGGATAGCTACGTCCAAAATTTATTTTGGAAACCAAAAACATGTTTTAGCAATTATTCCCAAATCAAAAACAGAAGACTGGCTAAAAAATGTAGAAGAACCCAATAATGGAAGTATACTTTAAACGGCTGAAATTTGGATTTTTATGTAGGGTGGTTTCGAGTCTTTTTGTGCAACGGCAACCGTTAAAAAAAAGTCCAAAATTTACCCGTTAGTAGTATAACCCTTAATGATATTGAAGCAAGCGTTGGGTCACTGCTATTAGGTTAAGGGCATACACACAGGTCTGCCCCTACAAAACGCCACGTATTCATTGACTGTAAGGGCGAACATAAGTGTTTGCCCTCCTTTCAAAAACGCACGGATCGAAAAATAAGGAAAATCTATCCACCAAAAACGGTGCGTGGGACGCACCCTACGTTTACTTGACTTTTACCATCAATTCCACAGTGCCCCAAAATTTTACCCCTGGCTTCCCATTTGCAGCTTCTTTGATAAATATCTCCCAATCTATAGGCTCACTCGTTACTATTGCTTTAAAATATTCTTGCCCCACTTCTAAATTTATTTGCTTCACTGTTGCAACAGACGATTGTCCAGTCAATTGACCATATATTTTTCCTACTTCAACTGGCTCACTGAAAATCATCGCTAAGGAATTAGGATTTAATAATATCCCAAACTTTGGATTCAGTAGGAACAGCAACATAATTCCATTTAGGCAAAAATTCATCAAATTTAATTTTCAGATTTTTTTTAAAGTCATCAGCATATTTACGTCCCGTTTCAAAAGTTTTATCAAGGATAGAACTAAACACTTTCAATCCTTTAGAAGTTGAAGTTTTACCGATTAAATTATTTGCTATCTCAACCGTTTTGAAAATGGCTCCTTTGCAAGCTCTTGTAATATGAGAAAATAACCTATGTTCTATCGGATTGTATTTTGATGTATATGGTGGATAATGAGCAATACGAATTTCAATATCTAAATCATTGGATAATTTTTGTAAATCCTCTTTGAAAATATAATAACGAGCATTATTACTACCACCACAATCACTTCGTTCTAACAACTTTTTTGAATTTTGGTATTCAATTTGACCATGATTTAACCACCATTGACGAATACATTCACAGGCAAATTCAGATGTATCATTACTAAGACCTAAAGTTATATAACCAACATGACGATGTACATCATATAGTCCATGAGGAACCATTTTTCCATCAGCTTGTGAGGCAAAATCATGATCATAAACATTTATAATATCTTGCGTATAAACTTTGCCATCACGAAAAAAATTTCCGATTAATTCTTTCTTTTTTACATCCATACTCATAACGGGATTTCCGGCATCATGATATTCTTGATTGAGACGTTCAATATTTTTAAATTGCTCATCACGATCAGGAATGTTTTTTTTACCAGCTTCTGATTTAAATGCTTGACGGCGACAAAATTTATGTTTTTTTAACAGTTTATCAAAAACTGTCACACTGACTGGAAACCCTTTATCTTTGAGCTTGTTAGCAATAGTTCGACGAGATAAGTTTGTCCATTTTATCGTTTCATCCATTGGAGAGCCTGCTGTATGGTCTTCTATTACTTCTAAAAAAGCTTCATCTATACCTTCCATTGTTTCTATGATTGATAAACGTCCAGCACCAGGTTGTCTAATCCTATCATTTTCTTTAGATATATCTAATTCTAAATCTTGTTTACCATGTAAAATGGTACGATTATCACAATTAAACAGGTGTCGTATATAACTGGCTCCACCATAACCGAGCTTTGGAGCGATGATAGCAGCTTCACTACGGCGGTCTTTTTCTGATAAACTATTATAGAAGTCGCGCATTTTGATTTCAATTTCTGGAGAGTATGTTTGTATTTTCATGGATGCGTATGATACACAATTTGGCATTTTTTGCCAACTTAGTTTGGGATTTTATAAAATCCTCATTCCTAAACAAAATGCTTGTGCGCCATCAACCACACAAAATGTTTTCTCGGCATCAACTTCTGCCATTTATAATCTAACCGTATCATATAACGCGGCTTCGATTCTTTCAATTTGTGAATAATGCGCTTTGAGTTGATTAATGACATTGTCAGCCTCATCCATCGTCATCTCTGTTTTATGAATTTCAACAAAAAGAGACTTTGGCTCAAACATTGGCTCACTGTCATCGTCTTTATCCCCATCTAATTTATCCCCATCTAATAAGCCACTGGTGCTTTTGACGGAGATTTGCGGAAAGAGCGAAAAAATAATGGTTTCCATTTTTTTCACGTAACCGTCATAAATGACCAACGTCAGGATAAGTACCATGACACCGACGATGATGCCTAAAGTACTTAGCCCCACATTGGAGTTGAAGGGCCATTTTTTGGACTTCATTAGGGAGAAGGCTATGTCTAGTTCGTGCTTCATGATGTATTTTCTGTTGTGTTATAACTGTTCTAATATTTCTTTGAACGCCTGTGCGATTTCTTCATAAGTGTTTGAACAGAGTGCTTTCTTTTTCGGATTGTTCGGATCAGGACAGATATAACCCGCTTTAGAAAAAGTCAGTGATTTCGCGAAGATTTTTTGGTGTATTTTGCTTATACTCGATCTTCTAGTTTTTGATGTTATTTGGCTTTGTAAAGCTTTATTTTTGAGCCTTGAAATATACAACTCATTGATTTTTAAGGTTATTTAGTTTTTAGACCTAAAATTATATTTCTTTTAAAATCAATGGTTTACAAAAAACTAGAAGATCGAGTTATAACAATAGGTTTCACCTGAATCTTTTCTGGCTCGTCAATAAATTGACCGGTCACAATGAAATCCACTCCGGTAGGTTCCATCATTTCTTTGATGATTTTCAGGTTTCTTTCAGCCGGTGTCAGATTAGGATCGAAAATTAAATCAACCAGTTTATTGACATTTCCTGCTGTGTCCTTAATTGTGTGACCAGGCGCATTAAATTTAATGACAGGATGTAATTTCGTGGCTTGCACAATGAGAGCTACCATAGCATCATTGAGCAATTCAGATTCTGTGGTTGGTATGTGACAACGAGTTTTAGCATCTATAAAACTCAGGTTTGGTAACATAAAAAGGACCTTGCTCAGGTGGAAATTTAGCCTCTAAGTTCTCCACTACCACATCAATAAGGGATTGACTCACAGGACACTCTTGCTGCCCCATCAGAAGTGGAAGAAACATAACAATAACAAATAGCTGAATAATGGGGATTTTTTCATCCCTTTGAGATTGAGTTTCATTGGGTTTGTTCTCAGTTTTTATTGATTCTGATTCAGACAAATTGGAATGATTATTTCTTTTGAATTTCCTTATAATTGCTCTAACAACAACTCTTTAACCGTCTGCGTGATTTCTTCATAAGTATTTGAACATAAAGCCCTTTTCTTAGGATTAACTGGATCAGCACAAATATATTCATTTTTTAAGAATATCAATGACTTAGCGACAATTTTTTGACTTTTCTTAATAATGATAAAAGGCTTCACCTTGATCTTTTCTTGATCGTCAACAAATTGACCGGTGACAATAACATCCACCTGAGCAGGTACCATCATTTCATTAGACTTGTCCCGAAATAATAGCTTATAAAGTATTAGACTTGTCCGTCAATAAAATTTTAGCTAATAAAAACAAATAGTTAGATTCACAAAACCCTTATTTTCGGACAACTCTATTGATTAACAACGTATTTTTAAATTCCATAATCCCGCCACTTGAAAAATAACTTCATCAACCCAATTTTTAGTTATACGGTTACGAAATTTTGTGGATAAAATTTGGAAAGCTTTCATACC
>QNES01000015.1 GCA_003645255.1 Gammaproteobacteria bacterium
ATTCAAGTTTGATATTCTACAGTCAAGCAAATAGTTAGGAGAGAAGCTGTATGAGGTGAAAGTCTCACGTACAGTTTTGAAGACAAGTCGGCTATGGCGACATGGTCGGCTTAGTTTAACTTAGCAGGTCGACTCGTTTATACATTGTCTTACCTGCTAACTAGCTCTTGCACCTGACCTTAAAAGAATAATTGGGGTCAGAGTAAAATTAATTTGATACAATAGACTTGTCCGTCAATAAAATTTTAGCTAATAAAAACAAATAGTTAGAACCGTAAAACCCTTATTTTCGGACAACTCTAATGTTCTCAAAAGTTGATCCTATTTTTATTCCCCTACATTTTGTAAATGACTGATTTTCAAATCAAAAAAATGAGGTGGAACCAAAACGGGATCACATTCAGTAATTCTGTCTGTGACATTTTCACTACACCAGGTCTGCCCCTACAAACCGTTTGGAACGTGCTTGAAATAATTTTTCTATATGTTAAATCAAACCTGACAGGTTTTCAAAACCTGTCTGGTTTAGTTTTCGAGGTTATTTCAGGCACATTCCTTAATAGATTCTTGTAGGGGCGAACATAAGTGTTCGCCTGATTGTGAAACTTCAAAGCCTGTTTATAGGTAAAGATATTTATCTGAAAAACTATAGGTAGTACAGCAAAAAATGTTAGGACAAATTAAAAACTTTTTTATTTTGTTAATTCTTAAGTGGAAAGCGAATTGTTGAACGACTTGAATTTCACTACACACCCAAGCATGGCAATTGGCTAAATATGGCTGAAATTGAGCCAGTGTTTTGCCAGCTATTCCCGCTCAAATTTTTGTAAAGTTATTAAAAAATATAATTTTTTTAATTAAAAACTTTTTGTACTGGACATTTTTAATTGTCTTCATAATTTTAGAATTTTAGAATTTTTCAGAATGGGTTTGTTGATGTTATTGATGTTTTATTCTGAATAATTCTAAAATTCTGTTAATTCTGAGATTGAGGCTAAAATGTTTTTGCAAAAAACTTTAGCCTCGTTCAGACAATTAAGTTATTGAAATCAACAACTTAAATAAAAATGTTCTATACAAAGTTCCTCAAATTAAAATTTACGCAAGAACTCAGTATAAATGAAAAAACCCCCACTGGTTAACGCGAGTCAACCAATGGGGGTTCTTATCAACCACCAACCAAAAAAGCGGAAAAAAACTAGGTGATATTTCTAGGCGCAAACGACATACTGCGGAATTCATTCTTATACTTGGATTCACCGAGCTTATTGATTTTCACGACACCCAGTTTATAGTTGTAGTTGCCACTGATATTATCCACTACTCTTGGCATGATGGCATTGGAGGGCTGGCGCATGTCAATAAACATGGTGTATAGCACTCCTTTCTTGATATGGGGGGCTAACACTGCCACAGCTGTCACCGCCGCTTTAGACAACTCAATATGACCGCGTTCCATCAGTGAGGCGAACTGGAAATGATCGTTGTGTACCCCAAGAATGGTGTCCTTATGAGCTGCGACTCGATCTGAGTGTAACATGACATAGTCACCTGACTCAATGCCCCGTGCCTTGGCATCATCCGGATGAATTTCCACAAAATTTTCAGGCCAACGTTGCGTGATATAAGGACGACGTTGTTGATCGTCAAAGCCGGATTGCCAGACTTCATTGATACGACCGTTGGTCATCCACAGTTCTTCACCTTGTGGTTTCAACCAAGCCCAGTAATCAGAAAACAGGCTCCAAGGATGTTTCTGAAGGTTGACTTTACCCGTTTGGGTATTGAAATGGCTCATCTTCTTGTTGACCATATTAGCTCCGCCAGGTCCGTCAGCACCATAACGTTCTGCGGACATTTCGGGTGTCATAAAAATATCATGCAAGCGCTTAGTGCCGGTTAATTCCCCTTGGTCATTAATAAAGGTGGGGCCTTGGATACCATCTGCACCTAATAAACGCAGTTGTTCATGCAAAGTACGCCCATGACGATGAGCATAGACTTTGATCATGTGATAAGCTTTACGTCCGCCACGACTGAAGCGCGAAGATTCTTCGGCGACATCGTTGGAGTTGTTCCAATCAAAGCCATCAAAGCCCATCCGTTTTGCTAATTGGGCAATAATCCACCAATCAGGCTTGGCATCACCTGGGGCATCATAGAATTTTTGATAGAGACGCAGACGGCGTTCACCATTCGCACGCATAAAATCTTCTTCGCCCCAAGTAGCAGCTGGGAAGATAATATCAGCAAACTGACCCCCAATCGGATTGCGGAGATAAATGTCCTGATCAATGACGACCATTCCGCCGGAGTCAGCACGCGCCTTGAGCGTATCAATGATTTCCTGCTTATCATAAGTACGCACTTGATGGGGATTATTAACGACCAATTCTTGAAATGCCTTTTGCAGCCCTTGAGAACCACACATGGCTTGAATCCAAGTCGTACCGACGACATGCGCCATACGAGTATGACCAGAAACCAGCCAACGGTCAGTATCCAAGGCGCGACGACGACGACCTGGTACCTTTTCAGGTGATTTATTACGTGGCAAACCACCACCACGCTGTCCACCACGTTGATGTCCGCCAAAGCGTCCGACGACTTGACCAGGGCGACCACCTGCACCGCATATAGTGGCTAAAGAAGAAATGGCATTGGTGTTGCCTGTGTTATTAGACCAATAGAAGCCCTTTTCAATACCAAAGGAAGACTTAGGACGACTGCCATCCTCTTTAGGTTTGGCTATCCATTCTGCAGCCGTCTTGATTTTTTCTGGATCAACGCCGGTTATTTCAGCTGCTTTTTCCAATTCATATTCTGGTTGGGAAAGTAACCATTCTTTATAGTCTTCAAAGCCCTTGGTTTGGAATTTGCCCCAAGTGGTTCGCCATTGCCATGGCGTGTTACGAGTTCCTTGCCCAAAGCCAGAGTCAGACTCCCACTTATTGTTAACCCACTTTTTAAGCCATTCTTGATCTTCCCAACCGTTCTCCAAGACGATACGAGCAATCGCACCTAATAATACCGTATCCGTACCAGGATAAAGGTCTAAGTGTAAACCACCCATTTTCTTAGCATAGGCAACCCCCGTCGTTTCGCGTGGATTAAGCATAATCACCTTCATGCCATGCTGGATACCTGGCATGATATGCTGAGTAAAGAGGATAGTCTTGGTTTCATAAGGATCCGTACCACAACACATTAGCACATCGGCATTGCCCCAATCATCATAGGAAGGGCCAAAGTTATCAAAACCCGCATCCCTAAATCCAGGCGTGGAGGTAACATCAGAGGGGGTGTCATGGAAAGTGAAACTCGCTGTGTTGATATGGCGCAATGCGAACTTGGTAATGGCATAAGTATTCTCAATGTACTGGTAAGAATACGTTTTCATCGAGTAAGCATTTGCACCGTGTTTAGCAATCACATGCTTGGCCACTTCAGCAGCAATGTCAAGCGCAAAATCCCAGGGCACCGGTTGCAAAATGCCATAAATCCGTAACATCGGTGTGGTTAAACGATCACGAGTCGGTGTTTTGGGATTGTAGCATTTTTGTGCAATCAAACCGCCGCGCATACTAGAATCACCGTTAGTGTTAACCGTTTTCGCATCCTTATTCGGGGTAATGACGACATTATGGGGAACCATGTTGTGCATGACAACATTATGCTGTGCCGGCGCAACCCAGTCTTGTAGAGCATTGCTGGGAAAATCGATCCCATAAGCATTTTCCGAGGCTTTCGGACCACCGTCACCGGAACCGAGTGGCCAACGATAGACTTTATAAGCACAAGCCACGATACAATAATCGCAGCAAGTGGTTAGCACGTCAGCATGTTTGGGTGGCAGTGGCACCCGATCTTCAGGTAAATAGTAATTCGTAGACATCTTATGTTTCCTAAGAGTTGGTGTCAAATTTTTCGACAGACCTGACAGTTTTTTTAAACCTGTCAGGTCTAAACTTTCTTTAAGCCGTCATCAGATTCTCATTGCGACCATACAATAGGCCCATCATACCAACAGCATAGATATCATCACCCTCCAATTCTAGCAAAACTTGGGGTAAACTTTGGTAAGCTTGACCGGAAACGATAATACCATGACGGCGCAAGTCATACACTGATAGATGGAAAGGACACTGACCGAGTGTACGTTGATCATCAGTCACTTTATAAGAGCCATGCAATGGTCCCCCTTGATGGGTACATAGATAGCTAAAAGCTATCACATCGCTTTGGGGACCTATCCCACCACCGGCTTTAACATTACCCATTTTAACCAACATACAGCCAGCATTTTTGCCATCATCGGGATAATTAAAATTAACCAGTTCATGGTCTTTCAATTCACTCAATTTAGCAATGAGTTTACGTGAATAGCCAACGACTCGGGCTGATTGAGCTTGTGCCGTACCTGGAAATAAAGTGATCGTACTGACAGCCGCCGCAGTGGCACCGCTGTAAAGCAAAAACTCTCTACGGTTTAACATGCACTGACCATGCTCTAAAGCAGATTCGTCATGCGTTTTATTTGTCATTCTTTTGAACTCCTAATTTATTTTTTCAACGCCTGCAATTCGGCTTGAGTGAACAATGGCGCGTATTTTGGCAACTTTGGTCTTTCCATGCTAATTTCATCACCTGAAAAAGCTTCTAAGAAGGCAAGGAGGTCTTCTTTCTCCTCATCAGTCAAACCCAGCGGTTCGATGAGCAAACTTTTGTTGTCGGGCCAGTCTGTGGTACGACCTTCTTCATCAATTCCGCCTTGATCATAGAAATCCACTACTTCGGACAATTCATAAAAGGCACCGTTGTGCATATAAGGAGGTGTGTATAGAGTATAACGCAGAGATGGGGTGCGGAATTTACCCTTGTCCCATTCATTCTTGGTACGGAAATACAAACCCGCATCCGCTTTAGCAGTGCGATACAGTTCTTCATTAGCTCCCTTCGCATAAAATTCAAAACGGAAGGTTATCTGCGCTAAACCATCTTCCTCCCAACGTGAAGAAGAAGGAACACCAATATTGTAATAGCTATCATCAGAAGCTAAAGCACCATTATGACAGCGAATACATCCAGCCTTACCGTTGAACAATTCCATACCACGAACTTGTTCCTCGCTGAGGGCTTCTTCGTCGCCCTGTAAATATTTATCAAGTGGCGTGTCTCGTTGTACCAAAGTACGCTCAAACGCAGCAATGGCCCGCCAAGCATCATCAATCAATGGCCATTCGCTACCGAAAACATCTCTAAAACGCTTACGGTATTCAGGAATTAAAGCGAGACGGGCTTCCATGATGTCGTTTTCACCATTGCCAGCAACTCCCCCTTTAGCCGCTGCGGGTGCTTGTTTTTCTAAAGAGAGTGCGGCACCTGCCCAAAAGAATTTACCATAGTAGGCTGAGTTAATAATTGTCTGACTATTGCGCCAATGGACAGTACCAGGATATCCACGCGAAAAGTTATCACTCCAAGCCCAGCCCTGATCAGGCTCATGGCAGGTAGAACATGCAGTAGAGGTATCACCACCCACACGCGGATCAAAAAATAGTATTTTGCCTAATTCTACTTTGGCATCCGACTGTTTATTATCAGGCGGTATAGGTGGCAGACCCAGAGGTGCCAGTGGTGGAAAAGCGACAGCTTCTTCGGCTGCAATGGCTTGTTGACTCAAGGAACCTGCCAAAACGGATGTGATAACCGTTGCAAGCCCAGTGGTTAATAAATAACGATGCATCTTTGTTCCTCCTCAAACATTAATTACGGACATTGCGCCAATCGGCGATAGCTTCATATTCGTTTGGAAAGGCTTCTGTCCAAACATGTTCTGAGCTTGTCAGAGGTTCCCCAGAAAGAGCCCGTAAAAATTCAACCAGAACTTTTTGTTCCTCATCACTCAGATTCAGTGGTTTAAGCAACGGATCCTTATGACTATCTTCACCGCCACCCTGGTTATAAAAAGCCACTACTTCTTCCAGAGTTTTCAACATACCATTGTGCATATAAGGAGCTGTGTACTTCAACTCCCGCAGTGCCGGTGTCATAAACTTACCCATGTCGCTTCCATCGGCTTTATGGGTTTGTACATGAGCTCCTAGATCACGTTTCAGGTTCATATAATTTTCGTTGCCCATAAACATGTTATAAGCAATAAAAGCTTGGTGATTCAATGGTTTAAGGAAAATATCCAGATTCTCTGGAACGCCCGTATTGTGAGCTTTACCATCCAAGAGCAAAGGACCATTATGACAGGCGATACAATTTGCCTTACCCTTAAACAATTCCAAACCACGTTGAGCAGCATCGGACATCGTTCCCGCATCAAAAGGCGCACCTCTGGAAGTGAGCGTCTTCAGATATTCAGGAATCGCCTTACGCACTTTACCATTGGAAGGCTCCCCATAGCCAGCTTTTTCAAACATTTCCAGATAAACAGGGTCCTGTTTGACACGCTCCTGCATAATACGCATATCCATATTCATAATATAGTCTTCCGTGATCATCCCCCGGGTAACATCGTTGAGATTGGTACCGATGCGTCCGTCATGCATCCATACTTTTTTATGGGCTGAATTAATGACACTAGAAGCGTTGCGAAAGTGACCATTACCCGGATAACCTGGTGAAAGGGCTTCTTTAGAACTAAAGCCATTATCAGGTTGGTGACAAGTAGCACAAGAAATCGCGGCATCCCCCGATAATCGAGCATCAAAAAATAACCGCTTACCCAGTTCTGCCTTGGCTTTGTCGATTTTAATTTCAGGCAAGGGTCCAATGTCTGGTGCGGTATAGCCTACATTGGCAGTCAATGCCATAGTAATGCCTATTGATAGCGTCATCAAACGACGCTGAACAGTGCGTTTATTCATATAGCACTCCTTAAGTTTTGGGTGAATTGAAATTAATGTAATAACCAATAACCAAATAAAAAAATAATAACCAATAAATTGACTAAGCCCCCAAGCATGACGAAAATGTCAAAGCCATTAAAACGTCGCCACCATTGTTTTGATACTGTTTTATCTTTAGAAATTTCCATCATTTTAGTTAATTAATGGTTAATTGTTAGGAATAGTCACATTTATAAACCAAGTTCCTTGAAGAAACTGGATTTATCATCATTATACCCGTTTCTAAAACAGAAAGTTATTTCACAGTCACAAAATAGCTTGAACATTTAGAAAGCCAGTTTCTTGAAGAAACCTGGTTAATCATCATTATAGTGACCATTCCTTAACAATTGACTACTTCTTCTTGTTCTTGTATACAAAGTTCACGCTTTCCGTTTGACCCGCTTCAACGGTCAATATTTGTTTTTTCGGATCTTTCAAATAACCGTGCCAAGCCTTCACTTTATACTTACCCGCAGGAATATCCTCAATCTGATAAGTGCCGTCTTTAGCCACAACAGCATAATACGGGTTCTTAGCAACAAAAACAAAGCCGTGCATGAAGTCATGCTGATCGCACTCCACTTTCATGCTAACCCCTCTTTTGAGCTTGATTTCCTTAGTCACTTCGCTGTTTTGATTGGGCTGGCTGATATTAATCGTCGTTTTCTTAGCACGCCCAATCATTTCATAAGTATGGATGTTATGCGCTACCGCATCAGAATTTGTCGCCGTGAGTTCACCTTTGTTAGCCATGATCGAAAAAAACGGCATAAATTCGCACCCTTTTTGATCAAGCGTGGTGTTCTTTTCGCTTTCAATCCATGCTTTGCCCTCTTTCACCTTAAGTAAATAAACCACGACATCGTTGAGTGCTGAACCATTCACTTTGACATACTGAATGGTACGAGGACCCTTACCACATACAGCCTCGTCTTTAATGCTAGTGTACACTTTATCGTGTTTCTTGGCATCTGCTTCTGAACCCGCGAAGGTGACTTCACCTTTAATACTACCCCCATTGCTAACTGACACGACTTTATAACCAGCCGCATAACTTGATACCGGCAAACACAGAACCGATGCCATCAGCGAACTTAAAACGACAGATTGTGTTTTTTTCATATAGACTCCTCATTAAGGTTGTTGATAAAGTTGATGATAAAAAAACTATTCAGGGCTTGAGCAAGGAATTGCCCCATAAAAAATCCGATTTTTTGGAAAAATCGGATTTCTATTGCCAAAAGTAAGTATGAGAAATACTATTTTTGGCAAAAATAGTATTTCTTTAGTGCTAGTAAGGTGGGTAGAGCGATAGCAATACTTCGTATTGCTACACTAACCCCACCATTTTTTCTAAATTTGCGTTTCAGGATGCAAATGGGCTTCAGGCTATGAAAATAATAGATTTTGAGTCGTCAGTAAAGGCAACCACATATTTTAAATAGCAAACAATGGGCGACAATTCAGAAACCATTCAGCCTATCCACTTAAAAAAGTGTCAGATTATCTGTTTTAAGAATAGTTTTCATATTATTGCCATATTTTCGTTTCACTTCCTCTTGGAATTTTTCAATGGCTGAGGGATGATTCTTCAAGAACCATTCAATATGATTTTTAAGATAATTCTCTCTCATTTCAAAATCATTTAAATCATTAGGTACTCTTTTCATGCGAGGATCAATACTATCAAATCCATTAAAAGGCTGGGCAAGACGTTCTTTGGTCATTCGGACATAGTCAGGGTTTAGCTCAAAACCAGTCGCATTTCGTTCTAACTGCTGGCAAACTCTAACCGTTGTTCCACTACCAGAAAAGGGATCAAATATTTGTTCGCCTTTATCACTTGATGCGAGTATCATTCTTTCAATGAGTCCTTCAGGTTTTTGAGTAGGGTGTTTTTGTCTATTTTCATTGCAATAATGTACATGAGAAAATTTCCAGACATCACCAGGGTTAGCACCACGCATATTATTACGTGAGCGATAAAACTTCTGCGGAACTCTGATACTATCTAAATTAAATTTAAAATGATTTGATTTAGTGAACATTAATATATCATCATGGCGTGGTGATAATCCTTTAGTTTTACCTATACCTTGAGTATAATGCCAACAAATCCAGCTATTAAAAACTAATTTCAATTTAACCTCTAAAATATCATAAATATAAGAAATAAAACGTACACCCATGAAAACATAGATCGTGCCGGTGCTTTTTAAAATACGCTTTGCCTCACCTAACCAAGTTTTTGAGAATGAAATATAATCATCAAACTCCTTGAAATCATGATTGTTTCCATAATTTTTCCCTAAATTGTAAGGGGGATCTGCAATAATAACATCAATGGATTCTGATGGAATTTCTTTTAAAAGCGTCATGGCATCGCCTTGAATAATTTTTTGTTCCATTATTCACCCTTAATCCAATTATATTGATTAGCATATTTCAACCATCCAAAAAAACCGTAGAGTTAAAATGGGCAGACGTAGAATGGCAAGGTCAACAAACCCATTATAGCAAGTTGCAAATCCCCGCCTATTTTTAACTTTTTATCAAGAAATTTCATCAAGTTGCAAAAATATAGCAAAACCAATGTAAAATTATAATAAATTGTTGAATTTGTTCAACAACTGTGGCAAAATTAGCTGGCATATTTCAATACTCAATTTTCTCAACTTTCTCAATAAAGTTAGCGGGCGTAGAATGCTATCTTATGAAAATTTGATGTTTTTTTATTTTAGCATTCTTTCATATTCATCATGCGTACCAATCCATACCCAAAAAAAATCATTATTCTCTTCAATAGCAAGTGCTCTATGGTTAATATCAACCCTTACAGACCAAAACTTTCCAACTTTTTTGAAATGTAAGGAAGGATGCTGATAATTTTCCTTTAATATACCAAAGTTTCTTGTAGCCAATTTTTGAGTAGAAATCGGCAACCTTTCATAGTACTCCCAAAACCGGGTGGTCGTTTTATGCATTTAAATATCCTTCAATAAGCCCTGTTTTTTTTCAAAAAGTGCTTCCTCTATTAAAAAATCCAATTTTCCGGATTCAGCATCTTTTTCTATTTGCTTATCCCATTTATCCCATTCGGCTAAATCATGAATAACTTTTATGATTTCTTCAGAATGAGATGGTTTTAGTTCAAGAATGCCCTTTAATATGATAAGACTAAAATATTCTGGAAGTTGAAACCATGTTGGGTTGCTAAAGGTATTAGGAATATTATGCTTATTATCATTCCAACGTACAGCAATACGCATTTTTTCATCCCATTGTCCCCAAGCAATCGAAAAATTGCCGTCATCGTAGATAATGTTATGAACAGAAAAGTTAATTGACATTTTATTCTCCAGTTTATCTAACATTTACTCAAATAAATCATTGATAACGAATGTAGGGTGGAAAATAAAACCCACCCACTGTTCATCATATCAAACCACTTTACGCCGCTGACTCCTCACCAAAATTATTCCCAGCAAAAAGCTCAACAAACCAATCCCCAACGGCATTCCATAAACCCTATTGTAGTCAATTTGGGGTGGGAGCAGTAACCAATACCAACTCGTCAAAGTATGTTTGGAGCCCATTTCACCATTACTGCCATCCCAATTAGCAAAGGAAATCGGGATAAATTGCCCTTCTGTGAATGAAACATCACCCGATTCACCGCCGCCTGATCGAGGTAATTTCATAAGTACGCGCCAGCGTCCATGTTCCCATGTACCAGTCGCCACTAGGCTATTATTGTCAGACCGAAGTTCGAGTGGATTATCAGGGCCTTTTGCGTGAAAAATCATAGACTTAGGTGCAGCTTCTGGTTCAATACTGCCCGCATTCCAATACCAAATCGTGGTGGGATTAGCACTGTCACCGTGGCGATAGAGTGGCTTTTTGACGATAGGCGTGGTTTCAAAAGAGCCTACTTTTGGAAGTTGAATGGCAAACGCATCCGAATGCATATCAATCTCTTCATCTTGAATGCCATCAGAAACAGGTTCACCCGGGCGGCTATCGGTCCTATCATTCATTTCTAGCAAAAAGGCAATATCGTTTTTATTATATAGCACTCGCGCCGTAATAGCATTAGACAAAGGGGTAAATAGGCGATCTGCTTTAATGATATTGGGGACTAAATGTACTGTTGTTGCGGGAGCTTGTTCCCAGACAGCATCATCCACCGTTGTTGGCAAGGCACCGTCAAGATTTATCCCTTTTATCACCGTACTTTCACCTGGCGGTGTAACCTTTTCGCGCAGTGAATAGACATAATTGGCAATATGCCAACGATCTTCCAGACTGACCGGATCAGGATCATCACTGGTTGAACGGTGCGCGGGCATCGGGGTCCCAGGAATACCGATAGAAAGTCGGGTGTAAATGTTCTGGATCGTTTTTTCCTGACTCTTTTCATCGCTCCCAGATACATTACTCACGCGCCAAGTCCAAGGTTTCATTAAATCACGAGGCCAAATACGGTATTCCCAGTCATCAGCAAGACGTTTACCAGAGGTAATATTGCCACGCCCAGTATGACCATGACATTGTTCACAGGTTTTCTCAAAGGCTATTTTGCCTTGAGCGATGGAATCTTCTGAATATGGAATATGGCCCTCAATAGGTTCATTCTCCGTAATCCGTACCAAGTCATCTTTGATATAACGACCTTCATCGTCAAAATCTTCATCTTCATCAGCCTCTTCAGGTGCCCAAGTTGCCGAAATATCGAAATATTTGAGCACTGGGATGAGGCGATTAATTTGTTCATCTGTCAGCAAAGTTTTCCATGCAGGCATACTGGTACCCTGCAAACCATGCTTGATGGTATTGAATAAATCTTCATCTCGTATTGGTAATTCACCAGGGGAAGTTTTATATTTGAACATACCCAAGGTAAAATCGCGGGGTCTTGGATAAAGAAAATCTGCCGCTGAACCATCCCCTGCCCCTTCTTCACCATGACATACTGCGCAGCGGAACTGATAAATCTCCGCCCCCGTCATTTTGGCGCGTTGGGATTGAATGTCATTTTTCATGCCTGTCACGGCTTTGGACACTTTTGGATCCCATATACGTGGCACTTGTCCCACATAATCATATAGAAAAGTGATAACCTGCCAAACCTCTTCTTCACTTAACATCTCGTGCCAAACGGGCATCGCAGAATTCCAAGGAGTGCCTTCTTTAGGCAAGCCCGGTCCACCTGTGGTAATGCGCCAAAATAGAAACGCTTCTTGTAATTGGGCGATAGTGCCTACATCTTGGAAATTGGCTGGTAGCGGATTAAAGCCCTCAGCAAAATGTCCACGACCATCCAATAAATCACCATGACAGTAGAAGCAATTTTGAAAATAAACTTGACTACCTGCTTGTACGGCTTCTTGATACATTTCGTTAGCTGCTTCAGTATCACTTTCGGCTAAAACTTGAGTACGAATTGGATTTTCAAGCGTGGTTAAATTATAAGATTGATTATAAACTCGCAAATTTGAAGGCGGTGCTGGGTGAACTTGCCGAAGTTCCACAGGCGATTCAAATGACGGTTTAATTATATTATAAGTCGTTAAAGCGAATAATGCGGGAATAAAAATCAAGAAAGCCCAGCGAATAGCCCATTTATTATCATCACGCAGCACCGCTTTAATCGGTGCTTTAAATTCGTTCCAACGCTGATCATCATAAGAATAGTATAATAACACACCGATAACGGTGATGAGCATAAATTCAATGAGCAAGGATTGCGGCATCACAGGTGGAAATGCGTTATCAAAAATAAGATAGGCACAGATAATGACTAAGACTGCTTGCCAAAATGCCGATATGCGAAAATTTTTCATTTAAGTTTCCCTATGTTTTTTGTAAATTAAAACAGTCCTTTTTGATCTGTTCTTTTTCCAAGTGTTTTAGCACGCTTAAATGTGATATTGTCCTTGGGCAACATCAATTGTTTACCCTTAAAAAATTCGGCTAAAGTCATCATTTGTAACTTAGGATAAGTGAAACCGGCTATTTCAAAATATCCAACTTGAACCACCGTTTCTAACATCGGTTTAGTTGGTGTATTCCTGGTGAGCAATACCCCTAACTCACATTTTTGTTTAGTCATGGCACCTAGCAAAGCGTCGATATCTTTTGACTGTACTTTGCCTCCTTTGACTTGAAAAGCCGCTTTAATGGGATCATCTGCTTTAGGTATAGCATACATACCAATACCATCAATGCCCTTATCCGCGCCTTTCTTTCCAAAAGTTGTCGCAAAAACATCAAACTCGGTTAGCCACCAATCCTCGAAAGCAAAGGGGTTATGTTCCCATAATTGAATGGCACTCGCCTCATCACTTGGTACACCTCGGATTTCAAACGGAGTAAGTTCTTTTTTATAGCTGTCTTTTAAACGATGCTTGATAACATTTATGGCTATCGAAGAAATATCAATTCCTATCCATTGTCGTTTTAAACTTTCAGCGGCATCAACGGTTGTGCCGCAACCACAAAAGGCATCTAAAATAATGTCACCCTCGTTAGAATTAGCTTGAATAACACGTTCAAGTAAAGATTTAGGTTTTTGGGTAGGGTATCCCAAAGCTTCTTTTGATGAATTGTTTATTTTATCTAAGTTCCAAACATCATCAACTGGCTTACCGTAAGACATTGCTTCATCTAAAAACCGTTTTACCCTCTTACCACCACCTGCATCGGATAAAACATACTTTTTCCCATTTTCATCTTGGCGTACCTTTTGCCTTCTAAGTTTTATATATTCTTCTTCAGACTCCCAACCAATAGCAAAAGAGTTAAAATTTGGTTTAGTTTGTTTAGTATAGAATAAAATAATATCGTGTCTACTACTGAATGAACTTTTCAATTTAGCATTCCAGCCTGAATAATGCCATATAATTTCATTCCTAAAATTCTTAACGCCAAATATCAAATCAAGAACCGTTTTCAAATAATGACTCGCCGTCGGATCACAATGCAGGTAAAAACTCCCTGTTGATTTTAATACCCGATGCAATTCCAAAATTCGCAGACTCATCATCACCAGGTAAGGAAATACATGCGGTGCGGCTTCCTGATAAACTCTCAGTAAGTTATAAAGCTTTTCATTGGGGACCGTATGAAGTTCAAGCAAAGAGTCGCCTATGTTCTTTAAGGACCAAGTATCTTCAAAAGCGACTCGCTGTGTTTGAATCTCTTTGTCATCGAAGAAAACGTTATAATTGCGTTTAGAATTAAAGGGCGGATCAATGTAAATGAGATCTATCGATTCGTCTTTAACGTTGTCACGCAAAACGTTTAGGCAATCGCCTAAGTATAGGTGATTCATATTTTTTAGATTATATAGGTATAGCGTTTCCCTTTTTAGTTAAATACATATCTTGTAGGGGCAAACCTGTGTGTTTGCCCTTTTTTGTATTTCACCAAAACGAAAAACGCTATACGTAAAAGTGTTTTAACATTTTTAAGCCGTTTAAGAAATCCGATTTTTGAAAAAAATCGGATTTCTACTTTCTAACTAAATTAACCATTAATCATTAGTCATTAATTTGTTCCGCCAAGAATTGTACAATCATTTCCAATTCTTTCACTCTCATTTTATCGGCAAAATTGCCGGGCATCATAGGAGAGTAACCTTCAGTGATGACAGCATTAGGTTCAAGAATACTTTGTCGAATTTCGTCTGCGCTTAAACGACTCCCAACCGTTCGCAAATCAGGTCCAACCGGTGATTCCGTTTCTAATATAGAATGACAAGCGGTGCAACCAAATTGTCCAATAGCTTCTTGTGCTGTTTCGGCGATGGGTGCAGGGGCAGTCGTTTGCTTTTCTTCGGTCGTTGTGGGAACTGCTTCTGCACTTGGCAAAGGCACCGTGACCGGATTACCATCCTTAGCCTGCATATAAGCAATCACGGCATTCATTTCAATTTCTGACAATTGAATAGGGGGCTTGTCAATAGCTGGCATGGGAGAAACGCTATCATTAGTCCCTTTTTTACCAAAACCTTTGACCACATAGAGGCTGGGTTGTCGCATGGATTCTTGCAAATAAGCTTCAGCCTCTTTCGAGTCACCTTGATAGCGGCTATCAGCCAGCCGATCATTAGCGGTTTCTACCATATTCATTTTTAAAATATCAGGGGCGCGTCCCATATCATTATGGCATAAGGTGCAAGTCCCTTTACCTTTAAACAATTCTTCACCCAATGCCACAAAAGATTCTTCGGTGAAGGCACCCAAATCAAGCGTCTTTTCAACAGGTGCCTCACCTTCTATTTGCGGCAATAGGTTAGTCACTAAAGTAAATCCCAATGTCAGCGTTAAACTGAACCCTAATACTTTGATCAGTACCGGCATCATGTACCTCCTGTTTGTGGTGGTATCTGCTGAGTATCAGATAACGAAGCCAGCCAGAAAATGAACAAAATAATCAATAAAAACAAGATAGTAACAATCGTAATCATATTACCGGCATAACCAATCGCCGGAATATAATTGTCGGGCGAATTATCTTTCATCACTGTATAGACATGCCAATGAGTACGTACACTGGAACGCACATAGCCCATCAATGCCATGAGCCAAGTAAATGCAATCGGCAGCGCAAATAGGGCATATTGTGAACGGTCACTGACTTTACCCCATTGAGCAGGTAATCTCTTGGCATTTTTGAACATTAAGCTATCAATCACGACTCCACTGATAATGACCACTAAGGTTGACACCACTTGCATTACGCTAGAGCCAACTTTATACACCGTATTCGTGAAATAACCATAGTACACCCCCGCAAAAATCACATTAACAATAGCTACCACATAAATGGCTACCATGAGTGCATTACCAGCCTTTGCCCAAGAAACGGTCGTCACTTTGTCAGCACGGCGATATAATTGGAAGGACAAGAAGGTGAAAATCAGCATCAAGTTCACCGCAATATTTTTTGCAGGCATGATACCCAGGGGACCCAATAAATGATGATGACTGCCCCCTAAAGTCGCAACCTCAGAAGGGCTTAATATTAAAGTATGGGGTGTCACCCAAATGAGAAAGCCTACGACTAATACAAAGGCAATATATTTGATAAGCCAAGTATAACGCTTAGAACCTTCAGTGCGTGACATACCGGACCATAGATAATAATTAGCCGCTAATAAAATCGTGCCTATGAGTACCGCTTGCACTACGAATAGCCAAGCTAAAATACCCCCCATTGCGGTAATACCCATTTGTTGCGAGTATGCGTAAATTTCTGCCATGAGCCAATATCCAGCAAAGGGTAAGGGCAAAAAGGCTAAAATCGCAATAAAATTAGAGGTATAACCCATCCAGTCATAATGCGCTTTTTCCTGAGCCGTTTTGGCACTTAGGAATTTATAGGCTGCATAAGCACCCACTATCGCGCCACCAAAGGCAACATTGGCAATAAAACGGTGTAAATTCAATGGATTCCATAAGGGACCTTTCATAACTTCCCAAATATTTCCAACCACAGCACCCACTTCATTAACCCCAGACGGTGCCATCATAAAGGAAGCCCATGAGTTAGCCACGACTAATAAGGTTGTTCCAACGACGTTGAGCAATAAACCAATCGTCAGATGGGTCCATTTAGCGTTACCATAGCGCATGGCATTCCAGCCATAATAGTAAATATAGAGTAATGCGCTTTCTGCAAAGAATAGCCCTGCATAGATTAAGGTTTGTGTATTAAATACACGCATCATGTAAGCCATAAACTGGGGATAGAGTAGGAATAGGGCGAAAGCCAAGGTTCCCCCAAATAAGGCTGTAATGGAATATGCACTTAAACTGATCTTCATAAATTCGTGCGCCATATCGTCATAACGCAAGTCACCCGTTTTAAATCCAATTAATTCTATAACAAGGACAAACAGCGGGACTGCTAATACGAAGGCAGCAAAAAATAGGTGCAATTGAGCAATAATCCATACCACCGAGCGACTACTGAAACCCATATTGGGGTAGTCACTGCGCTTAATTTGGGGTGCTGGGATAAGTTCTTTTTCTTGGTGTTCTTGGGAGGTTCCACTCATGCCCTGCATCGTTTCTTTAATCACCTGTTTAGGGTCCCCAACGAGCCGCACCTGACCTATGGGTTGAATACGTCCGGCAATAGATTCTGTATCCATTGTTTCTACTATCACATTGGATACCAGATTAAACGGTGAGCTAAAGTTGAATCCGACTATGAGTAATAGTAGAGTCCATATTCCTGCCCACTTTACGATTATTTGTTGTTTTTTATACATAATCAAGTTAAATTTTATTGGGCAGGAGTCATATCAAAATTAAGTGGCAAACCTTGGGCAACCATAATAAAGTGATCGATACCGTAAAATAGAAGCAAAGTCATAATAAATGCGCCTATCCATACCAAGAGCGTATTTTCAAGAAGAGATTTCATAGAAATATTTTATGTTTAATGATGAACGGGTGAAATACCATGTGAATAAATCAGTAGCCACCAAAAAAAGACTAAGCTGGCGACTAATGTGATATAGAAAAGTTTAGCACCCCAGCTAGGTTTATTAGTTATTTGATTATCATTGTCGTTTTTCATATTAATGGGTCGTTATACTGCTAATGCTTGAGTTTTAGACCTGACAGGTTTTAGAAACCTGTCAGGTCTGTGATATTGAGTTTAGAACTTATAGTTGAAATCCAAACGGAAACGGTTACCGTCTTCTTCAGTTGTAATCGCTTCTACCATGTATAAACGTGCTATAATATTGAGTTCCTTGTTCGCTTGATATTTAAAGCGCAACTCATGACCTTCCATGTTGCTAAGACGTGACTCAACTGCTGAACCCCAACGTGCCCAGTCATCCTGTGCATAAGAGGCATTAACAGCGAGTGTTTCAATGTGTGCGTAGTAGTAACCGAGCTGCCAATCGCCGGCGGCTTTCGTTTCGCCCAAATGAATAGAAGCCACATAACCATCGACTTCATCACGGTTTTCAACTGTAAACGGGTCAGGATCTGTCTCCGAATAATCTTCGTCGTTGTGCATCCAATCTACACCAAACTTCAGTGGCAAACTACCTGCCATAAATTTGGCTTGCAAACTACCTATCCAGATATTGTAATCCCGAAGCCCATTATTATTCAAAAGAATTGAAGCATCCGCATCATCAGGATTGGCTTCAAAAGAAAGTAAACCGGCTGTTGCCGTAAAACTACCCCCTCCAAATTTGCTGTTAAAAATAAGTTGACCTAAACCTAAATTGCCGGAAAATTCTTTCATACCGACAGGCAGACTAAAATAACCCGCATTAACTGCCACTGAGGTGTTAGAACCGGCTTTGAAACCCGTACCTATACCAGCCACTGTGACATTCCCACTCCAAAACATTTCGTTCTGATTCCAGAATGGGAGATCATTTCTACCAAACCAAGCCCAAGCACCCTTGGCTTTAGCTTTGAAAAACCACTTATCAAAATTGAAATCCGCATCCCCAGTATCATTGTCATCAAAATCGACTATCGTCGTATTAGGTGATTGATGACTATCGTCAGAACCACTACGCACCTGTGCACCAAAACTAGCCCAATTATTGTGGTCATAGTTCAAACGAAGACGGGCGCGGATGCGGGCACGGGTCCGATCTTCACGTTCTGTGACACCATCACTTTTAACGGAATCCCAGTCACTTTCCATACGAAAACGAAAGTCTCCAGATATTTTGATATCAGCAAAAGCGGTGCTGGGTACGGTCATTGCCCCGGTACTTAAAATACTAGCCGCAAGTACCGACAATGAGGTTTGCCTTAATCTGTTTGCAAACATTTTATGCATTCTATATAACCTATTGATGATGGTTGATATGAATTTTCCATTACTGGAACGGTGAAAAAAGTATTTTGTAGGTGGGCAAAATGGTGGGCAAGAAAAGGACCACCGCTGCCCCCGTTATTGGAACTAACATAGTAGTTAGCGCAAAGCTGCAATCAAAAAGACTGTTTTTTTCAGTTTCATATAGTCTATTTCTAAGAAATCTACAGGTCAAAAAATAAATCGTCAATGACGATGAGTAATATACAAAAAACGTACCATGAAATTATTTATTATTTTATTTATAAAATACAAAGAGTTATGTGATAAGCTACCTGGTTAAATCAAAAAAAGTGGTTAAAAATTAACCACCGTGATCAAAAATTAACCCGATTTTGAAAATCGAATATGTATTTTGAAATATAGATTTTCTGCATTTCATCGTATCGTAGGGGTAATCCCTTGTGGTTATCCTAAAAAGTTGTTGAAGTTATTTCAGGCACGTTCCTTTAGTTTTTCAGATAATTTATTTACCTGAAAAGGGCGGCGACACTGATTTTGCTTTTTCCTTATCTTCATCGTCAATCGCATCAATGCCATTAAGTTAAGTCAGGGCGAACACTTATGTTCGCCCCTACAATCACATAATACGTTGTTTTTTGTAGAGGCAGACCTGTGTGTCAGCCCGATACTTAATGGCTTTGGTCAATCGCATGGGGGTATTTTTTAAAATACCATTCTAAATCAGATAGTTGCTTATTTGAGCAGGGATTATTGATGGTACATGGAAACTCGTCTTTGTTGAAACTGACGGTTGCTTGGTATTCGTTTTGATCGTTGTTATACTCGGTACGGGAATAAATTGAACTTTTTAGAAACCAAATTTTTCAAAAAAACTGGGTTTTTGGCATCACTCGAATAGTGAAATTTTTATTCGTTCTAATTCAACCCGGAGATATGCTGTGAAATGGGGAAATAGTTCTAAAAAAGACGAAAAGGAAGAAGTTGGGAAAAAAGCCTATAAAATGGAAACCTCGAAAAGACTTATGTCCACCTACTTAATACTCGCAGCCCACGTTTTCATTGAAGCAAACCAAATTTTGGGTTCATCGGGTTTGGGCTTATATTCCGTTATCACTACCTAAATCGTTTTTCCATTCTTGAAATAAAATTCCTTTTGGAATCAAGTTGTCATAAACCTGAAGCACTGCATAATGCTTTCCCTGAGTTGTGATATGTCTGAATCAGAATTAACCTAATTTTACAATTCACAGAATAAAACCTAAAATCATTAAGAAGTATTTATTCTGAAAATTCTTAAATTTTGTCAATTCTGATTCAGACAAGGGTGAAAATTAGGTTAAAATTTTTGTATCACTTCAAATTTAACACCCCAGTTACAAACCCCATCCCGCAAAAGCTCACTAAGAAGGATCATTACAGGTATTGACATAAGTGATATCTAATCTACCATTACGGTTAACATCTTCACCAGCATCTAATCTGCCATTACCATTCAAGTCTTCAGTATCCAACTCACCCACTCTAGGGTTTTTGTAGACTTCTATCCCATTTTCATCAATATGGCTGAGGATGGTACCGTCTTCACCCAGATCTAATATCCCATTGCCATTTTTATCTTCCGTGTCTAATATCCCATTGAAGAGAATCAGACCATCTTCATCCGGATCAAGTATCCTATTACCATTAACATCCTCAGTCGTAGCGATATCAAAGCCGATACCATAAAAGCTAAGATGACCTGGAGGAGTTAACACGAAATCGTTATAGTCACTAGCAACACCTCGCAACCAAAATTCATTACGAACTGTGCCTTCGCTACCTGCTACCGTTGTGGTTGCTATTAAACGAACAGAAACCCAATTCGCATATTGTTGAGGATAAACAATATAAAAATCAGCAAACCCATTCGCATCGGTTTCCACCATTTTGACTGTACCACCAGAATCAAAGGTCGCCACATTACCCGGTTCAAGCTTCCCATTCATATTCAAATCTTCATCAGCATCTAATATGCCGTTGAAATGGTTACCCGGATTATCAGATAAAGCATCTTCATTTACGCAAATTGAGGTGGCAACTTGAGTCCACACCTCATTTTCTTTATCCCACAAATAATACCCTTTTTTAAATTTGAGTGGTAACACACTGAGAGTGACCTCTGTATCTTTTATAGCGACACCATTCGCATCATTAACTAAAACGGTATAAGGATGTTTATATCTCGTTGGACCATCTTTTTCAATTTCATTACCCGTACCTAGAGTGACAAATAAACTTTTTGCCGCGACTGTTAAGTGAGTGGAAGCGTTCACTATCGGTTTATCTGTTACCATTGCGGTAATTTTTACGCCATTAGCCGCACTGGGTGAAATACCCGCAGTATAAATCGTACTAGCCCGTCCAAAACTATCCGTTGTTGCAGACGACGGAAATAAGCGTCCGCCTGTCACATCTTGAAGCGTAAAATCAATCCGTTTACCCTTTACCAAATTATTCTCTGGATCACGAACCACAGCAACGATTTCACTTTGTTGCGCTTCGGAATCAGCAGTATTAACAGCAATGCTGACAGGATCGGCTTGCAAAGTTATTGAGTCTGCGTCAGTTGCTATAAAATCAATACTGATCTGAGCTTCAGGACCGCCTATCGCACTCGCTGTAATAATGGCAGGACCAGAATTATTGGCACTCATTTCAAAACAAGCATTACCATCATCATCTGTTTTTAAGTCGTCTGAACTTCCTGATATGTCTATTTTACAATCAAAGAGAAGCTTCAAATCACCCCGTGTTGAAGAAATATAAATAAATTCATTGGGTTGTGGAGTTCCTTGTTTATCCCAATGTACAAAAAACTTCTGGGGTGTATTGAGCGTAATTTCCTTATGTCCAGTCGGTTCTGAATCTAAGGTAAAATTATCATCTGAGATATTCACCACGAGTTCACCAGAAAAGGCACCTTCCTTACTAACCGTAATCGTATCTTGACCGGTGTTCGGACTATCGGCGGTCAATTTAATATTTGCCTGCCCGGTTGCATTAGTAACAGGTGAGGAATTGTCAATTGTATTTCCCTTTTCAGAAGTCACGCTTAGCATTTGTCCACCAATACCATCATTATCAGAATTATTCAAAAAAATGCTGATATTGACGGTATCTCCAAAAACAATATTTTCGGGTCCTGTCACTGTAATAGTCGTGCCGATTACTTCAATGTCAACAATCGCTTCTTTTGTTTTCCCTGTTGTTGTTGGCACCGTCGCCGTAATTCTTATAGTACGATTGTCAGCATTACCAATAGTCGTTAAACGAGCATCAGCACGTCCAGAGACATCGGTTACCCCGGGTAACCCAGAACTGCCTTCTATCTGAATGAGTTGAATTTCTCCACCTGCATGTTCACTAACACAGCCTTCCAAACAAGTAGAAGAAAAACTGATAACAGCACCTTCTACAAGATTATTATCCTTATTTTTGACGACTGCAGTAAGCACCACGCCTTCGCTGGAACCTTCTGAACCCAATTGTGGAGGACTCGCTATCAAACGAATACTACTCACTTCTTTAACTTCAGCAGTCGGTGCGCCTTTGAAGATGACATCTATTGTATTACTATTTAAAACAGGTTCTCCACCCCTTGCTAAGACAGCGGCTGTCACTTTAAACGTCCCAGGTTGGGTGTTTTTAATCGTCGTTTCAAACACACCTGAAGTTTCAGCAGTGATACCTTGGAAACCATTAGTGCCAAAAATAGCAGAACCTGTTACATCAGGTAGTTCATCACCATGAGTGACTGAAAGTTTTACCGGTACATTGCCCAGTGGAAAACCATTATCATCCCGTGCTAACACCGTCAAGGTAATTTCTTGACCCGTTTCCTGATTATTATTAATAACACTTAAAGTCAAAGTTGCCGGTATCACTATAGAGACGGGTGTAAAGACGATAGGAGTAGCGTCTCCTATTATACCGCCCGCTACTGGGGTGACATTAACCACGAGTGTACTGGTTAAGCTATCAGTCAAGTCATTCGTGCTAACAACAGTGGTACGAAATTCACCTAACAGATTAGTTGTACCTGTTTCTTGAGCGATAGTGATCTCATCGGTATCCTTAATTAATTCAACGTCAACACCTGCTACCGGAACATTTCTCGCATCGCGTGGAATAACGACCAAAGTAATAGTTGAAAGGCTATCTGCTGGCTGTGGCGCATTTTTAGCAATTAATTCAACCGTCGTGGGTGTAATACCTATTTCAGCGATAAAGTTCACTAATACCGGGGAGGCAGCAATGCTGGTACCTTCTATCGAAATAGTGATTTGGGCTTCCCCCGCTTCTGTAGAAGTGACGGTGGTACTAAAAAAGCCATCATCGTTGGTGATGTCCCGGGCAGGACTCGCTACTGCAATTTCTCCTGTCGCTATTTGCACTACAATAGGTACACCCGATACCGGTCGTCCACCACTATCTCTAGCAACAACATTGATTTGAATACTCGTTTCACCATCAGCCACTTGATTATTATTAACGATATTGACCGTTAAATCGGTGACATCGGTTCCAACTGTGACATAAGTAATCGTTTTGGTTTCTCCAGGTAGTCCATTAACCACTGGTGTAATGTTAAAAGCGCCGGGGACACTACTGGTAATAGTAGTACGATACTCACCCAGGGCATTAGTATTGCCACCGGCTATTTCAATATCAGGAGACTCATCAATAAATGTCACTTCCGCACCAACAATAGGATTGCCCTTAGAATCATGGAAGGTGACGATTAAAGTAATCGTTGATTTTTCATCTGCCGGTTGATGATCATTGCTCACTTGAAAATCAATCGTCCCTAATTCTGCCCGAAAAATGATCGTTTCTTGTTTGCCAACAATATCATTGATGACTGGCGTAACCTGAATGGTTTCAGCGACACTACTGGTTACAGTCGTCCGAAATTCACCGAGGGCATTAGTATTTCCCCCTGCAATATCTATGTTAGTTGAATCATCAATAAACTTAACCTCTGCATTAGGAATCGGATTACCACTCGCATCACTGAATGTGACAACTAAAGTGATGACGGAATTACCATCTGCAGGCTGTTGGGCATTAATCACTTGAAAATCAATAGCACCACTATCCACGGCAACAAAATTAATGGGTTTAGTATCTCTGAGACTTGGATCTGACATACCTTCTACCACCGCTGTGATATTAAAGGTTTGCGCTGTATCACTGGTGACAGTGGTGCGAAATTCTCCTAATTCGTTAGTGATATCTGCACTTTTAACAATTTGTGCGTTATCACTATCACTAATCAATATGACACTGACACCCGCCAAGGGCGTTTTACTATCATCACGGGGTATCACGATCAAAGCGATTTTAGATTCACCATCTGCGGGCTGTGTCGTTGGGTTTATTTGTAATTCAAGGCTCGCTGGTGTGACATCCGCTGCACCAACTTGAATGGCTTTAAAGGTTATATTTAGCGAATTCGTCACAGAAGTCCCTTCGACGGCAATAGTTACGCCAATATCCTTTACAGCCTGGGTGGATACGATATTGGTTGTGAAAAATCCATTATCATCGGTTTCTTTTCTGGAAGGATCAGCCACCGCCGTGGTGCCAGCAGCCATTTGTACAATAATAGGTGCACCACCAACCGGTCTTCCACTACTGTCTCTGGCAACCACATCAATTTTAATCGGATCCGTTCCATTAGCCGGTTGGTTATTATTGACAACACTGACATCTAAAGTATTCACATTCAGAGTTGTAGCGACAAAAGTCACTGAAGTTGAATCACTAACGAACCCTGTTGCACTGGAGGCCCTAACCGTTACCGTGATGTTTTCTTCTGCAATCGTACTCGTGATTTGAAAAATAGCCGTACCTCCATTCCCTGTTTCCACTGCCCCTTGATCGAAAATGACATTACGTGAACTGCTTGAAATGCTGACAGGAACACCGGAAAGGGGTGTATTATTGATATCGCGGACAATCGCGGTTAGCGTGATGCTATCGGTTCCGTTAGGAATTTGTTGAGCTGGAGAGGCGAGTAATGTGATGGAATGAACCTGGATAACCTCTTCTTCATCTTCACTTTCTATCGGCACCGCAATAAATTTGACCGTAACAGAATCACTACTGATATTTCCAATCACAGCTTTTGCTGTAAATTCTTCTGCAAATTCATCCGTTAAACTGGCAGAAAAGCGTCCACTGTCATCGGTTACCAGATTATCTGCACTGATTGAGGCGGAACCGCCACTGACAATAATGCTGACTGTTTGATTAGGGAGGGGATTGTTCGCCTGATCTAGGACACGACCTCGTAGATAAATTTTATTTTCGCCATTAGCAGGTTGGTTATTATTAAGGGGAGCATCCAATTCTATTTTGGCAACTACACTGGTGTCAGGTTCTTCACTGGGTTCACTGGTAAATATCACAGTCGTTTGAGCGGTTTCTTCAAATTCATTGCCACTGGTTGTAGTTGCAATGATGTTGACTTCTTCTTCAACGGCATTGGTAATATTCAATTCAAAATTTCCTATTTTACCAGTATTACCACTGATAAATAATTCACTGGCTTCACTAGCATTAATAGATAATTGAGCGGTAGCGGAATCGCTGGAAATGCTGACCGGTATATAAGGAATCGGCGTACCTGCGGCATCACGGGCAATAACAATTAAAGTGGCTGTCGCGCTGCCATTGGCGAGTACATTATTATTTTTAGTAATTAAATCAAGTACTTCTGGAATCGTTACAATGCTACTAGCACCAAAATCAAGTGTTAAGCTACCTGTGGCGGTTCCGCCTGCAATGGGAGTGACTTTAGTGCTTTGTGCAACGGTGTTGGTGATACCGGTGGTAAATTCACCATTTTCGTCAGTATGTCCACTGGTTTCCGTCGGAACTGCAAAGGAGTGGATGGGAAAAGATAAGTTGACAGGAATACCTGTGATAGGGATACCTGCCCAGTCACGCGCCAATACTTTGATTTCAGCCGGGGTTTTACCATCAGCCAGCACGGTTCCTTTGGTTGTCAACTCAGATGTTGCCGTTGCACCAAAGTATAAGGGTATATCAAATCCCTTTCTAACTGTACCGTTACCACTGATGTTAACAATGACATTACCACTCCCTGGATGGCTAACAGTGAAGCTGGCATCTCCGTTAGCGTTAGTGCCGGTGGGTACATTCTTTAATACTGCGACATCAGCTGGATGAATGGTAATACGAAGGGAAACATTCGGAGCTATTTCTCCTTCTCTATCGGCATCAGCTATGAAGGTAGTCAAGCTGATGGTAGAACTTCCACCACTCGGAATGATTTGTTGTGCGCCGAGTGAGACGGATATACTGGTAAAGGTATCTGTTTCAAATGGTGGATCGCCACCGACATTACCACCTGTATCTGTCAATAAACCACTCGGTTCGTCACTACCGCCACCACAGGCACTGAGCAAGGCGAGTATGAATATAAGTATCAGCCCTTGGCTGAAAAGACGTATCGACATTATATTTTATCCTTTTTAAGGGTGAATGGTGAATGGTGAATTGTACAAGAAATAATATTTTTTGAAAAATAGTATTTCTAACACGCTATTGGATTTTTTTGAACCATGAGAAATTTTAAAAATAGAATTTCTTTGGTGTTCAAACGCTTATTGCTAAATAGTGATAACTGATAATTGACTAACTCGTTTCTTTTAAAATTTTGGGTGTAACAAAGATTAGAAGTTCGGATTTAGCATCCCTGCTTGAACGCCGTTTAAAAAGATGACCTATAAAGGGTAAATCAGCAAAAAAGGGTACTCTATCTAGCGTGTTATTAGTTGTTCTTTCATAAACCCCCCCTAATACAATGGTTTCCCCATTATTAACCAAAACATTGGTTGTCACCTGACGTGTATCAATGCTGGGAATTGAATCAAAACGTCCCCCTTCCGAATCTTTTTTGACCGATAAGGTTAAGTTAACACGGTCATCTGGCGTAATTTGGGGCGTGACTTTTAATTCCAGTACCGCCGGTTTAAACTGCACTTGAGCTACGGCACCGACTCCTGCCGATTGAACATAAGGTATTTCTGTCCCTTGAGTAATTGATGCCTCCTGTTGATTCCCTGTGATAATGCGAGGGCTGGAAAGCACTTCACCATTTCCTTCGCTTTGCATAGCCGATAATTCTAATTGTAGCAAATAACTGCCAATTTTACCAATAGCTAATCCTATTGCAGCTGGACTGGTAACATTGGCAGGTAAACTGACAATCAAATTTTCACCTTTACCCCCAGATGCCGTGTTTCCACTGCTAAATCCTGTCCCACCCGAATATTGGGTATCCCCACCCACTTTTCCACCAAAGACAACACCATTGCCTTGTCCCATATCTTCATTAGCACTATAGCCGAATTTAACGCCCAAGCCTCTACTAAAATTACTAGTTGCAATCACAATTTTTGCTTCAATTAATACTTGGCGCACTGGCGTGTCCAGTTCATTAATTAATTTGCGTATTTCGATAATTTTTGCGGCGGTATCTTGAATAATAATAGTATTGGTTCTTTTATCCATAGAGACAGAACCCCGTTTAGATATAAAAGAATGCTCACCCTGAGTTCTTAGCAAACTGACAATATCCCCCGCTTTGGCATAATTGATAGTAATAAAATCGGTGCGAAGTGGTTCAAGAGCCTTGATTTTTTTCTGTGATTCTAATTCATGTTGTTTACGGCTATTAATATTTTTTTTGAGATCGATCATGACCACATTGCCTAGCTTTTGCATACCTAAGCCCCTTGCTTCAAGGATAATATCAAGTGCTTGGTCCCATGGCACATTTTTTAATCGCAATGTGACGGAACCTTTGACTTCATCCCCTGCTACCATATTAAGATCAACACCTGGCAACCCAAATAACAAGGATAAGACGGAACGTATATCAATTTTTTGAAAATCAAAGGAAACCAGTTGGCCTTCATATTTACGTTCTTCAATCTTAAGCGTTTCTTGTTTTTCTTTGACTTTTTCTTTGATTTCAAGCACGTAGATGTTTTCAGTCTGATAGGCGTGATGTTCATAATCACCTTGAACGGTCACTTTTATGTGAACATTAGCACCAACAGAAGAAGTATCTATGAAACTAATGGGCGTACTAAAATCCAACACATCTAAGCGCCGGTCCAGTTTTTTGGGCAGTTTGGTATTGGGAATATTTAAGACGATATCACGACCTTCAGAGCCCATATCTACCATAATAGAACTGTCAGATAATGTGATAGCAATATGTCCTGCTCCTTCTTGGGTACGGCGAAAATCTATATTTTGTATGTGGGGACTTCGCGCAATGCTTGGGATCGTGATTGATTGTTGTACCTGCATAGTCGGTATAAGTGAGACTGGCTGGGTTGGTACACTAGCAGTTATAGGGGGAGTATAAATTGAAGGAGGAGTTAATACTTGGGGTACCTTATGATCTATTGATACTAATGCTCGCTTGCCAACAATATTGATCTTGAAGGGTACCATACGCACCAATTTGAGAACAACACGGGTACGATCATGCGTTTCCACAGTTTGCACCCCTTGTACCACGCCAATACCGATGGCTTGATATTTTTTTCGCAGTCCGATTTTTGTACCCATAAAATCTAATACAATACGGGCTGGTTGATCGGTCGAAAAGCTGTTATGGATGATTGCGGCGTTTGCAAAATCTAATTGAAGTTGAACGCGATTACCCGGCAGGGTAGAAAAACCGAGATGTTCTAAATAATTGACACGACTTGCCGCTACACTATTGTCTAATAATAGGCTATAAATGAAGCCTAGTGTGAATAATTGAACAATAATTTTGAAAATGTGGAATGTTCTATTCCAATTTAATAATGGGATCATAATTTCACCATATTGTGAATGGTTAATAATGCTTAATGATTAATGGTTAATGGTTAAAAACCATTATTGACTTATCAAGTGAATCTTAGTAATCTTTTGCTTCCAACATCCTTCACCATCCGGTAGCTGTTCAAGGATTTCAATTTGTTCCTCTGATATATTAACAATTTTTCCAAAATTGTCTCCTATATAATCGTGTTGTTTAAGGCGATAAATCGTTCCATCACTTTTTGAGACGACTAATGCCCATAAAGTGCCGCTCACTTTTAACGTTCCCACCATTTGTAATGCATCAAGGGGCATGTTTTCTAAACCAACTCGTACCCGATTAAAATTAGGGTTTCTAGGACAACCCTGTGAAGTTTTTTTGACAGCCTCTTTCAAAAGTGGACCCCTTGCTCTTCCCCCGGTACTCTTCAAAATAACAAATGGGTCACGCAAGTTTTGTACTTCATAATAATGGTTGAGAACATGTTTATACTCTGGAATAGGGTCTATCGGCGGATTGACTTCCGCTTTTATTTTCGCGACATATCTTTCTAAATCGCTTATATCCCGTTCATTACAGGCTGAAAGTATAAGGGTTATTAGTATCAATGGGTATAAAAAACGAGTTTTGGATGTTGTATAGATTGTCATAAAAATGTTCCTTTTATAATACCTTTAATATCACATATTGTAGGGACAAACCTGTGTGTCTGTCCTGACTTTCTAAACCCTCAGAGCGAACACTTATGTTAGCCGCTACAAAAATTTAAAAATTTGACTGTGCGGAGTATACTCAACATTTTCACAAATTTGATTGCAGTGAAGTATAAGGCGGATGATATCTGCATAAAGTAAGCACAACATCAACTTTCGAAGTTTCCGTTTTTCTTCAAAAAACAGAAACCTCGAAATGATTATTTTTTAGCATTCTGCTCATCAGGTTTATCTTCAATATAACTGTAAATTCGTGCTGTCATATTCAATGTTAAAGCATATTTAGAAGATTGTTTACTAGCAGTTTTAGAAAATTTAATAGCAATATTATGTTGTGTGACGATGCGATTCATAGCTGCAACTCCACTGATAAATTTGCCAAAAGCATGATAGTTCCCTCTAGCCATTAATTTAATCGGCAACATAGTATAGACATCTTTTTCTTTTTTCTGCTGATTGTAAAGTGGTTGAAATAAATCTTCTTTTAAACCATTTGCGAGTACAGTTTGAGAAATACCTCGAATTAACTTATCTACTTGGGACTTGTTTGGTAATTTACGTAGCAATTCTTTAAGAATAGATTCAATTTGCACCATTTGTTCTTCCAGCTTAGGTAAAGTAGCGGCTTGCTTTTGTTTATTCTTAAATTTCTTTTTTAAGTCTTTTTCTTCCCCTTGAATTTTGGTTAAATCAACTATTTGATTTTGAGTATCAAACCAATAACCGGCAAAGAGTGCTGCTATGCACAATACAATAATTATCAAGGCTTTAACAGGAATAGGCCAATTGCCAAAATTTTGCGGTTCTAAGTTATTAAAATCTTCCATTTTCATGGCTTCGATTCCTTTTTAGGTGTGGTTTGTGTGACTTCTAATTTAAAATTTTTCAGACTATGTTTTTTTTCTTTAGTGTTAGTTTTAATATAAATAATCTTTGAATTAGTCAGCCACTGAGACTCTTCAAATTTTGTCATCAGCGAAGAAACACGCGCTTGTGATTGGGCAATACCTTCAAAGGTAATTTTATTACCTTTTTGTACCAAGCTAGTAAAATAGACCCCATCCGGTACTTGTTTAACAAATCCTTCAAACACATGCACTATTTGAGGGCGGCTTTCTTCAAGCTCTTGGATAACACTCATGCGTTCTATCAGGCTTTGTTTTTTCTGCCCCAACTTTTTAATGGTTTCGATTTGATCATCCGCTTTTTTAATCTCACTATTTAAATAGTCATTGCGGTGTTGCTGATAGTTGATTTCACCAACCATGTAAAGATGCACTGCCAGTACGATTAAGCCGCTGAAAAGCATGGATATGCCTGTAATCACGCCAAACCGAATTTCACGTTCTTTTTTAAGGTTTTCGCGCCAGGGTAATAAATTAATTTGTGGCATAATTTAGTTATTAATTTTTGTACTTAGGGCAATTCTTTATGATTGCCATCTTAAAAAATAAAAAGTTGTTTTGATTTCTGAGTTGTCACAAATTTCAAGTGCGTTCAGTATAAGTTATTGATTTTATTAGTTAATATTAATAATGGATAATTGGTAGTTAATATTTATCAAAGGTTCGTAGTGCTAATCCACAAGCAATCATCAAAGCAGGTGCCTCATTCATTAATGTTTTTTTACTGACTCGTGATGCGACAGACATGTGTGCAAAAGGATTCACAATAGTAACATGTCCACCCACTTTATTGTTAATGGGTTCAATAATATTAGGTATAGATGCACAGCCACCGGCAATTAAAATATGTGATAGTTTGCCATAACTAGATGATGAATCGTAATATTTTATCATCAAGCTAATTTTTTTGGCTACTTCATCTTTAAAGGGTTCAAGAATATCAGTTTCATAGTTTTCTGGTAGATTCTCCCCGGTACGTTGGGCAAGATCAGCCTGTTCATAATCAAGTTCATAGTGACTTCTAATTTGATCTGTTAATTGTTTGCCCCCAAACATTTCTTCATGAGTGAAAATAATTTCCTGCTTACCTGATACATCCACTCCTAATACATTCAGTGTTGTCATGGTTGCACCTACTTCTATTAGGGCAATAATTTCATTTTCATTAATTTCTGGATCGTTTTGTGCGAGCATAATCAACGCATTTTCCAAAGCATATTTTTCTATATCTACAATTTTTGCTTTCAACCCACTTAGTTCAAGGACGGTAGTACGAGTGTCTAAGATTTCACTGCGACAGGCAACCAGCGAGATATCAACACGATCAGGCTCCTTATCGTTAGGACCAATGACTTGAAAATCTAGATAAATATCATCAATGTCTTGACCCAAATAGCTAACAGGTTCCTGTTCAATTTGCTCCTTCATGTCTTCATCAGACATGCCTCCATCCATAGTGATTGTTTTGGTGATGACAGCAGGTCCCGCTACTGCAATCGCAGCATGTTGGGCCCGTGGTTTAGCTCGTTTGACAACACGCTGAATAACAACACCGACTTCTTCTACTTTTTCATTTTCAATGTTTTTGTCTTCTTGTATAGACTTTTCTGGCAAATTCTCTATGGCATAACTTTCAACTTTATATCCTTTGCCCACTTGACTGAGTTCAAGCAATTTGACTGCGGTTGAACTGATGTCTATACCGACTACAGGATCGGGTTTTAAACTCCATATACTCATGATTTTATTAATTGATACAATTATTAATTAATTATATTCGGCACAAAATAAATATTAGGAACGTGCCTGAAATAACTTCGACAATTTTAGGGTAACCACAAGGGATTACCCCTACGAATTGTCACGTTATTTTTCGTGCCAAACCGACGAAAGGGAATGCCTGCTATAACGCGATGTTCATAAAATTTAACTTATAAACAGGCTACGAAGTTTCATAAAGGGCAGAGATGCTGCCCATAAGTAAAATTATTATGTAGGGGGATTCCTTTATGCTTGCCCTGGTATTTTATTTTTAATGCGAGTTGCTAGAAAATTGAACAAGTTCATACAATATATTAAACACTATTTATAAAATATAGTCAATAAAAAATATTCCTATTTTTATTTTTTTTGATAAACTAAATTTTAATATAACGTCATTTTAATATAACATCTCTTGACTTTTATTTTAACAAGGATTACTCTATTTTTAGGTCGCTTCAAAAAAAATGATATATCACTTCAACAAAAGGAGGCAACCCTAAACTTATGTGTGCCCTATTGGTATATTATTGTTAGCTTTCAGCTTTTAAACTTTATTCTTCGCTATTGCAAGATCAATTTATTTCAGAGCTGAGTAGTTATAACTTCATTTCGAGGTAACTCAAAAACATGATCTCCCACGCGCAGAGTACTGACTGGTATATGATTTTTTGCGATTTGCCTGAGATATTATAGTTGTTCAGATAAGTCATTTCACAATCAATAAGGGCGAACACGTCAGTTTAGCCCCTAACATCTCAATACTTCATTTATTTTATTGTAGGGGCTGATTTGCGTGTTTGCCCTTGTGAAATTTTTAGAGATGTTCAGAAAAATAATTCATACGCGTAAGGGCAACCATTCAGTCTTGCCTTTTGTGAAATTATTTTTATGAAAAACTATATATCTTAAATATTCATTTTCAATTTTAAATATTAATCTTATTTCTCACGTTTCGGGGTTCACTTTATTTTTATAACTATTTGATTTACAAACTATTATATCTTATTTTATGCAAAATTTAGCCAAAATTTTATATGATTATCTTTAATAATCAATAGATTACTGAAAATATTGAACCCCGAAACGTGAGTTATTTATATTGCCTTATTCCCAATTTCAAATTTCTAGATTATGAGTGTTAGATTCATTTTTTACAAAACTCTACAAGTTACCTTACTGATGGGCTTGCTGTTAATCTTGTTAGGAGCGAGTGTTGGAGCAATTATTCAATGGTATTTTATCCCGCAATTGCCTTCCACTGAAAGTCTTAGAGATATCCGCTTGCAAGTGCCACTCCATATTTATACCAAGGATAACGTTTTTATGGCAGAATATGGTAAGCAGCGTCGTATCCCCTTATTAGCTAATAAGATACCACCACTTTTAATTAAAGCAGTGTTAGCGGCAGAAGATGATAGATTTTATGAGCATCAGGGTGTCGATATGAAAGGTTTATTGCGAGCGACTTTCAGCCTATTAAAAACGGGCGAAAAACGGCAAGGAGGGAGTACCATCACCATGCAAATGGCGCGTAACTTTTTTCTTTCCCATGATAGAACATTTACCCGTAAATTTAAAGAAATTTTGATGGCTCTGAAGATTGAGGATGAGTTATCGAAAGAAGATATCCTGAGTTTGTATCTGAATAAAATTTACTTTGGTCATCGCGCCTATGGCGTGGGTGCAGCCGCACTAATTTATTATGGTAAAGATATTGATAAGTTAAGTTTAGATCAATGGGCTATGTTAGCAGGTATTCCCAAAGCCCCTTCAGTTAATAATCCGTTAACGAACCCACAACGTGCGTTAGAACGTAGAAATTATGTGCTTAGACGTATGTTGGCCCTTAATTATATTAGTCAGGATGATTACGATACCAGCATCAAGGCTCCTAATAGCGCAAAGCCTTATAAACTGGTTGCAAATTTAGATGTTTTATATGTGGCTGAAATGGTACGCTCCTTTTTGGTAAAGAAATTTGGTGATGAAGCCATGACCAGAGGTTATAGGGTCTTTACAACCATTGATAGTCGCTTGCAAAACGGGGCAAACTCAGTGGTACGCAGAACTTTATTCAATCGTGATAGGCGATATGGTTTTAGGGGGGTTGTTGCTCATGTTTCGATACCTAAAAATAAAGATGCTGAAGAGGTAAATAAGTGGGCTGATAATATTTTAAAAAATTACCAGGAAATGGATCGTTTAGTGCCTAGCCTGGTGTTATCAGTTAGGCGTAGAAGTTTTGATGCTTATAATATAAAAGCGGGGAAATTTAAAGTCAAGTGGCATGATATTTCCTGGGCACGTAAACCGCGAGGGCGTTATCCAAAAAGTGCAAAAAATGTGGTTAAACGTGGGGATATTATTATGGCGCGCCCTTCAGTCATTCAGCAAAAAAGTTATAAAAAAGGAGTAACAAAAGACACAAGGGATGATTTATATCAGGCTATTTCTCAAAAAGATTTCAAAAAGGTACGCTGGCGCTTATCTCAACCCCCTGAAATTGAAGCTGCATTGGTTGCCCTTGATCCTAAAAATGGAGCCATTACAGCACTAGTAGGCGGTTTTGATTTTTATAAAAGTAAGTTTAATCGGGCTACACAAGCAAAAAGGCAACCAGGTTCTTCCTTTAAACCGTTTATTTTTTCAGCGGCACTGGCAAGGGGTTATTCACCTTCGAGTTCCATTAATGATGCACCGTTTAGGGCTGGTAGGTGGCGGCCTCGTAATTATAGTCATAAGTATTATGGTTGGACAACCCTAAGGACCGCATTAACCTATTCATTTAATGTTTCATCGGTGCGCTTATTGGATAAAATTGGTATAGCTTATGCGATTAATCATTTGACTAAGTTTGGTTTTAAAAAGAAGGACTTTCCAAGAAATCTAACGATTTCTTTGGGTTCAGCAGAGGTGACACCGCTGGCATTGACAGCGGGGTTTGCTGTTTTTGCTAATGGTGGATTTCAGGTAAAACCTTACTTTATAGATCGCATTGAAGATGTGAATGGTAAAATTGTTTATTCGGCCAATCCATTAAAAATTTGTCGAAAATGTCCAAAAGAAGTTTTGGCTCAAGATAAACAGTTAGAATCTGAGATTCTGGTACCTCATAACAGTTGTACACAAACACCCCGTTATGCGCCAAGAGCGATTAGTGCTAACAATGCTTATAACATGACATCTATGCTTAGGGATGTGGTTCGTAGGGGAACGGCGCGTAAGGCTCGTAAACTTGGGCGACGTGATATTGCCGGTAAAACGGGTACGACAAGTAACCAATTTGATGTTTGGTTTGCTGGCTATTCGCCTGATATAGTGACAACAGTTTGGATGGGGTTTGATAATCCTCGTTCTTTGGGTCGTCGCGCCACAGGTGGTAATACCGCTTTGCCTATATGGATGAATTTTATGAGGGTAGCGTTATCCGGTAAATCAGTGAAATCATTGGCGAAGTATTACGATACAGATAAAGAAAGTCGTTCGAGTTCTTCTTCTAAACGAAAGGTTTCAAAGAAACGTCGGAAAAAGTCATCAAGATCATCAAGATCATCAAGATCATCAAGATCATCAAGATCATCAAGATCATCAAGATCATCAAGATCATCAAGATCATCAAGATCATCAAAATCATCAAAATCATCAAGATCATCAAAGTCGTCAAAGAAACGGGTTATAAAACAAAAGAAGCGTACTCCACAAAAGAAGCCTAGAAGAGTGGTTCCAGAAGAACAGTTATTTTAATTGTGAAACGCAGTGACGAAGTCATAGATAACTGATAACTGATAACTGATAACATGTTTATTAATAGTTTATTAATACTCGGAGCCTATTTATTAGGCTCCCTTTCCGGAGCAATAATAATTTGCAAGGTGCTGGGATTGCCCGATCCCCGCACACAGGGTTCAGGTAATCCTGGGGCAACCAATATACTACGTCAAAACGGTAAAAAACAGGCTATCATCACCCTATTGGTGGATGTATTTAAAGGTGTGATAGCGGTATTAGTCGCAAAATTGATTATTTCTGATGAAGCCATTTTAGCAAGTGTTGGTGTCGCCGTGTTTTTAGGACATTTATATCCTATTTTCTTTCATTTTCGTGGGGGCAAAGGGGTCGCTACTGCATTTGGTGTCTTAATGATGTTAGCATGGCCTGTTAGTTTAGCGGCTTTAGCAACCTGGTTTGTCATGGCTGCCTTGTTTCGTTATTCATCATTAGCTGCTATTTCTTCTGCTATGCTTACACCGGTGTATATGTTTTTGTTTACGGGCGTGTGGGAGTATATTATGATGAGTTTTATAATTAGTAGCTTGCTTATTTGGCGGCATCGTTCTAATATTCAAAATTTACTAGCAGGTCAAGAAAGAAAAATCCGTTAAGGGGGAATTGGGAAACTTACAGAAGTAATGGGGAATTAGGATGGGGAATTGGCAATGAATAACTATTTTTTAATAACCAGTCATTGTTTATTTATGACAATCATTTTACTTGTTGTACCTGGCTGTTCTAGCAATATACCACGAAGTTGGACACCGACTCAGCAAAATGACAAAGTCGTATGGGCTGACGACGGCTCAGAAGTCGCCACGGTGGTACTTAGTTTTGAGGAAAAACGAAGTGGTGTGTTTAGTCGTACAACGGATAAACGCCATTTTAAACATCAAATTGTCGTGCAAAATATTGATGGAGCACCACGTACCATTACCGATTGGCGCAATTATCAAAATGGTCAGATATTTTATATGAAACAAGCTGGCTATTTTGTAGTGGAATCACTACTTCCAAATGGAGCAAAGCGCTTTGATAAAATTGCTTTAAATGGTCATGAAATTTTAATTATCGAAACGCCTGATAGTGAACACAAGCCCTGTCAAAATGTGGCCACTTCAAAAACACCGCCCGTTGATTCCCGCGTGATTCCTTCACCGGATGGTCAACAATTGGCGTATATTTATAGCCCTGAATGTGGTAAAGTCACCGTGGAATTTTTACATGCCAATAATTTAAATCTTTTTGATAATCAAACCATAGAGATTGATGAGCCGATGAATGCGAAATGGCATCCAGAGGGTTATGTGATTTTAGTCAGTAAGAATTATAAAAAAGCCTGGAAATTCACACCACTGACACCGCCAGCCTCTATTACTCCCCTGCTGTGCTTTTCAGCCATGACAACGAGTAGTGATGTATCATCAGAAGGGCAGAAGGTATATTTTGACGGGGATAAATTAGCTACTAAAGAGGTAGGCAGCCAACAAGCTTTTGGTTGTCAATAACCACTGAGTCATTTATAACTGATAACAGATAAAATATAACAGATTATGGCTGGACATAGTAAATGGGCAAATATTCAGCACCGTAAAGGTGCTCAGGATGCCAAACGAGGCAAATTATTTACTAAATTAATTCGTGAAATTACCATCGCAGCCCGTCTAGGTGGGAGCGATGCAGCGGCGAATCCACGTCTTCGCGCTGCCATTGATAAAGCTTTGGCTGGCAATATGACTAAGGATACGATAGAACGTGCTATCAAACGTGGTGCAGGGGAACAAGAAGGAGAACACTACGAAGAAATCCGTTATGAGGGCTATGCCCCAGGTGGAATAGCAGTCATGGTTGATTGTATGACTGATAATCGCAAGCGTACCGTTGCTGAGGTACGTCATGCGTTTAGCAGATGTGGTGGTAATTTAGGGACTGATGGTTCGGTAGCTTATTTATTTGAAAGGCTTGGACTGCTCAGTTTTCCGCCTGGCAGTGATGAAGATCAAATTATGGAAGTCGCTTTAGAAGCCGGTGCCCAGGATGTCATACTCAATGATGATACTTCCATTGATGTGTTAAGCGCACCGGATGATTTTTACTCCGTTTCTGATGCAATGGAAAAAGCTAAATGGGTACCAACCCAGGCAGAAATCACCATGCAAGCTTCAACTCATATTACTTTAGATTTAGATAATGCTCAAAAAATGCTGCGCTTATTGGATATGCTAGAAGATTTAGATGATATTCAACAAGTTTATTCTAATGCGGATATCAGTGAAGAAATTATGGCAAAGTTAGCGTGACTATATTGTGATAGAACGTATTTTAGGTATTGATCCCGGTTCTCGACTGACCGGGTTTGGCATCATTGAAATTCATCGACGAAAGGCTATCTATGTAGGTAGTGGGTGCATACGTATGCAGTCGAAGACTCTTCCCGCACGTTTGCATGAAATCTATACAGGTATGAGTCAAATCATTGAACAATACCAACCAACAGTATCTGCTATTGAACAAGTCTTTATGTATCGTAATGCTGCTTCTGCCCTTAAATTAGGGCAAGCGCGAGGTGCGGCTATCGTTGCCTGTGTACAGCAGGGCTTACCGGTACATGAATATGCACCTACTCAAATTAAACAAGCAGTGGTGGGTAAAGGTCATGCCGATAAGGTACAAGTACAACACATGGTCAAAGTCCTATTATCTCTTTCTAATACGCCGCAAGCGGATGCCGCAGATGCTTTAGCAGTTGCCCTTTGTTATGCTCATCATTAGCCTCGAATCCTGAACGACAAATAATGCGAATAAAGAAATACCATTTTTTCAAAAAATGGTATTTCTAAACTATCTTTTTCTGTGCTGTCTCTTATTAGCCGCTTGGATTAATTTTGGCAACACCTGATCAAGATGGGCATTAATTTCTTTGACAGCTTCCTTTGTGGCATGCTTTAACACAGCTTCCAATTTGAATTGAACTATTCTTTCGATTTGTTGTTCAAGTGCTCTAATTTGAATATCGCTCAATACGGATGGAAGTTCATCCACTTCCGGCATATCTTTTCCAGGGACAACAATATCTTTTAATATCGGAAGTTCAATTTTTTTCGTGGTTTTCATAATATGCCTACTTCCATTCCTTAACGGTTAATGTTATGAACTTTTAACATGAAACCTTTTTCTTTGTATAAACGATAACGGGTACGCCCGGCTTGACGCGCTGGCTCGGTATCATCAACAATTTCAGCCATTCGCTCAAATGCTTCAAAAAACGGTGGCACGTTTTCAGTTAGATTAATTAGGACATCCATTCCTTCACAAATTGCTTCAGTGTAACCTATCTGTATCGGTGCAGATGATGATTCGTCAGGGTAAATATCGTGTGGCAAAAAACTTTCCTTATTAAAGATCCATAACATCCTATCAAGTCGCTGAGCTGAATCCCTGGTATCAGTATGAATATAAATACGATAGCCCTGATGCCAAGCTTTATTCGTTAATTGACAAGTGAAACGCTCCTTTTCTTGCCGATAATGGGTGTGTAATAGATAAAAATCGACTTGACGCATAAGCTGCCCTTCATTTATTTTTCAATTCGTTATACTATTTTTTCAATTATTATACGTTTTTTCTTATAAGAAAATGGCATTTTTCAATAAGTTATGCGACTTCGCGCATAGTTTTTTACAAAAAAGGGTATTTCTGCACTACCATTAATGGAGACTTAATCAATATGGCGTCAATGCCGGTCAAAAAATTTCGCAAAGATTACCAACCAGCCGATTATTGGATAAATTCCGCCACATTGCATTTTGAAGATGAAGAAGTATTTGGGTTGGCATAAGATTTAGATGTTTATAAGGTTGTGGCGGTCAAGGATTTTAATAGCGGTGAAAATAAAGGTTTAAACGTTTTCAATTCAAAATATGTCTTGGCTAAATCAGAAACGGCAACCGATGGCGATTTTCAAAATATCGAAAGGGTTATCGCTCACGAATATTTCCATAACTGGACCGGCAATCGCGTCACCTGTCGCGATTGGTTTCAATTGAGTCTGAAAGAGGGCTTAACCGTATTTCGTGATCAAGAATTTTCAGCTGATATGGGATCGCGGGCAGTTATTCGTATTAATAATGTCAAAAATTTGCGTACCCGCCAATTTTCAGAAGATGCCGGACCTATCGCTCACCCGGTACGTCCAGATGCCTATATAGAAATGAATAATTTCTATACGACGACGGTGTA
>QNES01000016.1 GCA_003645255.1 Gammaproteobacteria bacterium
TTAAAATCAAGCTATTAGATTTTTGGCAAATAATTTGCTTTTATTAAGTATAAGTCAAAACAAACTAATATAATTGAGGAGAAAAAAATGGAAAATGTCATAGATTGCAATATTGTTTTTAAGAAGATAATTGGGGTCAGAGTCACATTAATTTTGGTAGTGAACCACTTATTACCAATGGTTATCATTTACAGTCTTTTTGGTTCTTTCTATAAATTATTAATTTTACTCTGACCCCAATTATTGAGTTTTTTCATAAAGTTGTATAGCTAGGCACGAGTAGAGCAGCTTTTAGCAGCCCGCTTTTGTTAGCTATTTTTTTCACATTTTGTGTCATAAAATCTAATAAAACAGCTTTAACAACTGGAACTGATACACCATTGCCCATTTGTTTGTACACCGCATTATCATTATCTAAAAGCTTGTAATTATCTGGATATCCTTGAATCCTCGCACATTCTCTTGGGGTAATACGCCTAGCAATATTATTTTGAATTACCCCTAGTCGATTAGAATCAGATGCAGTTAAGGTAATTGAAATTCCTTCAGGATCAAGAAACTTAAATACTTCAAAGGACATATTTCCACAGACGGGATTATATTTTCCATCATAACAACTTAAATATCCTTTTTTGATGAGAGATGATGTAATTTCATTAAAATTTTTGGCATCATAAAAAGTTTCAATTTGCTCTCTTGTCAAACTCTTACCATCTTGGTGTGTGCCAAATACTTTCTTTCTACGATTTGATATAAGAAGGTTCATGAACTCTATTTCATTTTGAGTACAAATACCTTTTACACCTAACTCCCATGAATGTAATGACTTTCCACCTCTATAGTCTATTAGCCTATACCCATCAAGTTGTGCAAAATCATAGTCAACTATTCTTTTTAGCTTGTCTGTAAAATCTGGAGAACATGTATATTTAGAATCTGGATTTTTCTCCAATATATCTTTAACCACTTTGGGTTTTATTTTTTCTTCTTCAAATAAAGAAGTTTGGAAATTTTCCGTATTTAATTTAAATTTGTGAGTATCAGCAGCACCTAGATCACTATTTAAGGTAAGCTTTAATGTTCCATACATTACTCCAAGAATATATATTCTTACCCTATTTTGTGGGACATCATAATTGCTAGAATTCAATAAAAGATAATCAACAGAATACCCAATTTTCTCTAGTTTTTCTTTGATTGTTTGATAAGTTCTCCCTTTATCGTGTGTGATCAAACCACGTACGTTCTCAAGTAAAAAATACGCCGGTTTTTTTTGATTTAAGATTCTTTCGACATCAAAAAAAAGTGTTCCTCTAGTATCTCCAAATCCTTTTCTTTTTCCAGCGTACGAGAATGATTGGCATGGAAATCCTGCTAATAAAAAATCGAAATCTGGGAATTCATGGATTTTTCTAATGTCAGAGTATGGATTCTCCCCAAAATTTAATTCATAAGATAAACAAGCATTCTTATCTATTTCTGAACTAAATACACATTCTGTTTCTATTCCAGATTCTAAGCAAGCTTGTTCCATAGCAAGTCGCATACCACCTGTACCAGCGAATAAATCAATAAATTTAATCAAGTGTTTCACCTATCCATTGAGAAAGAATATCAAATTCTTGATTTGAATAAGCTACTGTACAGTCACTGTTGGTACAAATAGTTGATATAGCAGACGTTCTTTTAAAATTTCCTGCACCATCTAAAATATAGGCAATCTTATAACCATTTTAGTGCATAAGATTCATACGGTCTGCCGCTTGCCCTGCTTTTCGCTCAATTGTACTGTTTGTAGTAACCTGAAAACTAACTTCTATTCCTATTTTCTTATTTCCTTTTTCTACAACCACATCAAAAGGCATTCCATTTTCTTTTTCGTACCCAACTAACTCCATATAACCATTGCTGATTACATGGTAGTCCTCTCCTAATGATTGGGATAAATATTTTACAATTTCTTTTTTGTGCAAGTTGACCCAATGAATTTGCAGTAGCACCGCCTGTTATACGACTCACATTTATATAACGTTCTTTAACATATTTTTCTAAAATCGCTGTTTTTCCAAGTAACGTACCAATTTCACAAGCTACTAATCCTGCTTCTTCATTTACCGTTGATGTTGATCCAAACATCAATAAAACAATCATATCTTTATACAGGTCTGTTAGCTGCTTTTCTTCAATTAAACCTTCACCATCTATAAATAACTTTTTGTTACCAAGGCCACGAATTGGAAGACGTTTAAAATCATAAATATAATTATTTGAATTCCATGAGAATGTTATGAAATAATTGGGATCAGAGTAAAATTAATTATATACTTAATATTCATCAAAAATTTAATGTTACTTTGGTCCCAATTATTTTTAATAAAATTTTTTAATACGATGGTTGAGCATGATACATTAACTCAAAATAAATATCAAACATTTTTTTCGTTTCCTCGCCCATATGCATCAAGGCAAGCTTTTTGCATGTCCTCCCATCTCTTTGATTTATATCAGATATTATGAAAGATCAGGTAGGTTGGGTTAGTGATAACGTAACCCGACATTTACTTATTAACTTGACTATGAACAATACCATCTACCGTAGCAAATGAATTGGCAACGATGCTTGTCGAAAATCATTTAGCCGCTTGTGTTAATATATTGCCCAATATTCAGTCTATTTATGAATGGGAACACAAAATTGTCAATGATGCCGAGGTGTTATTATTTATTAAGACGCGCCGTGAACATTATGCTACTATTGAACAAACCTTGTTAGGATAACATCCTTATGACATACCTGAATTAATTGCGCTTCCTATAGAAACAGGCTTGCCGAGTTATTTGGTGTGGCTGGATAAGGTATAGAAATACCATTTTTTCAACAAATGCTATTTCTTTTTAAGGTATTTACAAAACTGAAAATTTAACTATGATGAAAAAAGCCCTAGTATTATTAAGTTTGTGTTTCTTCACCTGGTATAGTAACGCCCAATCTCAACAAAATTTTCCTGAATTGGAAAACCTTTTTGAATCTGAAGAACTAAACAACTTTTCCCCCTTTGAGACAAATCCACCCTTTGAAAAAGAAGAGTTAGGGGGAATTTCTGACATTCTACCTCCAGACGCGGCTTTTATCTTTTCAAGCTACCTGGAAAGTTCTTCCATGTTAGTAGCCCATTGGCAAATTGCCGATAATTATTATCTATATCGCGATCAATTTCAATTTACACTTAAAGGAGGTGGCATATTAGGCGCACCCCAATTTCCCCCTGGTAAAATCATAGATGATGTCAAATATGGGCGTGTCGAAATCTATGAACAAACATTAAGCATTAAATTGCCAATTGTTGACGCGCAGGGCTTAGACACTCTAACACTAGAAACCAGTTACCAAGGCTGCGCTGATGGGAGACTCTGTTATCCCCCTATTCAAAAAAGTGCCCTGGTAACATTAGAAGAAACTCCACAACTTAGTCAAGCGATAGAAGCTGATGACGCTGAATTAGCTGAATTAGCTAAATTAATGGATGGTTTAATACCAGAAAATAGGGGCACTCAATTTGGGGAAAAAGTAGAATTTCTTAAAGTTGATGAAGCTTTTATACTTTCAGCCGAATTTTCTGATCCCTCTCATCTCGTGGTACGGTGGAAAATTGCCGATGGCTACTATTTATATCAAGATAAATTGAATTTTTCATTAGAAAGTGAGGGCAAACTCGGTACACCACAATTACCACCCAGCACCCTGAAACCTGATCCTTACTTTGGCGATGCCCAAATTTATTTATCACCCCAACTTGAAATAATTCTGCCTATTCAAACAGCGCAGCTTAAAACTGTCGCATTGAAAGTTAAATATCAAGGTTGTGCTAATGCCGGCTTATGTTATCCGCCGACAACAAAAGTGGTTAATTTAAGTTTCCCTTCCAACGGCATTTCTGAACAAGATCGTCTCGCTAACTTGCTGGCTGATGCTCATATATTATATACCATCATGGTATTTTTCGGCTTGGGAATATTATTATCATTGACACCTTGTGTTTTCCCAATGATTCCGATTTTATCTAGCATCATTGTAGGGCAAGGCAAACAAGTCACTACTTATAAAGCCTTTATCATGTCATTGGTTTATGTATTAGCGATGGCATGTACTTATGCCATTGTCGGCGTTTTGACAGGATTACTCGGCGAAAATCTATCAGCAGCCTTTCAAAATCCCTGGATATTGATCAGTTTTGCGTTAGTATTTGTCGTCTTATCTTTTTCCATGTTTGGCTTTTATGAGTTGCAACTACCGAGTGGATTACAAACTAAACTCACTCATTTCAGCAATCGCCAACAAGGTGGCACATTGATAGGGGTTGCCATTATGGGTGTATTATCCGCACTGATTGTTGGACCCTGCGTTGCCGCTCCCTTGGTAGGTGCATTAATTTATATCAGTCAAACCGGTGATGCCGTGCTAGGCGGACTTGCCCTCTTTTTTATGAGTTTAGGTATGGGCATTCCATTGATTATCATCGGTATTTCCGCCGGTCACTGGTTACCCAAAGCAAACAAATGGATGAATACAGTCAAAGCCGTTTTTGGAGTCTTGTTACTAGCCGTTGCGATTTGGATGCTAGAGCGCGTTATCCCAGGACAAATAACAATGCTATTATGGGCAAGCTTGTTGATTATATCAGCAGTGTATATCGGCGCGTTGGATAAACTTGATTCCAAAGTATCCGGTTGGCATAAACTTTGGAAGGGCTTGGGATTTATTTTACTGGTATATGGTGTATTGCTTATAATCGGTGCCGCCAGCGGCAATGTGAATCCTTTACAACCACTGCAAAATCTCAAAATAGGTGATCAGACAACTGACTCTAGCGTGGTGCAAGTGTCACCATTTAAAGCTATCAAAGGCGTAGAAGGACTAGAACGTGAACTGGCTGTAGCAAAAGCACAAAATAAGCAGGTGATACTAGACTTTTATGCAGACTGGTGTATTTCTTGTAAAGAAATGGAACACCTCACTTTGAGTGATCCTGGGGTGCAAAAAATATTGGCTCATTTTGTTTTATTACAAGCCGATGTTACACCCAATGATAAACAAGATAAAGCCCTCTATAAACGCTTTGGCATTTTTGGACCACCGGCAATTCTATTTTTTGATACGAACGGGCTGGAACAACAAGCTTATCGCGTCGTTGGATTTATGCAGGCTGAAGCATTTCGTCAACATTTACAAAAAATCGTTCAACTATAGATTGTCAGAAAAATAACTTCACAAAGGGCAGAGGTAAGGTGGGCAATTAAAACACTTTGCCCACCCTACAATTCTATTTTTGTTTCTTGTATGGTAGGTTGGATTAGCTTAGAGCGCGATAACGTAACCAGACATTTACCTAATAAATAGAGGATAATTCAATGTATATCAATAAACGATTAACTCAGAGCTTATGCATTAGCTTATTGGTTTTATCTAGCTATGCTTATGCACAAAGCTTCCCTCTTTCACTGAACAAAAGCTTATTTGCGGCGGGTGATTTATTGGAACTATCTGTCGCCGCTAATGTTGATGAAATCAGTGTGACAGAGGCTGATGTTTACCTGAGCGTCCAATTTCCAGATGGTGCTCTTTATTATTGGGATGGTCCTGGTCTGGAAGGGATTAATAAACGCAATCAAATTGTGTCATTAATCACCGGATGGTTTATCCAGAGCGTACCTGAAATTAAGCTCCTTGCCTTTGAAATTCCTACTGGGATACCATCAGGCACTTACAAGTGGTATCTTACTTTAGCAAAGGCGGGTTCAGATGTCGCGCAACCGGTTAACTGGCTAGCTAACGTCAGTGCCACATTGATGCTCACTGAAGATGAAAGAAACTTCCTTGATGGACCGTATGAATCGGGAGTTGACTTTTCTGGAGCTGATGATGATGGCGGAATCGATAAATTTTCTGCACCACTTCCTTCTGCACCAGCAAGCATGTCTGGTGGATCAGTTGTGGCTGCTGCTGAAATTATAGCACCATCGCCCTTTCCTGGTGATAGCCAGATTACCCCCATTTCAGGCACTTTGACAGCGGGTGATATTGATGATAATCTGAATTTTGCCGCCTTTCAAGATTATTTAAATAGGCAACAGGATGATCGTTCTTTACCCTTTATTAATATGTTAGATAGAGTGACATTGTCTATTGTTGATGATGCGGGAAAAGGGGTGAGTAATGCGAGTTTAAGGGTTCTCAATTCTCCGATAGATTCTGCACCGCTAATAGATACTTATGTGGGTACTGATGGGCGGTTTTACCTATTTCCACAATTTGACAGGGTGACAAATTCACAGATTAATTTGCACGTAGCAGCACCGGCAGATGAATTAGGTTCACCCAATTCAGTGTTGAATACCATACTGGATTTAGAACAGTTATCTGAAGACCGTCGCTTAACTATCACGTTGCCCGGTGTGGCGGCTAGTTTACCGCATTCATTAGATGTGATGTTTGTGATTGATACAACTGGCAGTATGTTTGATGAATTGCATTATATCATCACTGAACTACGTGACATCATTAGTGTGGTGCAAGCTCGTCATCAGCAGATTCGTATGCGTTTTGGTTTAGTGCTTTACCGCGATAGGGGTGATGAATATGTGGTGCGGGATTTTGCTTTCACTGACTCACTTAATGAGATGCAAATTCAGTTAAATGAGCAAAAAGCGAGAGGGGGTGGCGATTATCCTGAAGCTATGGAACAAGCTTTAGAAAAAGCGGTAACAGCCAAATGGAGCCAAGGTAATGTCGCACGCCTATTGTTTTTAGTCGCTGATGCCCCTCCGCATGATGAAAATTTAAAGGCGATGTTGGAACCGATCCGTATTGCGCGGCATAAAGGGCTACGCATTTATCCACTGGCAGCCAGTGGTGTTGGTGATAAGGCGGAATTTATGATGCGTCATGCCGAGGTATTGACACAAGGGCGTTATCTTTTCTTAACCGATGATTCCGGCGTAGGGTCTTCACATAAGGAGCCAAGTGTACCTTGCTATGTTGTGACGCGCCTGGATAAACTGATTGCTCGTGTGATTGATAGTGAATTAGCAGGGCAACGTGTTGAGGCTGAAGAGATTTTGCGTCAGGTTGGAGATTATGATGCGGGTATTTGTGGGGATAGCAATGTGACTCCGCCCCCTATTCCGTCTGATCGTCTCGCTCAAGTTGAAAATATCAGAATTAACCTGCTTGAATCTTTTCCTGTACAAGTCAATATTATTGTCAACGGTTATTTCCGTGATGGCTGTGAGCAGATTGAGCAAATTCATAGCGCACAAGAAGATAATCTTTTCAAAGTGGTCATAAACACTCATTCAGTAGGAGAAATGTGTACAGAGGCATTAGTGCCTTTTGAAAAAGTCATTCCCTTGGATGTTTATGGTTTGAAAGCAGGTATTTATACTGTTGATGTGAATGCTGTGATAGACACATTTGAATTAAGTTTGGATAATGTGCCTAGTACGACGCGCCGCTAATATATCGGATAATAATTGTAGCCTGCACCTCACTGCCATTTAGTTAAGGGCAGTCGCGGTGGTGGTCTGCCCCGACGAAATCCCTTATATTTCTTGGAATTCAAACCTTCAGATTTGGATTCCAAAGCTTAACTTAATGGCATTGGATGTGTGCATAGAGTAGCCTACCCACCCTACCCACCCTACACTAACTAACAGGAGAAATAATCATGTTGAGAGTTATCATTGCTTTTGTGGGTATCATTATAGTAGGTGCCCTCTTTTTCATTCAATTTGATACCGAAGCTCCTGAAAAGAAGGGCATTCGCTCATCAGGGCAAAATAGCGCACGCATTGCCCTTGTCATGGGGATTGGCGATTATCGCAATGCTACGGATCCGTTTTATTTTGCTCAATCTACATCTATTACACCGCCACTACTGCCTATTATCGAGCCTTTGGCACCCGGTCAAGTTTTCACTGATCGCTTACAAGACGGTAATTCAGGTCCAGAAATGGTTGTGATTCCAGCAGGGCAATTTCGGATGGGCGATATTCAGGGTGGTGGATATGATGATGAACAGCCTGTGCATCGGGTGAATATTGATCAATTTGCGATGGGGAAGTATGAAGTTACCGTCGGTGAATTTAGACAATTTGTGAATGCGACTGGGTATAAGACGGACGCGGAGAAAGAGAGAAGTTGTTGGGCATTAGGTCAGAATGAGGGAGCCAGTTGGCGTGATCCCCGTTTTTCTCAAGCTGAGACACATCCTGTTGTCTGTGTGAGTTGGAATGATGGAATTGCTTATGCGGAATGGCTAACTCAACAAACAGGTAAACAATATCGCTTACCAACTGAAGCTGAATGGGAATATGCCACACGCGCCGGCACCGAGTATTCTAGATATTGGGGGAATAATTTCGATGATGCGTGTGGTTATGTGAATGTAGCTGATAAAACAGCTAAGAAAAAGTTTTCAAATTGGACTATTCACAATTGTACTGATGATTATATTTATACCGCCCCAGTAGGTTCTTTTAAATCAAACGTTTTTGGTTTATTTGATATGTTGGGAAATGTATGGGAATGGACTTGCTCTGAATATGAAGATAAGTATAACGGTAAAGAAAAAAAATGTGGAAGCAAAAATCATGACATGCGGTTTGTGGTTCGGGGCGGCTCGTGGATCAACAAAGCAATGGACGTGCGAGCGGCTGCCCATAGCAGGTTCTCGCATGACAACCGCTACAACAACATCGGATTTCGCCTCGCCTGGTAACCCTTTGATATTTAAGACTTTTTTCATTTAACGGGGGCTGGGGGTGTCCTCCAGCGAGGTTGTAGGGGCAGCGCCCCTGCTCGATTTTTTTAGGGGTATTTCCGTATTTTTATAGGATTATTATTTCACCAGAAATCCGATTTTTTCAAAAATCGGATTTCTATTTCAGGTTTCGTTCTTACAAAACCCTTACTCCTTATTAACCTGCTGTACTTGTACCCGGATGATTTCTTCAATATGCCGTTGTTTATCCTCATCCTGTAAAGCCACCGCCACTGAATGCCCTGCACGGACCAATTGTCCGATATATAGCATTTCCCTTTTGAGTGAAGTACATCTTTTGTAGGGGCAATCCCTTGTGGTTGCCCTTTTTTGTATCTCACCCAAACGAAAAACGCTATACTTATTGATCGTTCCCAATAAAAAATCCGTTAGTTGATCGTAAACTCTGTTTGAGTACAACGGATTAGGGAATGCAACGGATTTTAACGACTTTTGTTGATCGTTTCCCCTAAAAATCCGTTTGTTTCGATAATCCGTTGTACTCAAGAAGTCAAAATGAAGGAGTAAAAATGACAGATGAATTTTAGAATTTCTCAACATGCCTTAGATGAAATACAACGAAGAGCTATTCCTTTCAATTTGTTAAAATCTGTATTAGAAAAACCACAGCAAATTATCCCAGAAAAGAATGGAAGACACGCTTATCAATCACAAGTTGATTTTGGTTCCGGCAAGTTCTTTTTATTACGTGCTATTGTAGCAGATGATAACGATCCTGCTGTCGTTGTCACGGTTTACAGAACCCGTAAAATCAAAAAATATTGGAAAACATTATGAAAGTCATTTACGATATCGAAATGGATATACTACGTATCCTATTTAATGATAGCCCGGTTGAAGAAAGTGATGAAGAAAGGGAAGGAATCATTTTTGATTATGACAAACAAGGCAAACTGGTTGGCATGGAAATACTGGATGCCTCTCAACAAATTAATGAACCTTATACAATGGAAATGAAGTATGCCGTTACCAATTTTCATCGTTCTAAAATGCCCTTGTTAGCCAGGTAGCCCACCATTGCTAATATTAATACCAATCCAGTAAACCCACTTTTGAATTGCTCTTTTTCCACATCTTTTAATTTTGCCTGGTCACGATGAAGTGGCACATTTATGGGGACTTGCTAACGGTTTGCGTCCTTCCAAGTGCCTGGACTGCTTAATTTGCAAAGAAGAGCTTATTCTGACTTCAAATAAATAGCGAGCGTAGGCTCAATGCCATTAAGTATCGGGATGGCGAACACTTATGTTCGCCACTACAGTCCCTGAATACGTGAAATTTTGTAGGGGCAGACCTGTGTGTTTGCCCTTAACTTAGGAATGAGGATTTAATAACTTCCAAAACTTGAATGTCCAAACCTGCCAGGTTTTAAAAACCTGGCAGGTTTAATTTCGGGTTTTATTGAATCCTCATTCCTTAATGGCATTGAACCGGTATCTGCCCTTTAATTAACTATAAATCACAATCTAAATCTTAATTGATTGTTCAAATCAAATAGGATGACAATATTAAATCTTTTAATTCTCCGCATTGCCCATCATTATTGATAAACATGGTATTATATTCAATTTTTAAATGGATTTTACCTTTTTAGTTCACATATCTATTATAATTAAAATCTATACTTCTTTTCAATTATTTTTTTATAAGACTCTCTATGACACCCACTGAACGACGTGCCACCATTGCATTAGCCAGTATTATGTCTATGCGAATGTTGGGTTTATTTATGATTTTTCCTGTATTTGCCCTTTACGCACAAGATTTGCCAAGCGTAACTCCCCTATTAGTGGGATTGGCGATAGGCATTTATGGTTTGACGCAAGGGATTTTGCAGATTCCTTTTGGAATGTTATCAGATCGTATTGGACGTAAACCTATCATCTATATTGGTTTATCAATATTTGTGTTTGGTAGTATTATTGCTGCTTTATCCACTTCAATTATTGGCATTATTATAGGTCGTGCTTTGCAAGGCTGCGGTGCGATTTCTTCAACCGTGTTAGCACTCACAGCCGATTTGACTCGTGAAGAACATCGCACTAAAGCAATGGCGATTTTAGGGATGAGCATCGGAGCTTCGTTTATTTTCGCATTGGTTGCAGGTCCTTTATGTTATCAGTGGATAGGGATGTCCGGCATTTTTTGGTTCACTGCCATACTGGCTTCGGTGGGTATTGTTATATTATACCGCACCATACCCCAGCCGCCCACTTGTAGTTTTCACCGTGATACAACGCCTGCATTAGCACAATTTAAACGGGTATTACAAGATACCCAATTGCTACGCATAGATATTGGTATTTTCGTGTTACATTTGCTATTGACTTCAATGTTTGTTGTATTACCGATTGCTTTATTAGATAACCAAGTGGATGTGGCTCACCATTGGCAAGTTTATGTATCAGTGCTAATGGCTTCTATCATTGTTATGGTGCCATTGATTATTATTGCTGAAAAATATCGCCACCTGAAACTCATATTTGTGGGAGCAATAGGTTTACTTGGTTTATCGCAAGTGGGATTGAGCTATTTTCATCAAAGTTTGACCGGTATTATTATCATGCTCTTTTTCTTTTTTACGGCGGTGAACTTACTTGAAGCCAGCTTACCTTCCCTGGTTAGTAAACTAGCACCAACAGAAAGCAAAGGGACCGCGATGGGTGTCTATTCAAGTTCTCAATTTTTCGGCGCATTTTTTGGAGGTGTAGGCGGAGGTTGGTTACATCAACATTATAGCATTGGAGCCGTTTTCGGTTTTTGTGCCATATTAACTATAATATGGTTTATACTCGCTGCCACAATGCGACATCCAAATTATTTAAGTAGCCACTTACTTAAAATTGGACAACTTAACAAAAAACAGGCTAATCAATTAACCCAATGTCTGATGCAAGTACCTGGTGTGGCAGAAGTCATGGTTATTATTGACGAAGAAGTGGCTTATTTAAAAGTTGATCGTAAGATTTTAGAGCCAGCCGCATTGGATAAATGTGCAGCTGTTTGCTGCTAAGTTTTTGATTTAATTGATATAAAGGGGAAAATGAAATGTCTAGGGGTGTTAATAAAGTTATTTTGATAGGTAACCTGGGAAATGAACCTGATGTGCGTTATACGCCGGCAAATCTTGCTATAGCAACTATCAGTTTGGCTACCAGTTTTTCAACTAAGGATAGACAAACCGGTGAATGGCGAGATGAAACGGAATGGCATCGCGTGGTTTTTTTTGATCGCCAAGCTGAAGTCGTCAAACAATATCTACATAAAGGTTCAAAAATTTATGTAGAAGGTCATTTACGAACTCGTAAATGGCAAGATCAAAATACAGGGCAAGATCGCTACATGACAGAAGTTATTGGTCGTGAAATGCAAATGTTAGACAGTCGTGCTGATGCCGGTTATGGTGCGCCGCAGCAGCAAAGTGGTGGTTATGGTGCGCCGCAGCAGCAAAGTGGTGGTTATGGTGCGCCACAGCAGCAACCGAATAGTGGTTATGGTGCGCCGCCTATGAATCAAGGTGTAGGACAACAAATTCCACCACCACCGCCTTCCAGTGACGGTATGGGACAATCCATTCCCCCATCGCCTCCGCCCATGGATAATGTGACTCAACCAAGTCCGCCGCCAGCAACGGATTCGACTAAGCCACCTGCTGATAAAAGTTTTGATGAGGATGTGCCGTTTTAATGAATGAGCAAACCATTGTTTTAGCCAGTGGCAATCCGGGCAAATTACGCGAATTTGCCCAAATACTACAATCCTTTGATTTTGAAGTAGTCCCTCAAAGTCAATTTAAAGTACCTGATGTCGCAGAAACCGGTTTAAGTTTCGTTGAAAATGCCCTTATTAAAGCGCGAAATGCTGCCCTACATACCGGTTTACCTGCCATGTCAGATGATTCTGGGATTGAAGTTGACGCGCTTAAAGGTGCGCCTGGTATTTATTCAGCACGATTTGCTGGTGTAGGGGCAAGCGATGAAGATAATAACCGGCTATTATTGGAAAAATTAAAAGGGGTAGCAGATGCCAAGCGCACGGCGCGTTATCACTGCGTCATTGTTTATATGCTCCATGCCAATGACCCCATGCCCTTGATTTGTCAGGGCAGTTGGGAAGGGCGAATTTTGCATAAATCGCGTGGTGAACATGGCTTTGGTTATGATCCGTTTTTTTATGTACCAACGCATGATTGTACTTCGGCGGAATTACTGCCAGCGGTGAAAAATGATTTAAGTCATCGGGGGCTGGCATTACGAGCTTTACAAGCGGCTTTATCAGCAAATTTATCTTGAAACTTGAATTAAGTAGGTACGCAGTAGAAATCCGATTTTTCCAAAAATCGGATTTCTTGATTGAACAGCTTAAAAATGTTAAAGAGGCTAAATGAAAAAAATCATTGCAATAGTCGTATTATTGTTAGCAGCCCATTTTGTATCGGCAAAAGACATTGAAATCACAGACGTGATTACACAAGACGACTTTAAGGAATTTACTAAAGAATTTGGCAGTGCCCTATTATTTTCTCCAATGGCACCAGCAGAGCCTTTGGGTATCACCGGCTTTGATGTATCATTGGAAATGGTGATCACTGACATTAGTGATGATAAGGTATTCTGGAAAAATATGGTTGACGATGGTGATCCCTATTCTTTTATCCCCGTTCCCAGATTGCATGTCCAAAAAGGATTACCGTTTAATATAGACGTAGGTGCAATGTATGTTGCTATGCCCGATACCAATATCAAACTATGGGGGCTGGAAGCAAAATATGCCATTCTTGAAGGGAGCATGGTGACACCGGCACTTAGCGTTAGAGCCAGTTATAGTAAACTGCAAGGCGTTGACGATATTAACGTAGATACCCAGTCGCTTGATGTGCTAGTCAGCAAAGGCTTTCTAATGTTTACGCCGTATGCAGGTGCATCTCTTACTAAAATCAATGCCAGTGAAAACTCCGCATTAGTCACGCTGGATGATGTGAGCGAAACTGGTTATAGGGGATTAGCGGGGCTACAATTTTCGCCCTTTCCGCTGCTCATTATCAATGGTGAAATTTCTTATGGTGAAACCATGCAATATGGTTTAAAAATCGGATTTAGATTTTAGGTGAGTGTGCTCTTGATTTGATAACGTTTTTTTTGTAGGGTGGGCAAGATCCTCTTCTTGCCCACCATTGACGCTACATTAGTAGCTTGCTACCGACGACTTTCACTCCTTTTTTGAGTAGACCGGCTTGACCTTTTGCGTTGCCGAGGTTGGCTTCTTCTTTGACTAGATTGGCGGCTTGATCTCTGCTGATGTTTGTTTTTTGAACGCGATTTTTTGGAGTATTTTCTGTATTTTTTTTCAGCTTGCTTTTTAGCCACTATTTCCGTTAAATAACGAAAGTTAGCTTCAGATTTCGTCATGACTAGCATAATATTTGTAGTCATGTTCACTGCCATACCATCCACCGTACTCTTTTCCAATACAATATTGGCAGAGGCATTCGTTACCAACAACATGGCAAAAGCCACAATAAGCAATTTCAATTTCATAGAAAAATCCTCCTGTTCATATACTGTAAAATTCCAGAGTCTTTTATCAACTATTATATTTATTATACACTTTTCAATTTTAAATGCAAATTTTCAGCGGCTGAAAATTTATAAATTATGAAGTCAACCCAATTTACTAGAAATAGAATTATTTACGCATTAATAATACTCATTGTGATTATGCTAGGGCTGGCTTCGCGCAGCTACCCTGAACTATTCCCCCTGTTTATAGCGACTTATGCCGGTGATACATTATGGGCATTAATGGTTTTTCTTTTAATTGGTTTTATTTTTCCGCAAAAATCAATTGTTAAGGTAGCTATTTTCGCACTACTATTTTCGTTTTTCATCGAATTGAGCCAGTTTTATCATGCTCCTTGGATTGACAACATTCGAGAATATCGCCTGGGTGGTTTAATACTGGGGTATCGTTTTTTATGGAGTGATTTGGTGTGCTATAGTGTGGGTGTTGCGATAGGTAGCGTTGGTGAAATAATTTGGTTAAAGCTTAATGATTAATGCCATTATAAATGCTATTTTTGTCAAAAATAGTATTTCTTGAAGCCTTATTACTTTGGAACGAAGTTTCACAATTATATAAAAACTTATATGCGCTTTAAACAACTTGCTAACGACGGTTTAGCCCGTCGCACCTGTTTATATTTTCAACGTGGCATGGTAGAAACGCCAGCTTTTATGCCCGTTGGAACCGCTGGCACCGTCAAAGCTATGACCCCGGAGCAAGTTCGTGCGACTGGTGCAGACATTATTTTAGGCAATACTTTTCATTTAATGCTACGTCCAGGCACTGAAATTATTGCTGCTCATGGTGATTTGCATAACTTTATGCACTGGGAACGACCTATACTAACTGATTCAGGTGGTTTTCAAGTATTTAGTTTGGGAGAAATGCGCAAAATTAGCGAACAAGGCGTGACATTTCGTTCCCCAATAGATGGTGCTAAAGTGTTTTTAGGACCAGAAGAATCTATGGCAGTGCAACGCACTTTAGGTGCTGATATTGTGATGGTATTTGATGAATGTACACCTTATCCTGCCACGGAACAGCAAGCCCTTGATTCTATGGAATTATCCCTACGCTGGGCAGCACGCTCTAAGACTGCTCATGGTGATAATCCTGCTGCATTATTTGGTATTGTGCAAGGTGGGATGTATGAGCATTTGCGGCAAGCCTCGTTAGAGGGGCTAATAAAAATTGGTTTTGATGGTTATGCCATTGGAGGGCTATCGGTGGGCGAGCCTAAAGAAGAAATGCAACGCATTTTAGCTCACCTAACACCGCAATTGCCCACAGATAAACCACGTTATCTGATGGGAGTCGGCACGCCGGCGGATATTGTTGAAGCAGTGCGTTGTGGTATAGACATGTTTGACTGTGTGATACCAACTCGCAATGCCCGTAATGGGTATTTATTCACTCGTTTTGGGGTGGTACGAATTCGTAATAGTCAGTACCGGCACGATACCGCGCCCTTAGATTCTCAGTGTGATTGCTATACTTGTCAAAATTACAGCCGTGCCTATTTACACCATTTAGATAAAGCAAAAGAAATTTTAGGAACCCATTTAAATACACTACATAATTTGCATTATTACCAATACTTAATGCGAGGGTTACGAAAAGCCATTGTTCAGCAACGGTTAGAAATTTTTGTTAAAGAATTTTATGCAGCAGGGCAACCACAAGGGATTGCCCTTACATAATAATATTGTTGTAGGGCAAGCCCGATTGGTTGCTCTTCGTCGTCACAAAAACTAGAACTAAGGATAAAAAAATTATGGGATTCAAATGCGGAATTGTAGGTTTACCCAATGTAGGCAAATCGACTTTATTTAATGCACTAACCAGTGCCGAAATCCCGGCTGAAAATTACCCCTTTTGTACCATTGATCCCAATGTGGGGATAGTTGCCATGCCCGATGCTCGCCTGGATACATTAGCTAACATCGTCAAACCAAAAAAGATCATTCCAACGACTATGGAATTTGTCGATATTGCCGGCTTAGTTGCCGGCGCGTCGAAAGGTGAAGGGCTTGGCAATCAGTTTTTAGGCAATATTCGTGAAACCCAAGCCATTGCCCATGTTGTGCGCTGTTTTGAGGATGATGATGTCACGCATGTTAGTAATCAAATTAACCCGCAAGACGATATTGAGGTGATTAACACCGAATTGGCATTAGCAGACTTAGATACAATTGATCGCACCTTGCAGCGATCTATGAAAAATATCAGAAGTGGCAAAAAAGAAGCATTGGCGCAAAAAGAATTATTGGAAAAAGTTCACGCCCACCTTAATAACGGACAACCCGTTCGCACCTTGACACTTAGTGAAAATGAGCTAACCTTATTACGCGAATTGCATCTACTGACTGCAAAAAAGACGCTGTATATTGCCAATGTTGCAGAAGATGGTTTTGAACAGAATCCTTATCTTGAGCAAGTACAAGCCGTTGCCAAACGTGAGGGGGCAGAATTAGTATCAGTGTGCGCCGCGACAGAAGCCGAGTTAATTGGCTTAACGCCAGAAGAACAACAAGAGTTTTTAAATGAAATGGGTTTAAGTGAACCTGGGCTAAATAGGGTTATTCATGCGGGTTATCGTATGTTAGGTTTACAAACATTTTTCACGGCTGGTCCTAAAGAAGTACGTGCTTGGACAGTACGTATCGGTGCCACAGCACCAAAAGCCGCCGGGGTGATTCACACCGATTTTGAGCATGGTTTTATTCGTGCCGAAGTCATTTCATATCAGGATTTTGTCACTTTCAACGGAGAACACGCTGCAAAAGAAGCCGGTAAATGGCGATTAGAAGGTAAAGACTATATCGTACAAGAAGGAGATGTCATGCACTTTCGGTTTAATGTTTAAGGGCAACCACAAGGGATTGCCCCTACATAAGAATATTTATCGTGACAAAACTCTGTTATCACCATTATACACAAGGTTTCCGGATGGACACCCAGTACCAAGCACCGTAAATGAATCCGACTATTGATATCAGTGCCAATCATGGGTTTCCGCAATGCCCTTAACTTAAGGGCTATCCGAAAGTCTTGCCCCTACATAAAATGCGCTCCTCTGTAGGCTGCACACCCTTGTGGTTGCCCTTAACTTAATGTCATTGGGTAGTTGCAGCCATTTTTTTACCCATGTTTCTACCTTGTCGTTTGTGGGCTTGCGGTTGGTTATAGCGACCCCCCTTGCGTTTGGGAGCACTATAATATTTTTTAGGCTGTGATGAAGAACCATTGCCACGAGATTTGCGTTTATTTTTGCGAGCGCGTTGTAATCCACGTGTGGGTTCCAGTCCAGGAATCACATGTTGAGGCACTTTTTGACCGGTATAACGTTCAATCCGTTCTAAATGAATGGCATCACCTGGCAACGCAAAAGAGATAGCCGTTCCCGATGCACCTGCACGTCCTGTACGCCCAATGCGGTGTACATAATCTTCAGCAAAACGGGGTAAGTCAAAATTAATCACATGGCTAATACTAGTGACATCAAGCCCCCGTGCTGCTACATCAGTCGCTACCAATAAGCGCAATCTGCCCCGACGCATATTCATTAAAGTTCGATTGCGTGCGCCCTGCTTCATATCACCATGTAAAGCTGCCGCGGAATGTCCTTGCGCTATCAATTCTTGAGCGAGTATATCAGCACCTTGTTTCGTTGCGGAAAAAATGAGCGCTTGGCTCAGTTCATTATCATCCAGTAAATGATGCAATAAGCGGTTTTTATGCTTAAGATCATCGGCTAGATGTAAGCGTTGTTCAATATTATGTTGAGTTGGCTGGCTTTCAATTTGGATGCGTTCTGGCTCCTTGAGTAAGCGATGCGCCAATGTTGACAATTCGTTATCCCAAGTTGCAGTAAATAATAATGTTTGACGATCAGCCTGGGTCAAATCGGCAATTTGATTTACCTCATCAACAAAACCCATGTCCAACATACGATCAGCTTCATCAAGCACCAACATATTGACATTGGATAAATCAATGCGACGACTTTTAATATGGTCAATTAAACGACCAGGAGTTGCTACCACGAGATCAACGGGTCGTGATAAGCTTCGGAGTTGAGGTCCATAAGGCATTCCTCCTACCAGGATAAGACTTGATAAACGAAGATTTTTACCATAGTTGCGAATGGCTTGATTAACCTGATTAGCTAATTCTCGCGTTGGGGTCAATATTAATACTGACGGTTTGCCAGACGTTTTTTTAAAGCGGCGCTTAGTCAGACGCTGTAAAGCAGGCAGCACAAAGGCAGCCGTTTTACCGGTGCCTGTATTTGCAGAAGCAATCAAATCATGGCCGGCAAGCACTTTTGGAATGGCTTCAGACTGAATGGGTGTAGGTGTGCTATAGCCACACTGTTGTACGGCTTTAAGGATCCCAGGGTGTAATTGAAAATCTTTGAAAGACACAAAAATTCCTCTTTAAGGAAAAAGCAAAAGCGCAAGCCGCAACGCTCAATACAAGATTTAAACAGGAAACGGCTGGCGCAGGAGTAGCGAATATCACTATTCGCATTATCAATTGTCGCCAACCATAATAATTGTGAATTGTGAATCGTGAATGGTAAATTATTAATTATGGAGATTGAGATTAATCAATAGCAATCTTCAATAACAATTCACCATTCACAATTAGAAAGGATTATCTAGCAATCATGTTGGCAACCTACTGTTTTACTAACATGGGGTCAATCATGGTATTATTCAAACTCACACCCCAATGTAAATGTGGTCCAGATGCACGTCCTGTCTTGCCAACTGTTCCAATGATTTGTCCTGTTTTTACGATTTGTTCGGGGGAAACGACAATCGTATTAAGATGACCGTATAAAGTCACTACGCTTTGACCATGATCAATAAACACTGTTTTCCCAGTGAAAAAATAATGACCTGTTCTGACCACTTTACCGGGCGCCGCGGCGACAACCGGGGTACCCAGAGGCACGGCAATATCTAACCCTTTATGGGGACTACGGCGTTGTCCATTAAAATAACGACGAAGACCAAAAGGGCTACTGAAACGCCCCTTGACAGGTTGCATTAATGGCAAAGGCGAATTTGAAGTTGCTTGCCAATAACTTGACAAAGCGGCTTGAATCTGTTTTTGTTCATGCCTAATGCGTTGTAAATCCTTGCGATTAGGATTAACTTTTCGTTTATTTTTAATCCTAACATGTTGTGTTTTGTATTTTTTATACTTAACTTTAAATGAATAACGTTTCCTGGTTTCTTGATCAATAACGCTATGCGATCCCACTTTAGCATTTAGGGGAACACCTACCAGTGCGACCCATTTTTTTCCATGACGCAATACCACTACTTGGCGTTTTTGATATAGAATTTTGGGTGGCGTGGCACTTTGCTTAGGCAAAGTTATCCAGGCAACACCACCAGGGACAGCTGATGTATGACGTAGTGAAAGAAGGGAAGTCGGTAATAAAGCGACTATCGGTGGAGGTGTTAAGACAGGCTTATATTGTATCAGTGGTTTATCAATTTCCGTTATTTCAGCCAGGGGGGATGGTTTGGAAGGTAGCGGTGTTTGGTCAATTTTGGTTATCTTTTCTTGACGTTCTATTGGTACGGCACTTGGTTGGGGTGGATGAACCGGTGCTACTGTACAAGATACCCCAGCCAAAGTAGCTACGCAGATGATAAAAACTTTTCCAAAGGAGATATTCATTTCGTTTAAACCTTTATGCTATAGTTATCCAGATAATATTGCGACTGAAAAATCCGATTTTTGGCTGATCACCATGGAAATAAATTTCCATGCTAACAGCTAAAGTCGGTTAAAACCGACTAAAAATAATGTGATTCGTAGTAGTCGGCTTTAGCCGACTTTAGCCGACTTTAGCCTGCAGAATTTATTCTAAGGCAGATGATGTGTGTATAGAGTTGCCTTTGTCAAAGGGGATTTTTCTGGCAATTAATAATGCTTCATTACGCAAACCTTGCGTTGTATCTCCGATACAGGCTTCTTCTTGATAAACCACTACTTGTAAATCAGCAAACATAAGCAATAATTCATTATCCCTCAAACGAAATTCAGGATTTTTTGGACCACAATCATTGACACAAGTGCGCGTAAAAGTTTGATAAAATAGCAAACCATTTGGTTTTAAGGCTTGTATCAAGGCAGATACTAAACTTCTATCTAAAAAATGACACACCACAATAACATCATAAGTAGCGGGGGAAGGTTTTGAAACACTCACATCACGTACTTGGGTATGAATTTGCCCAGGTTGAGTTACTGCATAAGCTTGTAAACGCTCAAGTGCCGTTTGAGCATAATCCCAAGCATAAGTATCTAAACCATGACGGGCAAGTAGGAGAGCATTAGCTCCCAAACCACAAGCTAAATCTAAAGCGGTGCCGCTGGAAGGTAATAAATGTGTATAAGCTGCAAGTACCTGACAAGGTGGGGGCTTATGTGCTGTTGTTTGGTAACGATTATTCCATTCGATTGCACTGTTCATATTTATCAATTGAAATTGGAAATTGGAAATGGGGAAACACGAAGTAATTGGGAATTAATAAAGAGCAAATTAACCGTAAAAATAAATAACATACCAAAATACCAGGTTAGAAACCCCGTTTTTTTGGAAACGATTTTTAACTGATAACTAATAACTGGTTATTTTTCAAATTCATTCCAATCTTTATCATGTACATTCCAACCTCGTGCCCAATAAATAAAAAAAGTATCAATAACTGCAATGATAACCTTGATGATATATTTAGCAAAAGCTAATTCAATAGCTTGCCAGAAACCGACAACTGGACCCCAGACAACCATGGTATATAAAATGGAATCAAGTGCTTGAGATGTAATGGTTGAAACATTATTTCTGAGCCACAGATGACGACCCTGGGTTTTTTCTTTTATATAATGAAATATCCAAACATCAAAACTTTGTGTGATGATATAAGCTAGAAGGGAACCAAACACAAATAGCGGAGTAAAATTAAAGATGGTGGCGATAGCATGATGGACATTTGTTGCAAATTCTACATGTTCTGGTACATCACTTGGCAAAAACCGTAAGCTAATATAAATCATAATAACCATAATGATACTAGCAGCAAAGCCTAATAATACAGCACGTTGCCCCTCCCTTTTCCCATATTTCTCACTGAGTAAATCAGTGGCGAAATAGATGCCAGAATACAATATAACCCCTAAACTGGTTTCCATACCAAAAATAACGGTAAGTTTAGGACCTTGAAAATTACTTAACATAATATTAAGTATCACAACAGTATAAAGCCCCATTTTACCAAACAGCCTGTAAAGTAGCAGCGTGATAGATAAATCAATTGCAACAGTTAATAACCACAATAAATCTTGATAGGTTGAAAAAAAATGCTCAATATGCTCAATATATGGAGACAACATGTTTTTCTAGTCCATTCTTTTTGGTAGGGTAAAGTACTTGAATAAATCACAATAGACATTATAGCGATTTAAAAATAATGCAGTGCATTTTTATTGCCATCATCGAACCTATATAAGTTAAAGAAACTGATCAATCATTTTACATTATAATAATTATATTTATCCGATTTTAGGTGTAAAATCAAAGCGAGATATTTTATTATCATAACGATTAACCTTGAAACTGTTCATGATAGCCTTATATCTACGCCTGTTTAATTCTTAATACAAAGGAGAGACCTGAAAAAATGACAGTTGAAGCTCATAAAGAAACTCTTGGTTTTCAAACCGAAATAAAACAACTACTTGATTTAATGATACATTCCTTGTATAGCAACAAGGAAATATTTTTGCGCGAGTTGATTTCTAATGGCTCAGATGCAGCTGATAAGCTGCGTTTTGAGGCACTGTCAGATGAGGCACTGTATGAAGGTGATGCTGATCTAAAAATTTGGGTCAATGTGGATAAAGATGCGCGGACTATCACGGTACGCGATAACGGTATTGGCATGTCGCGTGAAGAAGTTGTCGAAAATATTGGTACCATTGCCAAGTCAGGTTCTCAGAACTTTTTTAAAGCGTTAACCGGTGATGATGCTAAAGATAGCCAATTAATTGGACAATTTGGAGTCGGATTTTATTCTTCGTTTATCGTTGCTGATAAAGTGACTTTGTTAACCCGTCGTGCCGGATTAGAACCATCGCATGGAGTCAAATGGGATTCCAGTGGTGAAGGAAGTTATAGCATCGAAACCGTTGAACGTCAAACCCATGGCACAGAGGTGACTTTGCATTTGCGGTCCGATGAAGATGAATTTTTATCGGATTATCGCCTACATGGCGTCATCAAAAAATATTCTGATCATATCACCTTGCCTATTATCATGCCTAAGGTGACGACAGATGATAAAAAAGATGAAACCACAATCGAAGAAGAAGTGGTGAACACGGCGAAAGCCTTATGGACGCGGTCTAAAACCGAAATAACCGACGAAGAATACACGGAATTTTACAAACATGTTGCCCATGACTTTGAAGCCCCTTTGGCTCATCTTCATAGCAAAGTTGAAGGCACAAATGAATATACCGCGTTATTGTTTATCCCGGCTCGTGCGCCATTCGATTTATGGGATCGCACTAACCGCCACGGCATAAAACTCTACGTGCGGCGCGTGTTTATCATGGATGATAATGATAAACTGCTACCGCCTTATTTGCGCTTTATTCGCGGCATCATTGATAGCAACGATTTACCTTTGAATATTTCACGGGAAATGTTGCAACATAATAAGCAAATAGATGCCATTCGCTCCGGTACGGTGAAAAAGATCCTCAGTACGCTGGAAAACATAGCGAACAATGAGCCTGATAAATATGCCACTTTATGGAAAGAATTTGGCAGAGTCCTTAAAGAAGGTATTGTTGATGATACTGCTAATAAGCAACGCATTGCTAAATTATTGCGTTTTTCAAGCACGCATGACGATAATCCAACACCGGCTATTGCGCTTTCCGATTATGTTGAACGCATGAAAGAAGAGCAGAAAAAGATTTACTACATCACTGCTGACAGTTTTGCAGCGGCGAAAAATAGTCCACACATGGAAATTTTTCGCCAAAAAGATATTGAGGTGCTGTTGCTCTTTGACCAAATTGATGAATGGGTGAGCACACATCTGACTGAATTTGATGACAAACCGTTGCAATCGATCACTAAAGGTGACCTGGATCTAGGCGATTTGGAAGATAGCGAGGCGAAAAAAGAAGCTGAAAAAGTTTCAGATTCCTTGAAGCCCCTATTAGAACGCATCAACACCAGTTTAGGCGAAAAGGTAAAAGAAGTGCGCTTCACGCACCGTTTGACTACATCACCGGCGTGTTTGGTGGCTGATGAACAGGCAATGGATGCCAGTTTAGAACGCCTACTCAAATCGGCTGGGCAAGCAATCCCTGGTAGCAAACCCATTTTGGAAATCAATCCGCAACATCCCATTGTAGAAGCTATCAAAGAAGAAAAGGAAGATACACGTTTTAATGACTGGGTGTCTATCTTATTTGACCAAGCCTTGCTCAGTGAAGGAGGGCAGCTAGATGATCCGGCGGCATTTGTCAAGCGTTTGAATGAAATGTTTATTTCGATGGGTGATTTATCATCTTCCCGGATCATAACTTTAAATTAATTTGGAATTGGGGATTGGGAACTTATTGAAAAAGAAATACTATTTTTTTAAATAGAATTGAAATAATAATTCCCAATCCTTGTTTATAAATTTATTTTCAAAAAATATTGTGTAAGGTATTGAAAAATATCATTTTTTTTAATTTTTAGTTTTTTTAATTTAATTTTTTAAAAAAAAGACTAGACATCATGATTTTTTTCTGTTAGAATGTCTTTCACCTTTTTGGAGAGATGTCCGAGCGGTCGAAGGAGCACGATTGGAAATCGTGTGTACGTTTCTTAGCGTACCGAGGGTTCGAATCCCTCTCTCTCCGCCAATTTATGGTAGTCAGTGTCGGTCCCCTCGCGACGCAAAGTTGTGAACCCCGTCAGGTCCGGAAGGAAGCAGCGGCAGCAATGGAGGCGGGTGCCGGGGTGTGGCTGGTGCTGACTACCACTCTTCTTTTTTAATTATCATAGCAGTATGGCCTATCAAGTTCTAGCTCGCAAATGGCGGCCTCACAATTTCCCCGAAATGGTTGGTCAGACCCATGTTTTACGCGCCTTGATAAATGCCCTGTCTAATAATCGTCTCCATCACGCTTATTTATTCACCGGCACACGTGGCGTGGGTAAAACCACGGTGGCACGTATTTTGGCAAAATCTCTCAACTGCGAAAAGGAAATAACAGCTTATCCCTGTGGACAATGTGCCGCCTGTCGTGAAATTGACGAAGGGCGATTTGTTGACTTAATTGAAGTCGATGCCGCTTCGCGTACTAAAGTTGAAGATACCCGCGATTTATTAGACAATGTACAATATGCACCCACGCGGGGTCGTTATAAAATTTACCTCATTGACGAAGTACACATGCTATCGAACCACAGTTTCAATGCTTTGTTGAAAACTTTGGAAGAACCGCCACCGCATGTTAAATTTTTGCTCGCCACTACAGATCCCCAAAAATTACCCCCAACGATTTTATCGCGTTGCCTACAATTTAATCTTAAACGCATACCGCTGGAACAGATTATCCAACATTTGACTAAAATCGCTGAAGAAGAAGGTATTAGTTATGAATCTCAAGCATTACGCTTATTGGCACAAGCGGCAGATGGAAGTTTACGAGATGCACTCAGTCTATTAGATCAAGCAATTGCCTACGGGGCGGGCAACCTATCAAACGACGATGTAAGTCGTATGTTAGGTACGCTCGATCAAAATGTCGTATTAGAATTAATTAAAATATTAGCCGCTAAAGATGCTCCTGGGGTATTGCAACAAATTGCCCTTATATCTGAACAAAATCCTGATTTTGTGACGATTTTAGGTGACATTTTATCGTTATTACAACAAATTGCTATAGCCCAAATCGTATCAACTACCATTGATACTCATCAACAAAACAGTGAAGCTATATTGCAACTAGCCCAACAATTATCACCTGAAGATGTACAATTATTTTATCAAATTGCTTTATTAGGACGACGCGATTTACCATTAGCACCTGAACCGCGTGGCGGTTTTGAAATGCTCATGTTGCGAATGTTAGCCTTTCGCCCCAATAATGAACAACAACCATCACCGACTCAAGTCATACCAACGGCATCTTCCCCTGCCATGACTGCTTATGCTTCCCCACCTTCAGTCAATGTTCCATTTAAACCCGCCACTTCGCCTGCATTGACAAACACTAATAATGCTCAAAATGAATGGGGAAATATCGTACACTCTTTAGGGCTACCAGGGACGATCAAACAACTAGCTCTTAATTGCGAGCTTAAAAAACATGAAGGGGACACCTGGCATTTAACTTTGTCACCCGAAAAAAAATTCTTATTGACCGAGGATCGAACCCAGAAAATAGAAGAATTATTACAAAAACAGCTAGGTGGTCCACAAAATGTACGAATTCGTGTAGAACATCCTGAAAGCGAAACGCCAGCTATAGAACAGCAACGCATTGCCGAAACTCGTCAACAATACATTGTCAAAGCTGTTGACAAAGATCCTTTTATTCTTTATCTGAAAGAAAAATGTGGCGCACTTATTAATAATGTGACAGTGCTTGAATAAATCAGATTATAAATCTCGTATTTTGTCAAGGTTATATTAACGAATTTTAGGAATACAAAGCTAAAGCTTTGTATTCCAACCTACAAACAAAGTCGTACTTGGTAATAAAGAAATGACTGAATTGATAGAAATTGAAACTCTTGAAAACGAGGTACGGGATATTATGCCATCAAGGAACCATAGTCTAGCGGTGGGTAGAATAACAGGCTTATTATTTAAGGACGAAAGGTTGACTGTTATGCCAAAACTCAGCTTAGATAGCAGTCAAATTGATCTCAGCCAATTTGCTTTCAAAGCGAAAGATGAATTAATTCCTGACATAAGCGTTTATCTTGAACTACCTGAAGAATCGGAAGATGAATTGGAGCAGGATATTTTGAAAATGACTCAAATGCCAGAATTAGTGATTGAAGTACTTTCGCCAAAGCAAGCGATTACAGAAATTCTTTCCAAGTTCAAGGCTTATTTTACGCTCGGTATTAAATCATGCTGGTTAGTTATCCCCTCCGTGAAAGTGATCAAAATTTATTTTCAAAATGGAAACAAAATTTTTGATATACAACATGACACTGAAGTTATTGATGAAATCATAGATATTCGTTTACCTATCCAAAGAATTTTTTTCAAGTCGATGATGATTAAAAATACATGACTTCTATCTGAAATAAACGAATTTTTTAAAATGGTATATTTTGTTATATTTCGTGTCATTAACTGAAAAAAAGTCATTTATCTGTTATCATTAATAATAGTTGATCAATGTTGATAATTCGCAATGATCATTTTTAAAGTTGTTAAAGCAAGAGGTGTGTCAACATGAACAAATCTGATTTTAAATCACTACTAGCAACCCTATTGTTAGTCATGATGGTAGGCTGTGTCGATGCCACCCCACAAAATAATGAGGCTGAAATTTCCTGGTTGGAAAAATCAAAACAAGCTATGGGCAACATGTGGGGTCAATCCACAGAAACGGCTGAAGAGTCAGTCAATCCGTCAACGGAAATGACGGAACCGGTTGAAAAGAAAAACGGATTGTTTGCAGAAATGTGGAAAAAAGTGACTCCAACACTTAATAAGGTGCTAAACCTTGAAAAAGAACAGGAAACATTACCAGAGTCAACTTGGTTTGGAATCGGTAAAGATAAAGCAGATAGCATCAGTGAAATCAATCTATTGCTTGATGAAGCCGTAGAAATTTTGAGTATCTCTCATTCTACTGAAACCAGGCAACGCATTCGTGCCTTCGAAGCACGAAACAGGGAACTGAAACAAATCATTTCCCAACATCGCCAGGCTAAAATTAGTGCCCCTATTAGCTCAACTTGGCAAACCACGGTGGCAGATTATGATGCTAAAATCCAGCAATTAACCAAGCAAATTGAAAAAAATTATTACCAAATTGATGAACTTAAAATTCAATTTGCTAAGGAATTGGCTGATAACGGTTTATCTATAACCGACGCACAATTAGAAGTGCTATTATCCAGTGTGGTGGGAGACGATATTATTCAAAGTAGTATCGTTTATGATAACGTGAAACAAATCAGTCAACAGCTGATGACGCTCACCACTGAAAGCGGTGAAGATTTAGACATTAGCCAACGCTATTATGGTATGTACACTGTGCTGCTCAAAACGCTGGTTCACATGCAGCAAAAGTTCATCAATAATATTGATGAAAAATACTTACCCAAAATTGCTCAAATTGAGGCTGATGTTCAAGATATCAGCGCGATAACCCGAAATTTATTGCGCGGAGAACGTGATAAAAATCGTCGTCAGCATTTATCAGCTAACCTTGAAGCTCAAAATTTGACGTTAAAAACGTCAAGATTATACAAAAAGCACCTAAGGGCGCAACGCCGCAAAGTAGTTCTTGCCAAGGAGAAAACCATGGCAGATTTACAAATAGCGCACAATACCTATAAAACGGTCAGCGTCAGTGGTGAATTGATTAATTTACTACGCACTAGCCAAAAATCTTTTGAGTTATTGCTTAATATCCAGGTACCAGATTTATTGGTTTTCCAGAACTTGCAAATGAAACAAGAGTTTGCCATCCTAACTCAAAAATTGGCTAAAGAACAGTAACAAAATAACTTGAACATTTAGTAGTGATGCAAGAAACCCCGTTTTTTCAAAAAACGTCATTGCCCCACTAATAAAGTTAAGTTTGTCACCACGTTGAGTATACTTTTATTTCATGGCTGTAGGGCGAACATAAGTGTTCGCCCTGGCTTAAGTCAATGGCATTGAGAGGCGAACCTGCGCGTTCGTACCTGACTTAATGGCATTGACACGCCCCATACTTGGAAAAACACCGTTTAATTTCCCTAATAACTTTCACTTGATAGAAGACAGAACACATTATGAAAAACGGACTGGCTGGCTTAATGAAACAAGCCCAAAAAATGAAAGGCGATTTTGAAAGCGCACAACAGGAATTAGCTGATTTGGAAGTCATTGGCGAATCTGGGGGCGGTATGGTCAAGATCGTTATGACGGGGCGGCACGATGTGCAGCGAGTTGAAGTTGATCCTAGCTTAATGAGCGAAGATAAGGAAATGTTAGAAGATTTAGTAGCAGCTGCCATTAATGATGCAGTGCATAAAGTTGAAAGAACGAGTCAAGAAAAATTTTCGGGTTTAACAGGTGGACTCGGATTACCGAATGGTATGAAGTTACCTTTTTAAAAGAACATACCGGTTTTTCAGTACGAAATACTATTTTTCCGTCAACTAAGTTTTTTCAAAAAACTGGGTTTCTAAGAATTTACAAAATAATTATCCTCATGGGCAATGCCTCTCAGCTTAATCAATGGTTTAAAACCTTCTTAGGACAACGCTTATTACGCGAAGAAACCAAGGTTTTGCAACAAATTTTACCCCAGTTATTTGGTTATCATTTATTGCAAATTGGCGACGTGGGACACGGCTGTTTGCTAGAAAGCAGTCGTATCATGCACCGCTGCGTATTAGGCAAGACCGTCAACACTATTTGTAAACCCTATTCCAGTGTTTATGCTTTAGCTGATGATTTGCCTATTGCCAGCGATAGTATTGATGTTGTCATATTGCCACATATTTTAGAATTTGAAAAAAAACCGCATGACATCTTGCGCGAGGTGGAAAGAATATTAATTCCAGAGGGTCATCTAGTCATATTGGGTTTTAATCCGTTGAGCCTATGGGGATTCTGGTGTTGGTTGTTTGCGCGACGCGATACTGTAGCGTGGTGTGGACGATTTTTACCGTTAGTACGCCTAAGAGATTGGTTAGCTCTTCTAGGATTTGACTTGAAAAAACAAGAAACTTTCTTTTTTGGTTTACCTTTTCAAAAAGACCGGTTTAAGAATTACACCCAATTTTTAGAAAAAATGGGTTCACGCTGGACTTTTAATTTTGGAGCGGTATATATAGTAGTTGCACAAAAACGTGTCGCCACTTTAACACCTATTAGATCAAAATGGCTGACTCAGCCGATATTAGTAACAGAAGCCATCGGCACACATTTTGAAAATACATTGAGAACACAAGATGACGATTCCCATTGTTAAAGCGTTTACTGACGGTGCCTGTCGTGGCAATCCAGGTCCAGGCGGCTGGGGCGTGTTATTATGCTTTTCTGACCAAGAAGAACAATTGTATGGTGGCGAGCTTAATACAACGAATAATCGCATGGAATTATTAGCCGCTATTAAGGCGTTAGACAGTTTAACGCACCCCAGTCACGTTTACTTAACGACTGATTCTGTATATGTTAAAAAAGGCATCACCCAATGGATTGAAAATTGGATAAAACGCGGTTGGAAACGAGCGAATAACAAACCTGTCAAAAATGTTGACTTATGGCAACTCTTACACACCGCCAGTCAACGCCATAAAATTGAATGGCAATGGGTCAAAGGTCATAGTGGACATCCAGAAAATGAGATGGCTGATCATTTAGCTAATCAAGGAATTGACTCCATAATTGGGTAGCACTAAAGAGGATTTTCAATATGCGCCAAATTGTCTTAGATACCGAAACGACGGGTCTTGAACACAGAGAAGGTCATCGCATCATAGAAATTGGTTGTATAGAAATCTCAAATCGACGCATCATAGACAAACGTTATCATCAATATCTGCAACCTGATCGCAAGATTGACACAGAAGCGGCTACTGTCCACGGTATCACAAATCAATTTCTCCAAGATAAACCGCATTTTGCTGACATCGTCAATGAATTTATGGATTTTATCCGGGGTGCTGAACTGATTATCCATAATGCCGATTTTGATGTGGGTTTTATTAACCATGAATTGAATTTGCTCAATCAAAACTGGAAGCTATTGGATGATTATTGTCGAATAACAGACACTTTAGCTTTAGCCAGGAAACGTCACCCCGGTCAAAAAAATAATCTGGATGCCTTATGTAAACGTTATAATATAGATAATTCTAAGCGTAAGCTACATGGTGCATTGCTTGATACGGAAATTCTCGCTGAAGTATATTTAGTCATGACTGGTGGACAAGTCAGTTTATTGGCTCAAAATAACAATATTTCAGAGCATTCCAATAATATCATCAAACCTATTTCTGAGAAAAGAGCGCGTTTAACAATACTGGCACCAACTACTGAGGAATTACAAGCCCATAAACAATGTTTAGCCGCGATTGATAAAGCAAGTGGTGGTAATTGTTTGTGGCAACGTTTGGAGCCATGATGCTCAAGCTTATGGCTATTTTTGTAGCTTCCGATACTTTTATGTTAACTAATTTTAACAATAGCACCCAAACATTGGGTGGGGGTATCTCCCAAAGTTCTAAATAATTTTTAGATCGCTTTAAACAACCCAAATTGACTTGGTTCTCGCCAATTTGAAAGGATTGTTAGTTTAGCTTCGCTGACTTCGTTTCAGGTTTTACCAGTTCGAGGTTTTAGTTTTTTGAAGAAAAACTAAAACCTCGAACTCACTTTTTAGACTGAACCAAATACCTGCCACTTGAGCTAAAGTCCTTTGACTATAACTGTTATTCATTAGACTCAAAAAGGGATAATTTGTCAAGAAAATCGTTAACTCTATATTTCATTTAAGACTGATTTTTGTTAAATATTGTTAATATTTGTTAGCAAAAGATTTACTATGCATAAACCTTCATTATAGAGAGAGAACTATGGAACTTAAACAAAAAGGTGAAAATACGTCAATTGACGTTAAAAAATCGTTTACAATAACGATGAAGTGGACAACGGCTGCGGATTTTGATTTGGCGGCTGTTTATGAAACGAAAGACGGTAAACAAGGACTTGTTTATTTTGGTGATAAAGGAAAATTGGAGCAATTTCCTTACATGAGCCTCAGTGATGATGAGGGCGTAGGCGATACTGGTGGAGATAATGAAGAAACCATGCGTATCTACAGTTTAGATAACATGAACTACGTGTGGATATTTTGTTGGGACTATGGCATGGTACAAAAAGGACAGGCAGCGCGTTTCAAAGACAGTGATGTTAAACTCACGATGAGTGATGAATCTGACGAGCGTACTTTCGTTGAGATCGACACAGGTGATAAGGGCAATGTTTGTTGCATCGCCACCATAGACAATAATGATCCTGAAGCTGCTAAATTGATTAATTATAGCCAAGTCGGGACCTTGCAAGGACTTAAAAAGCTTGAGCAATTAACAGATATTGTACAGCAATTTATTATATAAAGCAGCTCAGGTGGGCAAGATGTTGCCTAGCATTGGGCAGACAACGTGGAGTTCAGTCTTTAAATCATTGTCTGCTCTTCCTACCTCCATTTTTACGCTACTTTAACTGAGCCTATTCCTATTATTCCACAATTCGGTATTTGGAAACCACTTAATTGTAGGGGCAACCACAAGGGATTGCCCCTAAACTGACGATAATTTTGATAATCTTTAAAAGCGCGTTGGTTGTTTTGCATCAAAACAAGCGAAAGAAATTTTCTGTTGTTACACGTGCGATGGTTTCAAAACTTTCATTCCGTAATTTGGCAATAAATTCAGCAACTTGTTTCACATAGGCAGGGTAATTGGTTTTGCCGCGATAAGGCACTGGTGCTAAATAAGGTGAGTCAGTTTCTACTAACATAACATTTAAGGGTACCTGTTTTGCTACCGATTGTGAGACTTTGGCATTTTTAAAAGTGACAATACCGGAAAATGAAATATAAAATCCCATATTCATGACTTGTTGAGCCACTTCCCAATCTTCAACAAAACAGTGCATGATGCCTCCAACATCAGCAGCCTTTTCTTCGCGCAAAATGCGTAGTGTGTCAGAAATGGCATTGCGGCTATGAATAATTAAAGGTTTACCGATTTCTTTAGCGGCTTGAATATGGGTACGAAAACGCTGTTGTTGCCAGGTTAAATCGCCGATGCTACGAAAATAATCTAAGCCGGTTTCACCAATGGCAATGACATTGGGATCATCAGCTAAATTCGTGAGCGTTGACACTTCAACGATCAGATCAGGTGAGCTATTAGGATGAATGCCCACTGATGCAAATACGTTATTAATGCGTTGAGCAATTCCTAATAGTCTTGGAAAATGATCAAGATCAATAGAGACACTCAGAAAATGAGTCACGCCCTGAGCCTGGGCGTTAGAAACCAGGGTATCGGGATCACTATTTTTAATTAAATCTAAATGGCAATGTGAATCAACTAACATAATCAGTTATCAGTGAACAGTTATCAGTGAACAGTTATCAGTGTAAAACTAACCCACAACTTTGTTACCCACTAAATTTATCAGGAATGGATAACTGGTAACGGAACACTGATAACTGAATATTACATGGTATAAGTCCGTCTGTCTAAATTCAGTTTACCAACCAATATATCTTCAATTTTTTTTCGGGTTTCACCTTTATCCATTTCACTAAAATGCACCCCAATGCCAGATGGACGGCTTCCCTGGCTGTCTTTGGGATTAATCCAAACAACTTTACCTGCTACAGGTGATTTTTCACCGTTGAATAAAGTCAATAATAAAAACACTTCGTCCCCTAATTTAAACTTGTTGTATTTTTCAGTTTTAATGAATAAACCACCTTGTTTAAGAAACGGCAAGTAAGAAGAATATAAAGCACCTTCATCGGGAATATTCAAGGTGAGCATATTTTTACGTAAGCCACCAGGGCGTTTTTTAACGGGCATATTTATTTCCTACGGCGTATAGCGGATTTAAACCAGGCAATAGCAATTGATTCTAATAAGCCTTGCGCTTTGACATTAGCCTTGCTGGTAACTAATTGATAAGCTTCTGTTTGTAAGTCTAGCAGTTTAAATAAACTATGCAAGTCAAATTGCCTGGCAAAGCGTTGTAACATTTCTTGATAATCATGGTTAACCAGGTAATGGGTTTGAGCTGTCATAGCATAGCGAATCATATCCCTTGTTCCACTCAACATCCACTGCAAGATAGGCACTACCTCTAATTGGCTCCACCCTTCTGCAATATGAACAGGATCATTTTTACCACTGGATAATGCTGCTAAACTATCAAATAATTCACGCCGCTTTGTCATGTCATTGGCTAGGGCAAGTGCTGCGAAAGGGGCTTGGCTAGAAAGGTTCAACAATAATCGAATATCATAAGTGGGTGAATTGTTTAACTGGTTATGTAGCCAAGTTTGTGCCACTGCACTTTCTGAACGAGTGAAATCCAGACGTTGACAACGACTACGAATCGTAGCCATTAATGCCATTGGTTGATGACTGACTAACATGATTAAAGTTTTAGGCGGTGGCTCTTCTAATAATTTTAATAAACTATTAGAGGCATTGCGATTCATCGCTTCCGCGGGCTTGATAATAATGATTTGATAGCGTCCATAATGCGCCGTAAGAACACAAAATTGAATTAAGTGCCGTATTTGGTCAATTGAAATTTGTTTACCGACATCTGCGGGTTGTATTTGTAATAAATCAGGGTGTGTTTTAGCTTGAAGCAGGTGACAAGGTTTACAATGTCCACAGGCTGATCCCGACTCTTCCCCTGTTTTTAGGGGCGTTTCACACAATAAAGCTTCAGCTAAACATTGTGCAAACACGCCTTTACCCATTCCGGTGGGTCCACATAATAATAAAGCATGTGGCAAACAGTTTTTTTGCCAACGCTGCATTATTTTTTGCCATAATACATTATGCCAAGGTAATATAGTGTTCATGCTGGTATGATTTTAAATAGTGTCTATTCGCAATTGCAAATTTTATATACAATAGACTTGTTCCTAAATAATTTGAACTGTAATTTATGTGATTAGTATGATTATCATGAGTTTTTTTGGACGAGAGTCTATAGAATCATATCCTAATTTTTCAGAAAAATAACATCAATCACAAAAATCATAGTTCAAACTTTATTAAGGAACAAGTCTATTATTAAACTTTCAGAAATGAACTAGAAATGTTTTTGAGGTAGATTTTTCGTGATTGAGAATGATGAGTAGAAATGACTAAAAACTGAAAGACGGTGCATCTGAGCGTGACCAGCACTCAATGCACCTAACCACAATTGATAATTAGGTAGGATTAATTTTAATTATGGTTGCTTATAAGTAAGCAAAATGAATGCCAATTTTTTAAAGGCTCGACAATTACTAGGCTTAGTTATTTCGTTTCGTACTTTTTAACTGAATCACCGACCCAATGCATCAGGGTATTTTCTAATCTGACTAATTGTTGTGCCGTTTCAAAATCTCGCGGGTTCATCCTTAAAATGTAGGCAATGATTTTGAAATTAAGGTATTAAGTTCTTGCCACTGGTGTTGATTTTCCGTCAAATGAGGCGAAGTTAAATTTTGGCCTGTTGAGTGAGCCAATTGAGAGTAAGGGTTTGGCAAAGTTTTATTAAACTCAGTAAAAATTTGATATATCGGAAAATGACTTCTTGGGGACGAAAATGTTGGTCTAATGCGGGTGTAACATTGGCGTTGCAGTGTTATAGATAAGACAAAGGTGAATAGCGGGTTGAAACATCTTATGTTAATGCTTAATGGTTAATGATTAATGTTTATAGTTTGAACAGCTAAAAACGTGATTTTTTATTTAACGGCAGACTTCACAAGTTTTAGAAACTTGGAAAAAATAAAACTCAATCGTTAGTAGTATAACGGAAGATTGTTTACCATTAACCATTAACCATTAGACATTAGTAACAAGCTGGATTCCAAACTAGGTAACGAGCATTCACCCATCCCATAGTGTTTCGATAGTCTACTTGATACCATTTATTTTCGTTTGGAGCATAACCCATCCCAATCACCATCACACATTTTTCATTTCGTGGAATTCGCCCCACTTTTGGGCTACGATGATTGGGGCTTTGACGAATATTTAAAACATCCTTTTTGGGTATATTGACTACTTTATAATAGGATTCTTCATCCTCAGTAGCTTGAACAATATTTTGCCAGCCTGATAATACAAAAAAAGATATAAAAATCAACAGCTTGGCAATTTTTCTTGTCTGAGAAAAATATAATATCATATTAACTTCCTTTGATGCTTATCATGTTCCGATTGTCCAAACTCAAATTGAGTTTGCTATACGCAGCGTGGAAACAAACTTAACTTTTCATATGAGGTTGATAAGCAAAAAAAGATGCAACCCCTTTTGGAACTCCATAAGTTGTATCCGCGTGCAGTATATACTTGACACCGTCAAAGACTGATTGTGTCACACAATGAAATATGCATACTTTGTGCCAGAAGCTGTTTTTGAAAATGGTACCTGGTTTCAACTACTGTGAAACTGCGTGCGCTCCGCTAATCTAAAAATTTTATAACCGCTCTATTTCGACGTTGTATAGACTTTTTAAGGGTTCTTTCATAGCTTTTAATTTTATCTATTATTTGATTGTCATCTTGATAAAATTCTTTTATCAAAAGAAGTGGATCAACACTTTTATTATTCGGTTTAATTTCAAAATGCAATTGTGCCTCAATGGCATTTCCGGATGAACCATTAATTATTCCTATCACTTCACCTTGTTTAACCTTTTGACCTCTTTTGACTGAGGCACGTTTAAGATGAACATAAAGCGTGTAGAGTTTATTACCATGATGCAATTTCACATATAAACCGGAACGAGAACTTCTTTTAACTTTTGTAACTGTTCCATCAGCCGCCGCAATCACATTAATTTTATCAATATAGATATCATAGCCCTGATGTTTTCTTTTTTTACCCTTCCAATCATCGCGTTTGGAACCAAAGTGGGGCAGTCCATCACGAATAAAGTCAGAAGGAACATATCCAATAGACCGAAGCAAAAATTCGTCTATTAACATGTCCTGTAAGGGAATTTGAAATAAAATACTATTGAAGAAGAACATCATTTTCTTCGAACTCCTGATTTCACTCAACCAGTCATTTTGAGCAGTGCGTTTTGAACAGGCTGGAAGACATATATAATATTGATAAGGAGATGAAGTTATTTCAAATTCATTTTTGCTCAAATCCGTTAAAAAAGTTGCAACAACCCGAACGATTCGTTTTTTTCCATCATAGAGTGCCCAATGGATACCTTTTAAATTAGGATAATCCACTTTTATTTTGCCCTTGTCACTGACCAAACAATTCTGCAACGATAGGATTAATTTTCGCTTCCATAAATCATAAGATTTTAACTGACAACCACTATGGCGAATAACAATAACAGCATTATCTTGGTCAAAAAAGATATTATTTATCCTACCTGCATGACTAGCCATTGGGAGCCATAATAAAACGATAAAAATAAAAGTTCTATTCAATATTTTTTTCTCCTTTACAATCTTCATGACTTTCTGTTAGGTAATATGAATTAACCCATCCCTGTAATTCCTTATATTGCACTTTAACCCACAGATGGTTTTTGACAGGATGAAGTTCACCTAAGTATTCAATACATTTTTCGGTCGATGTTATTACCCCAATAGCATGTTGACGAGAACCATAACTGACACGTACATTTAAAACGTCATTAATGGCAACACGGGTGACATCATAGTATTTTTTGGCTTTAAAGTCATTAGATACTTGTTGTTGAAGCACCACACGCGGCTCAAAACGTTGTACTTCTAAAAGCAAAGCTTCGGCTGTCAGGTATTTATTTTCAAACTTTATGCGATTTTTTCGTTCTATTGATAATTTGCTTTCAGCAATACGACGTGCTTTTTGTTCTTGGTTAATAGTTGCCTCGGTTTCGTTTAGGATACGTTCTACATCCGTTTTTCTTTCTGTACGGAATTGGTGGTTTTTATACCCTAAAATCGTTGTAACAGCACAAAGCAATAAAATAACCCCAATGTAGGAAATATGTAATCGGCGATAACCTGATTGAGATACGTTAGTAGTTGAAATAACTTGAGGTGTGGGGGCTAACATTTTTGAATGCCATTGTTCCACAGTTTGAGGTCTATCTTCCTCGCTGAGTTGTAAAGCCCAATCAATGGCTTGTAATAAGCTTTTCCTATATTTACCTTTTCCAATTTTGACGGCGGGTATCATAGGATCTTTCATGACACGACGAGTAGCAGCCGGCGGTGCTTCACCGTTAATAGTACAATACATGACCGCCCCTAGCGCGTAAATATCCGTCCACGGTCCTTGATCTTTAATTTCATTATCATATTGCTCTAAAGGCGCGTAGCCAGGGGTCACGATACTGGTGACGCTACGACTTTTTTGCCCAACTGCAAAACGGGCGGAGCCAAAATCAAGCAAAATAGGCGTTTCATCGCTTCGAATATAGATATTATTTGGCTTAATATCACGGTGCAAAAAACCTGCCAAATGTAGTTCTTGAAGCCCGTCTAATAATGGCAATACGATGGCTAAAAGTTCTTCTTCAGTTAAAATACGTCGTTGTTTTAAGTAGTCCGTCAGACTACAGCCCTTTTGGTACTCCATGACCATATAGGCGGTACCATTGGCTTCAAAGAAACGTAATACCCTGACAATACCAGGGTGTTTAAATTTCGCCAGCACTCGTGCTTCATCAATGAAGCATTTTAGGCCCCATTGAAATGATTCTTCATAAGAAGCCGATCTCACATAAACCGTGTTCCTACCTTCACGGACAGCAAAATCACTGGGTAAATATTCTTTGATAGCCACTGATTGACGCAAGTGAGTATCTGTTGCCAGGTAAGTGATACCAAAGCCACCTGGTTTTCCAAGTACTGACTCAATTTGATATTCAAGCAGCCCAAATCCTTGTGGGAGTGCGTTACGATATTGTTGCTCTTCCAAGGTTAGTGCCTAATCTTATGGTTAGGTATTTTGAACATGAGATAATTAGTGTTCATCCGAAAACTTCTTCAAAAATCCCGACAGTTTTAGAAATTATTTTATGCACGTTCCTAATCCACAAAAATGATGAATAAGGTGGATATGCTATAGCTTCAGTCGCCCTACACAGAAAAAGAAGAAATTGAGCGAAGCTAAATTCACTCAATTACTAATTATAAATAGTAATTATAATTTTAATTTCAATGTTTTTTGGATAATAATTCAGGATTGACAGAAAGATAAGCAAATTCTTGGAAGAGGTGGAACCTTGAAGGGATAATAAAAATCAACGAAAGAAGCTAGCTGCTTGTCAGAGAATACCGCTATGTTTTGTCATAAAATGGATTTATATAAAAATGTATAATAATCAATGAGTTATTGGATTAATCTGACAGGCTGCTAGTATTTTCAGATAAATAGATAGTTAATTTGCTCATAAAGGTGATTGCTGAATATGCTCTTAAAGTTCAAGTTTGTGAATGTGGATTATATTTATCCACTTAGCTGTTTTTTTACTTATGCTGGACCATAAATAAATTTTTGAACTTGGAATATTTTAGTAAGCACCTCGTGCCATCACCACTGCTGGTATCGTTTGAAATAAAAGTACTATATCATTGATAAAAGATTGATTAGCAATATATTTTAAATCCAGTTCAACTTGCTGATTAAAAGGAATATCGGAACGACCCGAAACTTGCCAAATACAGGTGATACCTGGTGTGACTTTTAAACGCTGATGTTGGTAGGGTGTATATTCTGCTACTTCGCTAGGTAGTGCTGGACGTGGTCCTACTAGAGACATATCACCCATAATAACATTCCAAATTTGTGGAAGTTCATCAATAGAAAATTTACGGATAAAACGACCTACCAGCGTAATACGTGGATCTTTTTTCATTTTAAACAATACTCCACCTTTCATTTCATTATCCTTCGTCAAAGCCGTTTTACGTTCTTCTGCATCAATATACATAGAACGAAATTTCCAGATGATAAATAAGTTTCCATCTTTGCCAACCCGAGTTTGAGAAAATAGAATTGGACCTTTAGAATCTAAGCGGATCCATAAAGCAACAGCCAGTAATAAAGGGCTTAATATAAGAAGAATTATTCCCGAAACCATAACATCGAAAACACGTTTAATAAGTAAACGGGCATTCAAACTCTGTTTTGGTATCCACTTAAAAACAATATTGCAATCTATGACATTTTCCATTTTTTTCTCCTCAATTATATTAGTTTGTTTTGACTTATACTTAATAAAAGCAAATTATTTGCCAAAAATCTAATAGCTTGATTTTAA
>QNES01000017.1 GCA_003645255.1 Gammaproteobacteria bacterium
ATTCACAATGAACCTAGCGGTTACGCACTGAAACAATTCACAATTCCCCAAAATGAATTATCATGTCAAATACACTTTCAATCACAGCCGGTCATTATTCACAAACCGGTCGCAAAGCAAAAAACCAAGATGCTATCGGTGTTTCGGCACCTAAAGAACCCTTACTTACCAGCAAAGGAATAGTCGCTGTGATCGCGGATGGCGTGAGCAGCAGTGAAGCAGGGGGTGAAGCCAGTGAATACAGCGTTAAAAGTTTTTTAGGCGACTATTTCAGTACGCCAGAATCTTGGACTGTTAAAACCGCAGGCCAAAAAATCCTTATGGCTCTGAATCGCTGGTTATATGGTCAAGGTCAGCATATCTATGGAACACATAAGGGATTGGTAACCACATTCAGTGCACTCGTTATCAAGTCAAGAAAAGCCCACTTATTTCACGTCGGGGATACACGCATTTATCGTTTACGAAATAAAGTGCTAGAATGTTTTACCACCGATCACCGTGTCATAATATCTCCAGAAAAAGAGTATTTGTCCAGAGCGATGGGTATTGAATTGCATGTTGATATAGATTATCGCACTGTGAGTGTAGAAGCTGATGACTACTTTATTTTTTCAACCGATGGTGTACATGAATACATTAAAAGTAAAGACATTGTCCGTAATGTGCTTGAAAACCCTGAAGATTTAAATAAAGCCAGTCAACTATTAACCGATTTAGCCTATCAAAATAACAGTCCTGATAATTTGACAGTACAAATTGTACGGCTCGATAGTGTTCCTACCCAAGATGTTAATGATTTTTATCAAAAGCTAACTGAGTTGCCTTTTCCGCCTCCATTATCCGTTGGTATGAGCTTGGATGGCTATAAAATTTTGCGGGAAATACATGCCAGCAATCGTTCTCAATTATATCTCGCATTGGATGAAGAAACACAAAAAGAGGTCGTACTCAAAACACCCTCAATGAACTTTGAAGATGATCCGGTCTATATTGATTTATTTCTTCACGAAGAATGGATCGGCAAACGCATGAAACACCCGCATGTGATGAAAGTTTATGAACACGCGCGGCATCGTCAATGCTTATATTATGTGTCGGAGTATGTTGAGGGTCAAAATTTGCGCCAATGGATGGATGATAATCCTGATCCCGCTTTGAGTGAGGTCAGACATATCATTGAACAAATTGCGGTGGGACTGAGGGCATTTCACCGTATGGAAATGATTCACCAGGACCTTAAACCGGAAAATATCATGTTGGACAGATATGGCACAGTTAAAATAATTGATTTTGGTTCCACCAAAATTGCTGGTCTTGAAGAGATCACCACGCCTATTGAACGGATCAGTATGCTGGGTACTAAAAACTATACAGCCCCAGAATACTTACTGGGTTATACCGGTAGCATTCAAGCGGATATTTTTTCGTTAGGTGTCATTACCTATGAAATACTTACTGGTAAATTGCCTTATGGGGAAGCTAAAATAGGACAAGCACCTCGTAAAATGAATTATGTGTCAGCTTGTCATTACAAGCCATCATTACCAGTATGGGTGGATTATGCCCTTCAAATAGCGGTTCATCCTAATCCAGAAAAACGTTATCGAACCTTGTCAAAATTTATCCATGATCTTTCCCATCCTGCTCGCACCGTTCCAATGTTGGTACGTAATCCTGTGTCTTTTTGGCGTGGAAGTGCAATCATTTCCTTGATTATCAATTTGTTGTTTTTAGTTTATTTTTTGAGTAAATAAGGAAGGCGCATAAAATTTAAATATTTTGGCCTAAAGACCTGTCAGGTTTTAGAAACCTGACAAGTTTGATAAGTTTAATTTTTCTGAAAACCCATAAGCAGCTAGTGGGCAGCAAAGCTGCCTACCATACTGAAAATCTTAAAAGATTGTACTTATTTATTGTTGCTTAGGCTTATAAATACCGCGCTGTATTAAGTATTGCAATATTTGTTCTACACATTGATCGATACTGTCATTATCACTATCAATTGACAATTCTGGATGTAGGGGGGGTTCGTAAGGTGATGAAATACCCGTAAAATCTTTAATTTCACCTGCCCTGGCACGGCGGTATAATCCTTTGACATCACGCTGTTCACAGGTTGTTACCGAACATTTGCAGTAAACTTCAATAAAATCCTCACCCACTAAACTTCTCCCTTTATCTCGATCAGATCGAAACGGAGAAATAAATGCTGTTAAAACAATTACTCCGGCTTCAACGAACAATTTAGCGAGCTCATTAATGCGACGAATATTTTCTACCCGATCTTCATTGGAAAAGCCTAAATCTCCACTTAAGCCATGACGTACATTATCACCATCAAGCACAAAGGTATGATAGCCCATTTGATAAAGTCTTTCTTCTAGGGCATGAGCTAAGGTAGATTTACCCGCGCCGGATAAACCCGTAAACCACAATAAAACACTTTGATGAGAATTGAGTTCAGCCCGACGCTGACGTGTTACAGTGGCATGATGCCATACAGTATTACTACTTTTAGGTTTGTTTTCCATTATAATAACTGTTCCAATAAACTTGGACTTTCATTGCCTATTAGGTAAAATTCAATAATAATAAATTAATAAGGATGAATGAAAATATTAAAATTAAAATTTCTAATTTTAAAAAAGTTCAATTAAATAAATTCTAATGGATAAATGCTAAATTCGACTAACTAAACCCATTGCCGAGTATCCTAAAGGGTAGTTTAGCTTGTTTATTCTTGCAGCTAAAAACCGTTTTGCAAGAGCCTCCATTATAATTAAATAGTATCACTATTTGCATTAACTAAAGTAGATAAAAAATAAAAATACCGACTTATTGCCACGTTTTATCACTGGCTTACTGTAGATATTAGACGGATTTAATCGCTATAATATCTAATTTATAATATATCGTTTGAGGCTCTTGCAAAACGGTTTTTAACCTTGAAAGAATAAATGATCTCCGCTCCGATCCGTTACTGCGTTTTTAAGGCAAACAGCTAAAGTACTTGTTAGGGTATTACTAGGCAGTCTTTTTAGTCGGTTTTAACCGATTTTAGCTATTAGCCTTAGAATTTATTCTAAGGCGATTTGCTTTATTAATATTTTTTATGTGGAATGATATTTATTATTCAATAAGTTATCAGTTGAATTATTGATTTCCAAACTGGGCAACTTGGGCAACTTAAACTGGTCACCATAAGGAACGACTCGTCGCCACCCTTTTCAGATAAATAATTTCTAGCAAAAGAAACAAGTTTTTTCATAACGACTTCGCGTGTTTAACATGCTTGATATGATGGTATATTTTTTATAAAAAATCTAAGGAGACTATAAATGTCAAAAATTTTACTGGTAGAAGATAATGAAATGAATCGTGACATGCTTTCCAGGCGTTTAGAACGTAAAGGGTTTGAAGTCGTTGTTGCGAAAGATGGGGGGGAAGGGGTGGATACGGCACATTTTTCGCATCCCGATTTAATATTGATGGACATGAGCTTACCAGTCAAAGATGGTTGGACCGCCACCAAAGAAATTAAAGAAGCAGAAGATACTCAACATATTCCGGTTATTGCTCTGACAGCTCATGCGATGTCTGGTGATCGAGAACAAGCACTCGCTGCTGGTTGTGATGACTATGATACTAAACCCATAGAATTGCCCCGTTTGCTAGGTAAAATTGAAACATTACTAGCACGATAAGAGCACAGAGAGATTCGCTATGATCGCGGTAGAAAAAGGCTATTCGGAGCCATTCGGCGAGAGCGATTTCAGTGGGGAAATTGAACTGGTGGACATGGGGCATGATCTATTGACCCCCACCAGCACCATTATTGCCTATATTGAAATGCTCTTAGAATATGCTGATGAGCATCTAAAGTATCCTGATTTTATTTCGGATATGAATAAAATGTTGACGGCAGGTGAACAATTATCAGCTTTAATTACACAATTGTTTTCTAAAAAAGATTATCGAAGTGGTGAAATTGACTTTGAAGCCTTTACTTCCACGGTCCGTCATGACTTACGCAACCCCATCAATGCCATTATTGGTTATGGTGAAATGTTGCTTGAAGATATTGAGGCAGAAATTCACCCAGAAGCTTGTGTTAATCTACAAAAAATTTTGACATCAGCACAACGTTTACTGATTTTGATTGGTGATCTATCTTATCTTTCCAAGAAATCAGAAACTGCACCTAAAAAGAAATCAGAATTGATGAATTCAAATTCCACATTATTAGTCAATAAAGAAGTATGTACGGTATCGACTTCCTCTAATAAAGAAAATTTAAACCGTCAAGCCGTTTTATATTCGTCGAAAGTTAATAGACAGGCAGGAGAATCTTCGGTTGATTTAAATTCGGGACAGCTATTGGTAGTAGATGATAAAGAAAGTAATCGTGATTTATTATCACGCCGCTTAGATAAACAAGGATTTAAGGTACAAGTCGCCGAAAATGGTCGCCAAGCCCTAGATAAAATTCGCCATCAAAACTTTGATTTAATTCTACTTGATATCATTATGCCAGAAATGGATGGTTATCAAGTATTGGAAGAAATCAAAGCTGATCAAGAACTTTGGCGCATTCCTGTTATTATGATTTCGGCTTTAGATGAAATTGATAGCGTGGTGCGCTGTATAGAAATGGGGGCAGAAGATTATTTGCAAAAACCGTTTAATCAAGTTATTTTAAACGCCAAAATTTCTGCCACCCTTGAACGTAAAAAGCTCAGAGATCGTGAACGTGACTTTCTGAAAAAATTGCAAAATGAACAACAAAAATCAGAAAATTTATTGTTAAATATTTTACCCCAAGCTATTGCAGAGCGTCTGAAAAAAGGCGAACATACCATTGCCGACAGTTTTTCTGAAGCGACGGTATTATTTTCTGATTTAGTGGGGTTTACAGAATTGTCTACCGGCATTTCAGCCTCAGAATTAGTTGATAAACTCAACCAAATTTTTTTAGCTTTTGACCAATTAACGGAAAAGCATGGTTTAGAAAAAATTAAAACGATTGGTGATGCGTATATGTTGGTAGGGGGTGTACCGACAGCACGTCCTGATCATGCAGAAGCGGTTGCTAACTTAGCTTTAGAAATGCTTAAAAAACTTGAAATATTAAACAAACAATATCACGATGATTTTAAAATTCGTATTGGAATCCATACAGGTCCGGTTGTTGCAGGCATTATTGGTAAACATAAGTTTAATTATGATTTGTGGGGAGATACGGTGAATATTGCCAGTCGTATGGAATCGCAAGGTATCCAGGATGAGATACAAATTTCAGAGACAACTTACCAACGTATCAAAGATAAATTTATTTGTCAACAGCGGGGTTCTATTAATGTAAAAGGTAAGGGAGAAATGGTGACTTATTTACTTAAGGGGAGAAAAAAATAGGGCATTTGCGGTGGTCTGCCCCTACGTTTACGTTTTTTTGTAGGGGCGAAGTGTTCACCCACGCATTTCGGCGGATTCGTGTTTACAAGTCTTTTAAAAAAGGTGCATTAGCATCCTTAGCTGACAATGTGGGTTCAGTGATGGGCCATTGAATGCCTATTCCTGGATCATCCCAACGGATACTGCCATCATCTTCCGGATGATAATAATCGGTACATTTATAGTGAAAATCAGCAAATTCTGATAAGACACAAAAGCCATGGGCAAAACCGGGTGGAACATAAAATTGTTGATGATCGTCAGCGGATAAAGTGACACCCACCCATTGTCCAAACGAGGGTGAATTTTGACGAATATCGACGGCAACGTCAAATACGCTACCAAGGGTGACATAAACTAATTTACCTTGCGGATATTGCTTTTGAAAATGCAAACCGCGTAGTACGCCTTTGGCGGAGTGGGAATGATTATCTTGTACAAAGGGTCCTGGAATACCTGCCTCAGCATAACGGGCTGCATTAAATGTTTCTAAAAAAAAACCGCGTGAATCCCCAAATACTTTGGGGGTTATCAATAATACATCTGGGATGGCTGTGGTTGTGACTTTCATTAGAGTTCTTGTACCAAAATGGATTTGAGATATTGACCGTAATTATTTTTTATCAAGGTGTTAGCTAAAGCCGCTAATTGTTCATCGTTGATATAGCCCTTCCGCCATGCAATTTCTTCAGGACAAGCAATTTTAAGCCCTTGTCTTTTTTCAATGGTTTCTACAAATAAAGAGGCTTCTAACAGTGCAGCATGGGTACCGGTATCTAACCAAGCCATGCCACGCCCCATTTTTTCGACTGACAACGTATTGCGCTGTAAATAAACTTTATTGACATCAGTGATTTCTAATTCACATCGGGCAGAAGGTTTAATGTGCTTGGCAATATCTACGACATCATTGTCATAAAAATACAAGCCGGTTACGGCATAGCGAGATTTGGGTGAGTTAGGTTTTTCTTCAAGACTTATTGCTTTACCGTTCTTATCAAATTCAACGACCCCATAACGCTCTGGATCATGTACCTGATAAGCAAACACGGTGGCACCTCTGGTTAAAGTAGTAGCTTGTTGTACCTGGTTTTGGAAACGGTGACCATAAAAAATATTATCACCCAGTACCAGCGCACAAGTTGAGGTACCAATAAACGATTCACCGATAATAAAAGCTTGTGCCAAACCATCCGGTGACGGTTGTACGGCATAGCTGATATTAATACCCCATTGATGACCATCACCTAATAATTGTTCAAAACGGGGTGTATCTTGGGGAGTCGAAATCAATAAAATATCAGTAATATCCGCTAACATTAAGGTGGTTAATGGATAATATACCATTGGTTTATCATAAATGGGTAGTAATTGTTTAGACACCACCTGAGTAACGGGGTGCAAACGTGTACCAGAGCCACCTGCCAAAATAATACCTTTCATTTAATTAACCCCAAACGTTCGCCCCGATAACTACCATCGCGTACTCGTTGCCACCAATCGGAATTTTTTAAATACCATTCCACTGTTTTACGTAAACCAGTGTCAAATGTTTCAATCGGTTCCCAACCTAAAGTTTTTTGAATTTTGCTGGCATCAATAGCGTAACGCAAATCATGTCCTGGGCGATCCGTTACAAAGTGGATTAATTGACTATGGGGTTTATGGAGCGACGTTGGTAATAGTTCATCAAGAGTCGTACATAATGTTTGCACCACTTCTAAATTTGTTTTTTCGTTATGCCCACCAATATTATACGTTGCACCTACTTGCCCCCGTTCTAAAACTAAATAAAGTGCCAGGGCATGATCATCAACGTACAACCAATCACGTACATTATCACCTTTACCATAAACGGGCAATGGCTTACCTTCTAACGCATTGAGAATGATTAAGGGAATCAGCTTTTCAGGAAATTGATAAGGACCATAATTATTAGAACAATTCGTGGTCACAATCGGTAATTTAAAAGTGTGGTGCCAAGCGCGTACTAAATGATCGGAAGCTGCTTTACTTGCTGAATACGGTGAATTGGGTTGATAAGGGGTTGATTCAGTAAAAAGTCCCTCTTTTCCTAAAGTCCCGTACACTTCATCAGTCGAAACGTGATGAAAACGAAAGCGTGTTTTTGCGACATCATCAAGACTTTGCCAATAATGTCGCACCGCTTCAAGTAAGGTGTAGGTGCCAACAATATTAGTATTAATAAATTCAGCCGGACCATCTATAGAGCGGTCCACATGCGATTCGGCTGCCAAGTGCATAATAGCATCAGGTTTGAACTGGGTAAATAGCTGTTGTAATGCCGGCGCGTCACAAATATCAACTTGAGCAAAATGGTAACGGAAATTATTTTTTACAGTGGATAAAGACTCAAGATTGCCTGCATAGGTGAGTTTATCAATATTTAAAACCGTCACATCGGTTTCATTAATAAGATAACGAATCACTGCCGAGCCAATAAAGCCTGCACCACCAGTCACTAGAAGTTTCATCAGATTTAAGTTATCAATAAAAAGCAAAAAAAATGCGATGTCCCTTATGGAACATCGCAACAAGTCCTTTATGACTTAAGATATGAACCTAACGGCTACTTCGTTTCATAACCAAGGGACATTGAAATTGAGAACACTTTTATTTTTTCTTAAACTGCGTGAACTTAATTTCGACACGACGGTTTGTAGCACGACCCATCTTGGTGCTGTTATCAGCAATTGGGTTACTTTCACCTTCGCCAAAGCTGACTATGCCACTGGCTTGGATACCGAGGCTAATTAGGTAATTGGCAACACTATTCGCCCGTTTTTCAGACAGTTTCATGTTGTACTTTTCACTACCCACACTATCCGTATGACCTACGACTTGTATACTTTTAATGAAGCCAACTCCAACTCTATTGACGAGTTCTCTGAGGGTTGTCTCGGCTTGCGAAGTTAAAATAACCTTATCAAAGGCAAAAGTCACATCGCCGGCAAGGACTACGTCTATTGTTTTCTCGTCTATAATAGCACAGCCATGCTCATCAACCGCAGCACCATAAGGTGTATTTTGACACAAGTCTCTATAATCAGGCACACCATCCTGATCTGTATCTAGCGGACAACCGCGTGAATCGACACCTTTAGAAATTTCTAAAGGCGTGTTTTCTGGACAATCGTCACGATAATTCTGGACACTGTCATTGTCGGTATCTATAGGACAGCCTTTCTTAGAGCCACTTTGGTTAACACCTTTTGATATTTCTTCAGGCGTGTTATCGGGACAAACGTCTTCGTCATCCATTATACCATCTTTATCTCGGTCAAAAACATCACCGCAAATTTCAAACGGCTGATTTGGCGTGTTAGCTGTTCTAGGGGTCTGGACACATTCGTCCCGTTTTGTCAACACCGGTTTTCCCTGAGAATCAAGAAGATAATGAGTAGTTTTATCATTGGCAGCCAAAACGGAAAACGCTGCTGTTGACAACAGAGTACCCGTGACTAGCCCGATTAATATCTTACGACCAGAGCAATCAAACATAAATTAAGTTTCCTTATTGTGATGATTAATTTGACATCAAAAGAAAAATTTAAAATTCCAAACACGACGGCTTCACATTGAAACAAAAGTCTAAGCCAATAATTCTGGGTGTTTCAATTTAATCACTGATAGTTGTTCAAATAAATTCCAAAAGGTTTGTAGTGTGAAACTTCGTTCCTAGGAATGAGAATTGAATAATATACTTTCGAGGTTTTTAAAACCTGTCAGGTTTGGCTTGAAAGTTTCTTCTGTTATTAAAGCTTCATTCCTAAGTTAAATTATTCTTCAGCAACGTCTATCAAGTTCAAAATTAGTAACTACCCAAATTAATGATTAGTATAGACTATTTAAAAATTTAACTCTGTTTCATACGTGTTGTCATCAAAATTTTATTCAGTGTAACTTATTTACCACATTTAATCTAAGTTTTTATCACATATATAGCGATATGCTATCATGAAATTTAGTACAATTCAATAGATTTAAATGCAATATAAAGTCATTAAAAGTCAATCAATAAGTGATTATTAACAACACCTCAAAACTGTACTTGATTATTATTTTAGTGGTATTTTAAATATTATTTAAAATCTTAATGTCAATTCATTAATTCGAAATAGATTAACATTTAAGGTTAACATTTAAAATTAAAATAACTTTTGATGATATTTAGTAACTACTCAGATAAATCTCAAGGCTAAAAACTAAGGTATGCTGAAGCCAGTTAAACTACTTATACTCTTTGCTGTAACAAACTTTTGCCTGAAAAACTTTTTTCAATGGGCTACATAAAAGTTTAAGTTATGCCCGTGTGCAGTATAGGAATGTGCACAAAATCACTTTTAAAACACTTCGTTCAAACATGACAGGTTAGTTGTCGAAGTTATTTCAGGCACCTTCCTTAGGCGGCTAGAGCAGATTTTAGCTTTTAACCTTGAAATTTATCTCAAAGCTGAGTAGTTACAATATTTATTAATAATGGTATGACTAACATAGTAAGGACTCAAGTTCTCCTTCTAAATCCAGTTCAACCAAATCATCATAACCGCCCACATGTCTATCTCCAATAAAAATTTGGGGTACTGTGCGCCGTTTGGTGATTTTAATCATGTTTTCCATTTCTTGGTGGTTTATATCTACCAATATTTTTTGTATTTTTTGTACCCCTTTTAGATTTAGTAAGCGTTCGGCCTTCATGCAAAAAGGGCAAATATTTGTACAGTACATGCGGACATTCGGCATAAATGATGTTCTCCTTAACTCAGTGAAGGCTTGTTTAGAGAATATATCAAAAAGAAACCAAGTTTTTGAAAAACTTGGTTTCTATACTAATTTATTTTTTGAGCCATTGGGCAAAATTACCTGTATTGCCCTCATTGCCATCAGCATAACCAGCTTCGTAAGTTTCATTCAGGCGTTGTTCTTCACGCATGGGATTTTGTAAATAGCCTCCCATCCAACCCAGCACATACTCACGGTTGACTTGCGTTTTTTCCATTTCAGTGACGGCATCGTAATAAGTTTTATCCATGGTTTATACTTACCTCTTTCATCAGTTAATCAAAGTTTTCAGATTGTAATTCTGTTGTTAAATATTAACATCTATTGATAAATGTCAATAAATCAAAACATGGGAACGATCAACCCATTATTCCATCCTCAAAAGTGACAATTGGTTATGATATTGTATTTAAGCTTCTTTTGTCAACTCTATTTTGCTTTGATTGCGAAACCCAATGTATTGATTTTTTGTTAATTTAAGTTCTTTTATCAAATGAATGTTAATACAATATTTTCGCCAATTTAAAAATATAGCCATTGTTAAAAATACTTTTTTTATTTTTAGTAAAATCAATAACTTACAAATTTACGGGTGCTCGAAATTGACGATTTTTACAATTTAGCGAAGGTATTGTTAATAGTTATCAATATTTTTGCTAGAAAATTGAAAATTGGATTTTTTATTTCTATAATATTGTATATTAGAATATACTAATATTGACATAACATAAATTGATATACTTAATTATAATTATCCCTAAAATTTTGTCAGGCAACATTTGATTGGCAAGCAAAAATTTGTCTGGATAAATATATTGATTTTTAACAAGGTACTTTATTTTCTGACATAGGTGACGTAGCCATGAAAAAAAGTTTCCAAGATATTATTAATGACTGTCTTGATTCAGTCGATGAAGTGTTCCCTTGGGATTTACAAGATCAGATAGTAACTGAACAAGATGCCCCGCTGTTACTTGACATACGTGAGCCTTATGAATTTGATACCTTACATATAAAAGGCTCTATGAATGTACCGCGTGGCATTTTAGAACCCGCTTGTGACTACGGTTATGATGATACTAGACCTGAACTTGTCGGGTCACGGGAAAAAGAGATTATTGTGATTTGCCGTTCCGGTCAACGTAGTGTCCTTGCAGCTTATACAATGCAAATGATGGGTTATCATTCAGTCAAGTCGTTAAAAACCGGTGTGAAGGGATGGAATGATTTTGAACTGCCTTTGGAAGATGTGAGTGGGCAGATGGTAGATATTGATGATGCCGATGAAATTTTGATGCCAAAAGTTAAAGTTGAACAAATGCAGTCTTCTTTACAAATGGATAATGATTAATTCTTCCGTTAGGCGGGACTTCCAATATGGTTGCTCCTAACATTTTTGAAGGTGCCGGGCTCAAGCGAACACATGGATTCGCCCTTACAAAAAGCCGAAAATTTGACCGTGCGGAGTATATGTAGGGGCAATTTCACGCGTAAGCCCTGAATAGTTATGAGCTATTAAAAGCTGAGTAGTTACTAAATAATAAGGTTATTATAATGAATATAAGTGTCAAAATTTATTTAATTCTAATTATTTTGATGATTCTAACAATTGGTTTAAGTTTTGAAAAACAAAATGCGTTAGCTGATAATGCATCTAAAATGGAATCTAGTTCTTTATACCATTTACCAACTCAGGTTTTACATACTCTATTCGGGCATCAGCGTAATGTCACTTCAATAGCTTTTAGCCCGAATGGAGATATACTTGCTTCTGGAAGTGAAGATGAAACGATCAAACTTTGGAGAGTTAGTACAGGCAAATTACTCAAAACTTTTAAAGCGCATAATTTTTGGGTGACATCTCTTGCATTTAGTCCTTCTGGAAAAATTCTGGCCTCCGGCGGTGAAGATAAAACTATCAAATTGTGGGATATGGAGACGGGTAAAGCACTGCGTTCATTACAAGGACATGAAAATTCTGTCACTTCTGTCGCCTTTAATTCTAGTGGTAGCATTTTAGCTTCAGCCAGTTGGGATCGAAAAATTCATTTATGGCGAGTGAAAACTGGAACTAAAATACGTACTTTAAAAGGGCATAAACGCAATATACCATCTGTTGCTTTCAGCCCTAAAGGGAGTATATTGGCTACCGCCAGTTGGGATAAAACCATAAAACTGTGGGACGCACGTACCGGTAAAAAACGACATACTTTGAAAGGACATAGAAGTTGGTTAAATACTGTCGCCTTTAGTCCCGATGGTAAAATGATTGCGTCGGGTAGTTTAGATCGTACTATCCGGTTATGGGATGTTGAAACGGGAAAAAAAATCCGTATTTTGAAAGGACATCGTTCTGCTGTTATGTCGCTTGCCTTTAATACAGACGGCAATATCCTTGCTTCAGGTAGTTTAGATAAAACGATCAAGTTATGGGAAGTGAGTAGCGGCAAAAAGCTTATTACTTTGAAAGGGCATTGGGGTCATGTTCTATCGGTGGCTTTTAATCCTGATGGAAGCGGTATCCTAGCTTCGGGTAGTGAGGATAAAACAATAAAATTGTGGAAATAATCTCGAATTTATAACTGATAACTGATAACAGAATGGATGAACGTGAAATGGTTGATTGTATTTCATCAACAGCGCAGGTACGTTGTGTTAAACTACTTGAACAGTTATACCAAAAAGCTCGGTTTGCTATCAAACAGGTACGTAGTCCACTCTCTCATATTCAGGCTATGAAAGTTCAATGTGGCGGATTAAGAGGTATTCGGAAACATGGAAAATTTTCCTATAGATTGTGAGATTTATTAGTCATTATCAAGTTCGTGTTAAACGTGTCCATCATTAAGAAGTATATATATCAAGTCTAGTGAGGTTTAAATGAAGAATAAAGAAATTAAATACTATATTCTAAGTAGTTTATTAATTGTCATTGTGGGATTTTCATCCATCGAATTAGCAACTCGAAGCCTTTCATGGCTATCAGGGAAAGGATTTACATTAGCCTTACATGAGCTAGAACCCTACGATAAAGAAATTGATGATCTTTATCAGTGGCATCCGTTTACTGGCATCATTTTTACGCCCAAATCCATTTTTCAAGGCGGACATCCCAATCAGGAAAAAAGGGCGTTAATTATAACCGATCAACATGGATTTTTAGCTAACACGCCGATTTTAAACTACACCAAATCCGCTAATGAAATCAGAATTGCCACTATTGGTGCTTCAACAACCGCCAATATCAATTTATCTTATGATGAAAATTGGCCTGGCTATCTTGGCTCATTAGTTCAACAAGCTTTACCAGAACAAAAAATTCAAGTGATTAATGCCGGTGTGCCTGGTTTTGATACCGCTCAAAGTATTGGAAATTTAGCTTTGCGTGTGATGCCGTTTCAGCCTGATGTGGTGATAATTTATCATGCTTATAATGATTTGAAAGCAATCAGAAAACATGTCACTTTCAAGCCAGATTATTCACATATTCATACTAAACCTTACGGTTATCACCAAAAGCCCTTATTTCTAATTCGGTGGTTAGATCATAGTATGTTCTATGTGAGATTACGTCACCAATATCGTGAATATCAGCAAGAAATGAAAAAGTTGAATGCCTTGAAAAATGAAAGGCTTGGAAAAACCAATCGGCTCACTCATATTCCTCAAGAAGCGAGAGAAACCTTTGCACAACATATACGCAGCTTAATATCTATTGCAAAGACATCAGGAAGTGCTGTTGTATTATCTTCTTTTGCAACTCTCAATGATCCTAAATTGGATTATTCCAAAGCAGAAAGCATTGAAGGACTGAGTCAATTTCAGAAACAAGGATTATATGGACTGATGCACTTTACATCTGGTTTAAGCTTAAAAGCTATTTTAGAAGGTCTCAATTTATATAATGATACCCTCAGAAATATAGCCATTCAAGAAAAAACGGGGTGGGTTGATAATGCCTCATTGGTACCTCATGAAGATAAATATTTTGTTGACCGTGTTCATTTTTCCAGTGAAGGTGCAGCCTCTATGGCAAAAAACTTATTGCCAGTTGTGTTGGAACAATTGAAAAAAAGATAATGTTTATTTGAAATGTAATATAGATTTTATCATCAGAATTAGACAAGATTGGTATAAACAAAAGCTTTCTTAATAGATCGTTTTTGATGTGGTTATTTTATGAATTCTAATTGTATTATCAGTCATTTTTAAGTTGAGTTAAGGGTAGATGGCATTGTTCAGAGTCAAGTTAATAAGTCAATGTCGGGTTACGTTATCACTAACCCGACCTACCAGACTATAATTCCCAATTCCCTATTCCCCATTCTCCATTTCCAAAACATCAGATAGCAACGGCTTTTCACCTGACAATGCTTGTAACGTCAACATCGTTCGTTCACCAACGACACCATCTGGATCAAGTTTATACTGACGCTGAAATGCAATAACTCGTCGTCTTAACGCATAGTCAAATCGTGGTGATAAAGAATTAAGATCAGTACTACGCCCTTCAATTGTATTCAAATGTTTTCTAATCCAAACGACGGAATCATTTGTGAGACCTACCTTCAGGACAGGTACCGGTAATATGGGGGGTTGCCAAAGTAGTAAGAATTGCCCTAACCAAAATTCATTGATTTCATTAATCGAAAACTCAAACGTTTGTCCCGAAATATCCAAAATAGCAACGTCATCTTGCAATTGTTTAACCACCAAATGGTGTTGTCTCCCATTCTCAGTTACCAATTCAAGTACGGCTGGTCGATTGAAATGACGAATATCTTCCCAAGTACCCGTTCTTAACAAACAAGATAAGCCTTGCGTTGCAGCACGTTGACAAGCTTTTTCACCCCTCAAGCTGGTATAGTCCACCTTCCATAGATGAAATAGCGTGATAAAAGCGGATTCCGTGTTAGCAGTTTGTAATAGGCTCAATAAATCTGTGGAAGACGATGGAACTATTGTTTGAGGGAAGGCAAGTTCAGGGGAAGCTGGTTCACTGGGAAGAGTGGAATTCTGCTCATCAGTAGAAACAGGATTTGGTGGAATGGGAGCCACTATAGCAGTGACTTCAGCTTGTGATAACGTGGCTTTAGGTTCTTCTTGTGATGATAAAGAAAATCCATTAGTTAATGTATTTAACTGTTTGAAAAAGGCTTGGTCAGGAAGAAAGTTCCATCCCCAGATTAATACAGCCATAACCAAAATGATTGCCAACGTACTAACTAACCAACTTGTCAGCGGCGAACGACGGTTCTTGATGCTTTCACCACGCACCTCTTGGACCGCTTTACGCACAATCTGACTATTTATATGATTTTCATTATTGACATATCCACCTAATAAAGCGCGATCACAAATAATATTAATCAAACGGGGAACACCTCCAGAATAACGATAAACAAGGCGCGTTGCGCTATTCAGAAATATGGGGCTTTTAGCACCACTTATAGCTAACCGATGATTAATATAAGCTTGGGTATCTTTTGAGGATAGAGGCAACAGATGATAGCGTGCGGTAATACGTTGTGCGAGTTGGCGAAGATTATTGCGCTTGATGAGCTTATTTAACTCTGGCTGACCAACCAAAATTATTTGTAGCAGTTTTTGATTTGAGGTTTCCAGATTGGTTAATAACCGCACCTGTTCTAGCACCTCTATGCTCAAATTTTGTGCTTCATCAAGAATAAGCACTGTCCGACGATTTACAGTATGGGCGGTTAGTAGATAGCTATTCAGCGTATCAATATAATCTTTGAGCGTATATTGTTGTGGATTATAACTGATTCTTAATTCATCAAATAGGGTAGCCAACAACTCAATTGGGGATAGGCGCGGATTGAGTAATAACGCGACATCCACCGAGTCAGGGAGTTGTTCAATCAAACTGCGACAAAGCGTGGTTTTACCTGTTCCTACTTCGCCTGTAAGTAATACAAAACCGGGTCCTTCATTAACACCATATAATAAATGTGCCAGAGCTTCACGATGACGTACACTCAGATAGAGATATTGTGGATCGGGGGTAATAGAAAAGGGTGCTGCTTTCAGTCCAAAATGTGCTGTGTACATGGAATTCTATTTAGACATTATTGAAAAATTAAGCATAACGAAAAAAACAATAAAAAATTAAAATATTGACTTAATTTATTTTCCAATAATGTTTACACTATGTGTTTCACGCAAACATTTTTTTGTACATTTTGCGTGAAAATTAGTTTTGTGAAAATATAAAATATCCAAAAAAATACTATTTTTTAAATAAGTATTTCTTACACACATTTTTTTTTGAGTGTGTTCAGTATATGACTGACGCTCAATTAAAGAAGGGAAAATGGTACCCGGGACCGGACTCGAACCGGTACGGTGTTTCCACCGAGGGATTTTCTTACCAACTACAGTTTTCACTGCCATACTCATAATTAATCAAATATGTTTGTGGTCTGGACCATTTCTTTGCCTTTAAATTTTCTCTAACCCAATGGGGATAGGGGAATTTAGTCAGGCAGGAGCCGTATGGCCTCTACACTTTCAGATGCTCTACCAAGAAGATAAGGGGAAGGGGAAAATTTTTGCCCATAATCCTTGACATAAGCTTAAGCTTAGCTCGACGTTGCCAGTTTAAAGGTTTCACCGAATTAGACTCCATTCACCTAAAGATTTCGCCTTAGGTGCTCAAATTAGTTTAAGTCCCTTGCGTCTACCAAATTTCGCCACCCGGGCAAAATGACTGTGATTCTGCATCAATTAATGAGTATTATGGAGGCTGAAGCCGGAATCGAACCGACGTCCACGGCTTTGCAGGCCGCTGCATAACCACTCTGCCACTCAGCCAGTCAATTTAATTGTCAGCAATCAGAGTCTTTAAAACTGGAGCGGGAAACGAGACTCGAACTCGCGACCCCAACCTTGGCAAGGTTGTGCTCTACCAACTGAGCTATTCCCGCTTTTAAGTAAAATATGAACTCTATTCTACCAGCTAAATTTAATTTGTCAAGTGTTTTATCAAAATTTTTAAAAAAAAACTCAAATAAAGTTTTAAAACCGCCAAAGACAAGGCTTTAAAATGATAAAAAATTTTTTGAATTTTCGCCATAATTTTCGTGCAACCCTTTAAGGTTTTTCTTAAAGGCAATCACAAGGGATTGCTTTAGCAACTGTGATTGATTTGCTAATGGGCAATTTCCAATTATTCTGCTTGTTCACACGGTTTCATATTTGAACAATGTAACCATTGTGGTAATGGGGTTACCTCTTCTTCCATTTTCCAGCCCTGTTTAGCGGCTTCAGCATTAAGATCATTTATTCGATCCTGGCTAAGAGGATGCGTCAAAAAATATTGAGATACTTTTTGTAATTTACTTTCTCCCTTTGCAAGCCGTTCAAAGAAATCAAGACTATGTCCCCCATGTCCATAGTGTTTAACAACCCGATTAAAACCATAAATATCTGCTGCTCTTTCTTGTATTCGACTATAATTTAAATTAGTCAATTCAGAAGTTAAAGGAATAATTTTAGGTAAACCGCCCGATTGTGACATGCCCACACCTAGTATGCTAGAAACCGTCAAAAAAACAAGTGAACGCCCCAAACTTTTGAGCGGATCATGGGCTTGAAAATGCCCTAGTTCATGTCCCAATACTAAAGCTAACTCATTTTCAGATTTCACGGTTTCTAACAGTGCCGTATGAACCAAAACATGCCCTCCAACGGTAATAGCAGCATTGATGACATCATTATTAATTAAATGAACTTGTAAGGGTAAACGAGTTGTTTCGCCTGGGATAAGTAAAGAATTTAGGAGTTCCTCAATATATTGAATACGTTTATCATCAGTTATTTCTTTATCCAAAGCAGGCTGAACCAACATATCACCTATTTGAGTTTCGGTTTCTGGACTGACGCGAATAACCAGCCATTCTGCAACAAACCCTAACACAACAAAAATAAAAATACTGACTGCCACCACCGTTCCAAGTAAATAGGCAAAATTGAGCAAGGGATGGCGGGAAGTGACATTGATGCCTTCAGGTATTTTTTTGGGGATGTATTTCATTTAACTCCCGTACCATACGCAATGACTTCAATTGAACCAGGACCACTGTTATTTCCTGAACTACCACCAATCGTAGCTGTTTCCAAGCGTACATTCAGAATTTGATTCGCACCCCATTTGATCGCATCCTCCTTCATTCGCAATAATGCTTCCCTACGTCCACGATCTAACAAACTTTCATAAACAGTCACTCGACCCCCCACTAAATTCCTAAATGCAGCTGAAATCATCTTGAAATAATCAATCGAAATCACCACACTTCCCGCAAACAACGCTGCTTCCTGGACATCAATTAAAGACTGTTTAGCACCGAAATTGACGATGGGTATATTAAGGGTCTTCTTTTCCCGTCTTAGAATACTTTTATAATGACGTTTTTCAAAATAACGTCCCCAAAAGTAACCAAGAATGAGTAAAACGACAAAAAACAGGATTTGTACTAAAGCATCCATCACGATTCCACCTTAACAGCTGTTCCGTAAGCAAAAAGTTCTGCCACACCCTGGGCAACAGATGAAGTGGAAAAACGGATATTGACCACGGCATTAGCACCCAGTTCAGTCGCCTGTTCAACCATACGCTCAAGAGCCTCTTTACGGGACTCTTGTAATAATTCCGTATATCCTTTAAGTTCACCACCTACAATATTTTTAAAGCTGGCCATAATGTCTTTACCAATATGTTTGGCACGAATTGTGCTGCCTTGCACAAGTCCATAATGTTCCATAATGGTTTGACCTGGTACACCTTCTAGTGTTGTTAAAATCACATTTTTCTCCTTTTTGTTATTCATAGCATTGGGGTGTTTAAATTATAAATTTAATAAAATCAATAAGTTATAATTATGTACTGATTATGTTTGTTAATTATCGACTCATTTCATTTATTATGGTAACATATTTTTTAACCTTAAATCTTATTTGAAGCCGAGCCACTTTGTACAGGATATTTTTTTGTCTGATCGAGGTTAGGAGCGTTCCTTAATGTTTTTTTGCAAAAACATTAGCCTCGATATCAAAATTGACGAAATTATTGAATTATTCAGAATGGGTTTGTTGACGTTAGGAACGTGCAATGCGAATTAAGGGATTCCAAAATTCCTATAAATTTTATCCCTATTTACGGGATTTCTTTATGTCCATTTATTAAATCTTATTCATTCCCGAGTTATCTTCATTTTTAAATCCTTTTTTTTATATACAATCCTTGTAGTTATTGTTTGGCTTTAGAAAAAACTTGAACATTGAATGTAAGGGAGCCGTTAAATCTTATTTGAAGTAGATTAAAATAAATCGTATAGTAACTACTCAGGCACCTATTCCAAAATAATGAGATTGACAAGTCTTCGCTATTTCACGGTGTACTTTTTGCACAGGATAATGTTAATGACTCTTTCGCAGCACCTGTATAAATTAGAGTTCCACCGATTTCTTATGTGGCTATTCACATTTTACCCCTTTGGGGTTGAAAATCCATGAGCCTGAAGGGCTAAAACATGAATATCCTTATGTGAAACATAAGGAAATATTGGGAGTGAAAAAATTGGCCAAATCATGACTTTTTTATCCTTGTAGTTATTGTTTGGCTTTAGAAAAAACTTGATGCTCAAGTTAAAAGTGGTAATATAAAGTTTTCACTCAGTCAATTGAATATGACTAATTCTACTTGGTTAGATTATAATTAAGTTCTTGATTTTATTATATTTATATATTTTTCGTCTTTTAAAAAATCCTAAAAATCAATAAATTATTTTGAATCTAACAAAGTAGAACTAAGGAACGTGCATAAAATAACTTAGGAAACGTAAGGGCAAGGGATTACCCCTACAAACCCTTTATGTTATCGGGGCAATCTTTTATGGTTGCCCTAAGTTATGCACATTCCTAAGCCCTGTCAAATTTTCGGTTTTTCAGTAGGGCGACAGTCTCAAATCTGAAATCTTGCTCGTTTGAAATATAGATAGTTGTGATGATATAAAAAATATTATGAATCAAGAAAATAAACACATTTTTCAAAATAACGATGATTTATTTAGTCAGGACAACATTGTTTTTCAGGAAGAAGAAGTATTTGCTGATGAGGTGGAACCCGTAGCACTTCCTGAAGAGGTGTGGGAAGTAATGATTATTGATGATGAAGAAGATGTTCATCAATTGACGCGTTTTGTACTGGAAGATTATGTTTACGAAGGGCGGAAATTAAAATTTACGAGTGCCTATTCTGCTAAAGAAGCCAAAATTTTAATTCAACAACATCCTAATGTGGCAGTGATTCTTTTAGATGTGGTGATGGAAACCAGTGATGCCGGCTTGAAGTTGGTAGAATATATACGTGAACAACAGCACAATCGTTTTGCCCGTATTATCCTACGCACTGGACAACCGGGTTATGCACCAGAAAAACAAATCATCCTAAAATATGATATCAACGACTATAAAAATAAGACTGAATTGACCGATCAAAAGCTGTTTACCGTAATAACAGCTAGTTTACGTGCTTATTCAAATATTATGATCGTTGAATCGTATCGACAACATTTGGAAGAAAAAGTGGTTGAACGTACTCACGAACTTCAACAAAAAAATGAAGTACTTGTCAATCTCAATCAACAATTAACTCAACTTAATCAAGATAAAAATGAGTTTTTGGCTATTGCAGCGCATGATCTCAAAAATCCCTTGGCATCTATTCAATCATTGGCAAACCTTATTAGGACTTCTTTTGATGATTTTCCGAAACAAAAAACGATTGAATTTGCACAGATGATTGAAATCAGTGCTCATAAGATGTTTGCTTTAATCAAGAATCTATTAGATGTTAATGCCATTGAATCGAATCAGATGAATTTATCTGTGAACGCCTTTAACATACTTCTTTCTTTACAAACTGTTATCAACAATTATGTTGAGCCTGCAAAAGCCAAGGAAATCGTATTAGAATGCGAATTCAGCCAAGCTGAATACAAAGCTCTAGTAGATGAAAATGCGACATACCAGGTATTAGATAATCTTATTTCAAATGCCGTTAAATATTCACCACGAGGTAAAAATATCTATATTCGCCTGTTTAAAACGGAAAATGTGATACGTTGTGAAATACAAGATGAAGGTTTGGGACTCAGTGAAGCAGATCAAGCTAAATTATTTGGTAAATTTGTTCGTTTAACTCCACGTCCAAGTGGTGATGAACATTCTACTGGTTTAGGTTTATTCATTGTCAAAAAATTAGTCCATGCAATGAACAGCAAGGTGTGGTGCGAAAGTCAATTAGGAAAAGGGAGCACGTTTATTGTGGAGTTCCCAATTTAATGATTAATGATTAACGGTTAATGGGGAATAGTTTACGATCAAATATTAAAAGAGTGTGACTTCAATACCATTAACCATTAAAAACTATTATTTAGACGACGGAGAAAAATATGAAAGTCATAGCAATAGGTGTTCATTCAGCCTTTGCCGTTGGAGGGTATGAAGAAATGATCTCTACAAAACAGGCGCGTGAGCTGATTTTTAAAATAGCGCATGAACCTGAATTTAAAGATGCCTCTGAAAAGGTCATTACAGCTGAAATTGATAAATTAAGTCAGCCTTTTTATACGCCTAAATGGCAATCTAATTTCTTGATTGAATTTGATATGCCAAGTAAAAAAGGCAAACGCCCCTATCGTTTATTGATTGATGCTGGAGGCGATGTGAGACATGCCTTAAGAGAAATAGGTTTAAAATCGGCAGATATCGATGGCGTTTATATTTCACACCCCCATAATGATCATATTGGGGGCATGGAATATCTTGCGTTGACCACGTTTTTTAATCCCTTTTATACCCCGGCTAAAAAAGAATGGCTTAATAATCAATTTATTGCTGATAAATTGTTCTTTGAACAAGAATGGTGGTCAGTGCCGCCCGGTAATACCAAACCCGATCTATTTATTCATAAAAAAGTGCTTAAGCCTTTAAAAAGAGCACTTGGACCTGGCTTAGATACCTTACAAGGTGTACCCAATGTTTGCCTAGAAACCTATTTCGATATTCATGTCCTAGGTAAACAGAAAAATGGTGAAACGAAATCACAGGTATTTATAGATGGAGAAGGATACTGGACTTTAACACCTATTTTTGCCATGCATGTCATTTCCAGCTCTGAAGAAATGCCAAGTTATGGTATTAGTTTGCAACATTCCAGTGGTTATAACGTCCTGATGCCCACTGACATACATTCTGTCTTACCCACGCAATTAAGATCGCATTACAAACGAGCTAATGTGATTTATATGGATTGTGAAACATCGTCATTTCCATCCGGCGTACATCCGTATCTGGCTGATTTGATTAATAAAATGGATGAAGAGGTTCAAAAAAAATGCTTGCTTTATCATTATGAAAGTTATCCAGAAGTACCAAAGGATATGTTTTATGGTATTTTAAAAACAGGCGATTCACACACCTATCCGGATGAAACATTTCACAATGAAATGATGGAAAAATAAAACCCAATGAAAACCTTAGCAAAAGAAAATTCGCATACTCGCTTGCCCATTCATTTGATAACCGGTTTTTTGGGTAGTGGTAAAACCACGTTGCTTAATCAATTGGTACATCAACCAGGGATGCAAAATACTGTAGTGATTGTTAATGAATTTGGCGAAATTAGTGTGGATCATTTATTGGTTAAAGCAACGACTGAAGACATGATGGTATTGGAAGGGGGGTGCGTATGTTGTTCGGTACGTTTTGACTTACTCAATACCTTAGAAGACTTATTTCATAAACGAGCGCGTCAAGAAATCTCTGCTTTTGAACAAATATTGATAGAAACCACCGGACTGGCAGATCCTGCTCCCATTTTGCGCACCTTGATAAATGACCCGTTTATAGTTGCCCATTATCGTTTAGAGATCGTTGTAACTACCGTTGATGTTTTATATGGTGCACAACAACTGGATGAATATGATGAATCCGTTAAACAAGCTGCTTTGGCAAATCACTTGATCTTGACGAAAATTGATCTGATTGATGCAAAAATGCTTGAAAATTTCAAACATCGTTTACGCCGTCTTAATCCCACTGCTATTCTACATGAAGTTAATCTTAATCAACAAACTATTGAAGCTGCTACTTTATTTAATACCAGCCATTACCATCTTCAAACTCAAAAACTTGATATAGAACGTTGGCTACAAGCTGATGTTTACCTTAAACCTCAAAAAACAACTCAATTTCCTATCTCCCACCAACATGATGCTTATATCAAAACTTTCTGTATTGAACACACTGAACCACTACATTGGCTCACCTTAGAACGGTGGATACAACAATTAACTCGTTTGCGTGGTAAAGATTTACTTAGAGTCAAAGGTATCGCTTATACTTATGAAACTGATTTACCTGTCGTCATCCAGGGTGTTCAACACATTTTTCAGCCTCCTAGCACTTTAGATGCTTGGCCCACCTCACAACGGCGTTCACAGATTGTCTTTATTACTCGCAATCTTGAAAAAAAGATCGTTGAACAAGTTCTTTACGCCCTGATTGATAGTCAAACGCCAGCCGAAGTTTGTCAGGCTGCCTTAATTTTATTAGGGCAAAATTAAAACTCCCCATTAGCTCCTGCTTTCATCATTTCCATCAAAATATCACGAATCTTGATTGCCTCCTGTTTCAAGTCTGGAGGTAAATGACCTAAAATGATGAGTAGATCCAAATTCATCATTACAAACCAGCCTTGCCCCTGTTGATTTTCAACCAAAATAATATGACAAGGCATATAAGCAGCAAAGCCTATATAATGCTCAAGCATTTTTTGAGCAACTCTACCATCACAAAATTGGAAATATTCGATGCGTTTAATATGAGTAAGTTCTAATTTTGAGTACTCATTAATCAAAATTTTATGACCCACTAATTTCATATTCAAATCATTTGCACGCCGTTTTAAGGAGTCAACCGCATCATCTATAGATACGTCTTCAGCAATCGGCGTTTTAACGGCTATTTTCAGGCTGCTTAGATGGGACAAAGCGGTGGCTGTGAGAACTGATGAACCACCAATAACTTTCATCAAATTGCCACAAACGCGATCAACCAAGCTTCGCAAATCTGCTGGCAACTGACTCGTTAAAAGTGCCGGATCGCTCATTACGAACCATCCTTTACCTTGTTTATCTTCAACTAAAGCAATTCGGCAGGGCAAAAATGCAGCATAGTCCATGTTGTATTCAATCAATGCCATAGCGACTTTGGCATCGCAAAATTGGAAACACTCGGTACGCCTAATATTTGATAAGCCCAGTGCTTCATATTCTTGAGTTAAAGGACTATAGCCAATCTGTGAAATATTCAACATGCTGGCACGTTGTTTGAGTTCCTTAATGGCATCGTCCATGGACTGATTAACAATCGGTACTTTGATAATAATCATATTAATATCAAAACCTGGCTGCTTATGTTCTGCTAGTCCATTGGTTATCAACAATAGAGATAATACAATAGTGATTAAACGTGGTATCATGGCGATTTTTTCCTTATTCTTGATATTCAAATTAGCAATTTCTAATAAAATAATATATACCTTATGACAATCTATTTTGAACAATGACAATCAAGGGTTGGGAGTGATGTCTGAAAGTTATTTTAAGGTATATTAGAATATTATTATATTAACAAATTCTAATTTTATTATCCAGTTTTCGCTATAGACGTTCAGAAAAATAATTTCACACAATAAACCTGTCAGGTATTCAAATTGTTTTTTGAATTTATCAATATATTATTTATTTTTTTGTATAATTAATAATCTTTGTATTGGACATTTTATTTAACTTCTTTATTTAACTAAATTTTAATTGTTTGAATCAGAATTAACAAAATTTTAGAATTATTCAGAATAAACCCATTGTAGGGGCAGATCTACGTGTCTGCCCTTTGTGAATTTATTTTTCTGAACATCTATAGAAAAAAACAAAAATGTTATTTAATACAACCATGGATGCGCTAAAAAAGTTCCTTATTTACAATATTTTCCTGGTTATTTTCGGTGTGATTGGATTTCTACTTTGGAAATCCCTTTTTATAACTGAATCAGGTTACATTTACCATTTTCAAGATCGGATTATGCGTAAAGAGTCAGTGATTTTCGTTCCGGGACTTCATTTTAGATTTCCCTTTTCGTTTCGTGTCACACGTTATACCAGAGCATGGACGGTATCTTTTGGTGATTTTTATAGCGGTTATCAGGTTCGCCGTAAGGGTCCACTGAAGATTACTTTTGCAGATAGCTACACCGCAACAATACCAGCCAATTTCCGCTTTAAATTACCAGGGGAAAAAGACTCTGAAAAGTGGATTATTAGAATTCATCAAGATTTTAGAAGTTTTGATGAATTGATTGATTCTCTTTTGATTGAAATAGCTCGTGATGTGGCAGTGAATACGGCAACACAATTCACAGGCGAAGAATTTTTTCTGGGTGGCTTCAATCAGTTCAAAGCCGCATTAGCGGATCAACTCCGTGGCGGTGTCTATAAAACTGAACGCAAACAATTTGAGGTTGAAGAAATGGGTTTAGCCCGTATTGGTCTAGGGCAGGAAAAGTCAACGCAATTGCAAAAAACCACTAAACTGGTTTGGAAAACCGTGCCGATAAGGGGTGAAGATAATAAGGTGGTGCGTTTAGAAAATCCCCTTGATGATTATGGAATTGAAGTTACCCAGATCACTTTGGGTGAACCGGTTGCTGAACGGCTATTGCAAATGATGCTGGTTGACAATAAACGTTTAGTTGCTGAACGTATAAAAGCCGTGCAAACGCAAGAAACCAATAAAGAACAGGCAAGAACGGTGCAACTTCAGTTTGAGATTGAACGTATTCGGAATTCGCAAAAAAAGCTCAACGAAAAGGAAATGGCTCTCATCGACAAACAACGTGAAATTGAAGAAGCCAAAAAACAAGCCGAAAAGGAAATTGTTGAGTATGAAAAAGCTAAGGATTTAGCTTTCCTTCAAAAAGCGAAAGAACTCGTTATTGTTCAGGAAAACCAGAAGATTGAGTTGGCAAAAAAAGCGGAAGAACTCGCCGTTGTTAAAGCTAATGAACAAGTTCAGGTGGCGAAAAAAGCCGAAGAATTAGCATTGGTTGAAGCAGAACAGAAAATTCAATTGGCGAAAAAAGCGGAAGAATTAGCTATTGTTGAGGCGGAAAAGAAAATCAAAATGGCGAAAAAATCGGAAGAATTAGCCGTTTCTCAGGCAAATAAGGAAATTCAAAAAGCTAACTTTGAATCGGCACAATTTGAGGCTCAGGCGATTCAAGAAACAGGGATTGCTGAAGCTAAAATTATCAAGGCAAAGTATGATGCCCTGAATCCAGATATTTACCTGGCTGAAATTAAAAGAGACATTGCCGGCGTTATTTACCCTAATTTAAAGGGGATAAATTTAACAATGCCACATAACATCGTTAATTTGGGGGCTGGTAAAGAAAGTCATCTTCAAACTAACCTTGATGTATTATCAAGCTTTGCGACTATTGGTGTCATGGATAGCTTGGAGAAAAAAGCGCAAGGGCATGAAACAAAGAAGGGCGATAACGAAGATTCGCCCCTACAATAGAAGGGCGAACACTTATGTTCGCCCCTACGCCCTTTTATGTTGGAGTTTCAGCCGGTTGAGCGGTTTTAGGCGTGACAAATTCTTTACCCTTTTCAAAGAGGGCTTTAAATTTCTCCCGAACTTTATCGGGATCAAAGCTAAGAAATGTGCCACCTGATTCAAAGTGTTCAATAAATACCTTGCCAACAGCATAAGTGCCAGCACCACCCAGAGCAGCCATACTTACCATACCTGACACTTGTCCAACCACGGGAATAACCTTGACAAGACTCGCAAGGGGAGCTGCAGCTGTAACGGGGAGTGCACCACCCAATAAAGAAGCTATTAATGGTTTCACAATATCCTTTGAAAATTCAACGTCATACTGCGTAGCGAGACTATGCAACATTTGAAGTTGGACGCTGGTCAAAGCAGCGAGATCCAGCAAGGGTATCGGTACTAAACCGACTGCTATTGAACCCACAGCATATTTATTGACTGTGTTGTGAGCATGGGTAAATCTTTCAACTCTTTCGTCAATAGCCTGCTCCATAGTTGTTGAAGTAGGATTGTCGGTTGCAACGTTGGCTTTATTATGTTCGTTGTTAGTGTCAGTCGTTTCCATATCAAAACCTCTTTTTTATCAAAATTTCCCATAAAGGGACGTACTTAATTAAGGCAATATCGAAAATTATATACGCCGTTTGAGAACGCGCATCAAACAAATACTATTTTTAAAAAAACAGTATTTCTCGATCAAACCCTCTTCACGAAGGATAAACAGGTTAAATTAACCTTTAAGAATAATTATTGTACTCACAAAAATAATAATCATTAAGGGATAAAATACCCTGCTAAAGTATTTTATGCGAGCAATCCAAAGCTGGCTACCCTCAGTTTTTTCACTACCCTTAAGCCCTAATGACAATTCTACCACAATAATAAATATTGCCAAGAAGTAAATCATATAGAAAAAATATTCCATCAAAAAAATGTAATCAATTTTAGGCATTTCTGAAGACATTTTTAAATGAAACAATGAGCTTGCCACTATCATATTAACACCGATACCCACGGCGGTTTTATAATCACCAATAAAAAATGCAAGATAACCAAGCATAACTATAAACAGGGTTGGCAATAAATTTTTTAAGATGAAGTTAAAAACGTGCCGCTCAATTTCGACTGTCGCGTTGAATTGAGAATATTCAATTCGTTGTTGTGCGCCCACCAGTTCAAGCAATCCCAAGGTTGAATCATTCGTTTTGGTGTTTTGAAAAAATGACATATGGTTAACTTTCCAACCCCCAACTGAAAAGAATTTCTTTGTTTCAGAAGAATTTGCACCTTGCGCTTCGTTCTGACTTAGGTTCATACCTCGTAAATCAGGCACATAGATTAAGTTATTTCGGGTCAATGTATTATGCCGAAAATAAATTGGCAAAACTTGTTTATCTAATGGATAATCGCGAAAATCCAAATCGACTTTAAATTGCGTTTTGATCCGATAAGTTTTCGTTGTCACACCCTGTTCAATAGATGATTCCTGTTCAAGAACCTGTGTTAATAAATTACTATCATCCGGGTCATAAATATTAACAAAATTAATATTCTTGTCATTAAACTGACTTTTAAAGCGGAACCAAAGATAAAAATCGGCGGTAAAAGTCGAACTGCCAGCATTGAGTTCACTAACATCGTTAAAATCAATACCAACATAAACTACCTGCGCTCGGCTCATAAACTTACCTTTGAAATGAATAATTTCATTATCCAGCACTTTTTGTAACAGATTATCTATATTCTGCAAATAGCTCAAAGGTTGGTATTGTTCACTGGCGACAAGGCCTATACCACTCTTATAAATACCGATGGGTATTGATTTAATGGCATCACCATTTTTATCAAAGTAAATATCACCTGTGACTCCTTCTACGGCATTGGAGATATTAGATAATTGCCATAAGCTATCTTTTACCGCCTCACGCTTTTCTTTAAGACTAATCGTCTTTCCCTTCGCTTTTCCCTTTTCCAAGGTTTTTTTGATAGCTTCAACAGCCACCATCGCAGCATCATAGTACATAGCTGAAGTTGCGATGGATTCTTTTGGGTATTTTTTATCAAAAAATTCACGCTGAAAGTCCTGAGCACGTTTACCCGCAATATCAATGAGAAAGGGTGATGCTAGATAAATACCATCAGTATAGTAACCGGGGTAGTTTTTTTCTTGTGGATATTGCTCCTTGAAAGTTTGTATAAAATGACTGCTCGCCAACGCGTCTGCTCCAATCATGGGCACTTTGCGTTCTAAGTATCGCAATCTGGTGATAACTTTTATGGCTTCGGTTGAATGCGTTGCCAAAAACAACATACCGTATTCATCTTCTCGCTCCAAGATATTAACCATTTTGGTTAACTGCTTATCAAAGCTTGTGCTATCATTGAAACTCCACTGATGTTCAATTTTCAGCTGCATCCCTTTTGCTGCTTGTATAAATGTTGCAGCCAGTGTTTTTCCATAAGGATCTTCGTCAAAAAGAACATAAGCCTTTTTATGATCCAGAACCTTATGTGTATAGTGTGCGAGTAATGCACCTTGATCACTATTATTGAAAATGACGCGGAAATACCAATCGTTATTTTCCGTAATTTCGTTAGCGGTTGCACTACCTGTGATAGCCGCTATGCCCTGTTGTTGGTAAATGGGAGCCGCTGCCAGGGAACTCCCACTGGTATAATGTCCAATAACTGCCAGGGCATCACTATTCACAATTTCCAATGCCCTTTCTTTCGCCTTATTCGCTTCATTTTCATCATCAAATTGAAGCAATTTAACCTGTTGACCGGCAATACCGCCCTGCCGGTTCACATGATCAAGATACAACTGAGCACCTTGGAGCATTGCCTCACCGTTGCTTTTTTTCATGGGTCCTGCTATAGCGATATAAAGCGTGTCATCACTCAAAAAAACATTTTTTCCAATACTCAATAATATAACGAAAAATAGAGCAACAAAAAAGAATAATCCAAATTTGGTTTTCAAAGTCATTTTAATTAACACCCTATGTTAGAAATAGTATTTCTTTCTTTAATATAACTACTCAGGGCTTGCGCGTGGGATTGCCCCTACAATTAATCTTTTAATGACCACCTACTGATGTGTTGCCCACCAAATGCGATATGATACCAATCTTTAACCCGAGGTTTTACCAAAAATTTGGCATTATTAAAGTAGAGAGGAATAATAGCCACCTCTTCTTCCGTTAATATTTGTTCAGCACGGTGGTTGAATTCCTTTCTATGTTGTGCTTTCCCTCCAAATTGCCCATCATCTATCATCTTATCAAACAATTCACTGTTTTTTCCACTCAGCCAATTAAAACCAGTACTCGAATGAAAAGCACCTAACCAATTAATCGCGTCTGGATAATCAACACACACTGAATAGCGAAAAAGATGTGGTGAGGTTGCAGGTTGAAGTGGGATAATAGCATCATTGTAACGCTTCCAATCAATAGCCTGTATCTCAATGTCAATATTCAAATAATGTTTCAGCAGCGTTTTGATTCCTTCAGCAATCTCTTCATGAGTCTCGCTCGTATTATGCATCAAAACGAGTTTAGGAAAATTTTTACCATCGGGATAGCCTGCCTCCGCCAACCATTCCTTCGCTTGTTTGGGATTAAATGGAATACCAACTTGCTCTTCCTTGGAGTTGACAGAACCAAAACTTAAAGGATGAGCTAGGGTTGTCGCTAAAAAATGACTTCCCTTAATAACAACGTCAATTAAAATCTGTTTATCAACAGCGGCAGAAATCGCCTTGCGAACCAACAAATTATCAGTCGGAGCTCGTTGAGTATTGAATCCGTACCATTCCGTGCAAGCTTGCTGTACTACCTTTATATCCTTAGACAATGTGGGATTAGTTTGAATACGGGGAATTTCCGCCTGTGGCAATTTTAAATACACTTCCCCACCCATAATATCCAGCTCATTATTTTCATACATGGCTAAGCCAATTGAACTTTCTGGAATAACATAGTAATGCACCTCATGAATATTAACCTGAGCGGCTTCATAATAATCAGGATTTTTGGTCAAAACGATTTTATTGCCTTTATCCCATTCAGTTAGCCTATAAGAACCGTTAGTTTGAATGTGCTGCGGTTCGGTCCATTGCTTTCCATATTTTTCAATAATATGACGTGGCAATGGCCAATAAACTTCGCCGCTCACCATGGCGGGAAAATAGGCTTCTGCAAACTCAAGTATAAATTCAACCGTGTAATCGTCAATTGCCCGGACACCTAAAGATGATCGTTCCATTTTGCCCTGAACGATAGCATCATAATTTTTTATGAGATAAAATTGGGCTTTCTCATTTTCAACTAAATTGCGTTGCATGGTCCAAACAATATCATGGGCTGTCACCGGTTTACCATCTGTCCATTTGACATCATGACGGAGGTTGAAAGTATAAACAGTACCGTCTTCACTGACTTGCCAATCAGTTGACAGTTCAGGCACCACTTGATAAGGAACAGTGCCATTATCCGATTCCATTTCATAAAGTGCTAACTGACTATCAGTATCCGTTTTTTGATCTGCGGATTTCGGGGCAATTTCAAAATCTGTTAAGCTTAGAAACAGTTGTTCAACCAATTCACTTTGAACCACTTCAGAAACTAACCCTGGATCCAGGATACCCACATTACCATCCAAAGGTATCCGAATAACCCCAGGGGGTATTTCAGCCTTTTTTTGTTGAAGGGTACCATCATGATTTTGCTGTTCACAGCCGCTGATTAAAACCATGAAACACCCTAGGATTAAAACTATCCATTTGAAAAATATAGACATTTTTATAAACCTCATTTTGATCTTTACTATGAACCTATCCCACTATTCGTTTTTGAGCTTAGAAATCCGATTTTTGGTCAAAAAACCCATTATTTTTATTCATTATTCTGCATTTTTGAATAGGGCGGATAGGTTCATAGTAATTAAATTAATGTTAGATGTCAATTCATTAATTCTGAACTATCCACCATTAATTAATTATTTTTTACCCATTTTCCATAAAAGTTTCCGGTATATCACGATCTGCCATCTAATCACCTGCAAAAGGTAAATAACGAAATGCCCTACGGTTGCACTGTCCGTTACAAAGAGAATGTTTTCGGATGGATACTAATTAACTTGTATTAAATTTTGGATGAAATAAACCCTAATACTTTATTGAAAGTGGAAGTTTTTCCCTTTCTAGCATTTAAGCAGTCTAAATATTCCTTTACGCCTTCCTCTACCGTTTTAAAGTGCCGATCATAACCTATTTCACGTAAAGCGGTGATGTTCGCTTGAGTAAAACTTTGGTAGCAATTTTGCAAATGTTCTGGGAAGGGAATGTATTCAATCGCACCTTTTCCATGCCAAGCGATAACGGCGTTCGCAACGTCATTAAAACTTTGGCTGCGTCCGGTACCCACATTGAAAATACCCATTTTTTTGGGATTATCCATCAACCATAAGTTGACATCAACTACATCACGAACATAAACAAAATCACGGCTTTGTTTACCGTTGGCGTAGCCATCATAGCCCTCAAATAATTTAACTTTTTCATCCCTCAATAATTGCTGATTAAAATGATAAGCGACACTCGCCATACTGCCCTTATGTTGTTCACGGGGACCATAAACATTAAAGTAACGTAAACCAACAATTTGTGAGGTGGCAATTCCAAGAAAGCGGCGCACATATTGATCAAATAAGAATTTAGAATAACCGTACATATTCAAAGGAGATTCAAGGCTACGCTCTTCTTTAAATACGGTACCGCCACCATAAACTGAGGCACTAGAAGCGTAAAAAAAGGGTACTTGGCGGGATAAACAATAATGCAGTATTGTTTTGGAATAATCATAATTATTTGTCATCATGTAATGCCCATCCCATTCGGTTGTACTGGAACAGGCACCTTGATGAAAAATAGCTTTTATTGAAGCCGAAAAATATTCCCGCTTGGCTATTCGTTTTAAAAAAGCGTCTTTTTCTTGATAATCATAAATTTCACAATCGACTAGATTCTTAAATTTTTCACCTTTAGTTAGATTATCCACTACCAAAATTTTGGTATAGCCGCGCTCATTGAGTGCTTTGACAATATTGCTGCCAATAAATCCAGCCCCACCTGTAACAATAATCATGGTTTTAATTTTTCTCCTGTTTTATCAAGAAACCGAATCCAAATCTGGGTTGCTTTTTTTTAAATAGTATTTCTTGTGCCCCCTATGGCATTTTGAGTATTTACCGCATTAATAATAGCTGTTGTAGAGCAACCCTCTATAAAATCTAAAGTTTGTACTTTTCCTCCGTTTACAAGTACACAGTCACTCCCGGCAATTTGCTTGATTTTATAATCACCTCCTTTCACTAAAATATCCGGTAATATCTGACAAATTAAATTTTTAGGTGTCTCATCAGCAAAGGGTATTACCCAATCAACACATTCAAGTGCATTTAATACGGTCATTCGTTTTTCTAAGTTATTGATTGGACGGGAATTTCCTTTGATGCGGCGCACTGAATCATCATCATTAATGGCAACAATCAAGCGATCTCCAAGTTGTCGCGCCTGGGTAAGATATTGGATATGTCCCGCATGTATAATATCAAAACACCCATTAGTCATCACCAGCTTTTCTCCATTGGCTTGAGCCGCTTTGACGGTACTTTGTAAAGTCGTCGCGTTATGTACACCCTTTCCATGTTGCTTATGCAAGGCATATTCAAGCTCTGGAATACTGACGGTCGCGGCACCTAGTTTAGTAACGGTTATTCCCGCCGCTAAATTAGCCAATGCGGTGGCACTAGCCCAATCTTGCCCGGCAGCTAAACCAGCCGCTAAGACACCTATTACAGTATCACCTGCTCCGGTGACATCAAAAACTTCACGCGCATGGGCAGGTAAATGTAAGGGCGGGTGATTTTCCCGCAGTAGGGTTATACCATCCTGGCTGCGGGTAATTAATAAAGCTTCTAATGCTAAATGTTCCCGTAAATTTTGCCCTTTTTCAACCAATTGAGTTTGGGTGGTGCAGGTACCAACAACGGATTCAAATTCCGCTAAATTTGGTGTAATCACCGTTGCACCGTGATATTTGTTAAAATCATTACCTTTAGGATCGACTAAAACCGGTTTGTTAGCAGCCCTCGCTTGCTGAATTAAGGAAAGTGGATCAGCTAAAGTCCCTTTACCATAATCAGATAGAATAACCACATCGACTGCATCCAAATAAGTTTGCATTTGACTCTGTACTAATTGTGTATTTAAATTAGTAAAACCTTCTTCAAAATCAAGCCGTATTAATTGTTGATGACGACTAAGAATACGGAATTTGGTAACAGTGGGGAATTCAGCTAACCGGATAAAGGCGCAATGTACACCTTTTGCGCTTAATAGTGCGAAAATGCGATCTGCTGCCTCATCAGTGCCAGTGGCACTGACTAAGCTAACTTGTGCGCCGAGTGCTCTAATGTTAAAGGCAACATTACCGGCACCCCCAGGCAGTTCTTCTTGTTTTTTAATACGAACAACGGGGACCGGGGCTTCAGGGGAAATACGCGAGGTGACACCATGCCAGTAACGATCTAGCATGACATCACCTATAATTAGAATATGAGCCGATTGAAATGTGGGAATGTTGGGAGTCATAAAATTAGGAATTAGAAAACATAATTTGTTATTATAGCAAATAGTTTAAAACACATAAAGGAAAAATATATGAAATCAGTTTTTATCGGATTATTGTTGTTATGGAGTTATGCCCTATATGGCGCTGACTCTTTTCCACCTCCATTTACTGCCCATTACAAGGTTTATGCTGATGGCTTACCGGTGGGCAAGGGAACTCGTACTTTAAGTTTTCGGCAAAATGGTGAACTTCAGTTTGATAGCATCGCTGAAACAACGGGTTTAATTTCTTTTTTCAAACATATTCGTATTGAAGAAAGAACTGTATTCACACAAGTGGGTGGAAAAATTCGTCCGAAGGAATACAGCTACCATCAAACGGGTAGTAAACCTCGTTTAACCACCATTTCTTTTGATTGGTCCAAAAAGGTAGCTAAAAATACCTTTAAAGATCAAACTCAGGAAATTTTACTGGATGAAGGCACACTTGACAAATTGCTCTATCAAGTCGTGCTAATGCAAGAATTGGAACAGGGCAAGCGCCAGCTTAACTATAAAATTGCTGATAAGGGCAAGATCAGCACTTATATTCCTACCTTTATAGGTGAAGTCCATGTTAAAACCGGTATAGGCAATTTAAAAACGCTTAAATATCAAAGAGTTTCTTCTAACAAAAAACGGCACACGACTTTATGGTGTGCGCCGAGTTTGCATTATTTGCCGGTACAAGTTGAACATGTCGAGACGGATGGGGATGTATTTAGTATGGTATTACAATCGGTGCAGGGACTGGATTAATTGTTGATACCTGCCAGGTTTTTTAAACCTGGCAGCTCTTTTCAATTTGGAACGGTGTCAAGTATATGTCGCATTTAAGTCTGGCAATATCTGCGTTTCCATAAACTCTTCCCCAGACTCATCAACATTTAAACCGGCAAGTGTTTTCATCACTTCGGTTACAACTTCTTCAAATTGTTTAAGCTGTTCGGGGGCTAATTCTTCCTCAGATCTAAGTACCATTTCTAACACTTTCGCTGCTTCGTACAAATTCTTAATACTGAGATTACCAGCGGTTCCCTTAAGAGAATGGATCAAAAGTATAGCTTTTTCATGTTCATTATTTTGTAAGGCTTGATTGATTTTAGTGACAATATCTTGATAGCTTTGATAAAAATCCTGTAGCAATTTATAGTAAAAGTTACGATCACCAAGCAGTCTTTTTAAGCCTTCCGCTATATCAATGCCCGGTAACTCAGAAGGCAACGCATCCATGGATTCTTTTTCATGAAGGTGCTCGGTTTTACTCACTTTGGAGGAAGGTTGATTTTCTTCTTGAAAGGCATTGGAAGTTTGTTGTATCCATTTTCCTAGGGTGTTAAACAATTGCTTTACATCAATAGGCTTAATCAGATAATCATTCATGCCGGCAGCTAGGCATTTTTCCCTATCACCGCTCATGCTATTAGCGGTCATAGCAATAATCGGTAATTGATTATATTGTGGATTTTTCCTAATTAATCGGGTGGCTTGATAGCCATCCATTTCTGGCATTTGGATGTCCATCAGTACTGCATCAAAATGGGCATCGAAAATCTTTAAAACGGCTTCTTTGCCATGTTGGGCAATTTCCACCCGTAAACCTTCTTTTTCTATTATTTTCTGTGTGACTTGTTGATTCATTAGATTATCTTCAACCAGCAAAATCCGTGTTCCCTTGAGATTTTTTATTGGGGTAGTTGTCGCAATTTTTCGTACACCTTTTTCTAGCGGTTCCACTTGGGTATCAAAGATGACCGTAAAGTTAAAAGTACTTCCCTTGCCCAATTGGGAATTTACCCAAATGTTTCCCCCCATCATTTTCGTTAGCTGTTTGCAAATTGCCAGCCCCAGTCCGGTACCACCAAATTTGCGGCTGGTAGAACCATCGGCTTGGGTAAAAGCATCAAATAGGAATGGAATGACATCTTGTGCAATGCCAATCCCTGTGTCTTGGATGGAAAAATGCAGCTTGACTTGCTTGTTCTCAAGGGGGAATGCTTTTACCTTAATAATAATTGTACCTTCTTGGGTAAACTTAAGGGCATTAGCGGTGAGATTAATAAGAATTTGTTCCAGACGTAAGGGATCGCCTAGTAGATAATTAGGTACATCGGCATCGACGTTTAAGCATAATGCCAGTCCTTTTTCCTCAAACTTTATACTTAACAGATTAGAAAGCTGCTTTAACACTTCATTTAAAGAAAAGGTAATGGACTCTATACTTAACTTGCCTGCTTCAATCTTAGAAAAATCAAGAATGTCATTAATAATGCCAAGTAAGCTTTGAGAGGCAGAACGTATCTTCGTGAGATAATCTTGTTGCTTGACCGTCAAAGGGGTTTTTAAAGCCAGTTGTATAAATCCAATAATGGCATTCATGGGAGTACGGATTTCGTGGCTCATATTAGCCACAAATTCGCTCTTAGTACGATTAGCGACTTCAGCCACTTCTTTAGCCTGGCGCAGTTCTTTTTCTATTAGCTCACGTTCAGCAATTTCGCGCTGAAGTTGTTTATTTCCCTCTTTCAGTTTCCTGGTTCGCTCGGCCACTTTTTTTTCCAATGAGACATTCAGTGCTTCTATTTCATTTTGATGCACTTGAATAAGTTTTTCATGACCAAAAAAACCAATCGCCTCATTAACGATCAGGAATAATTGTTCCTTATTCCAAGGTTTAGCAATGTACCGGTAAAGATTGCCTCGATTAATGGTACGTGCCATTTCTTCACTACCGGCATGTCCTGATAATAAGACTGTTAAAGTGGCTGGGGATTTAAGATGGATTTGTTTCATGACTTCATCGCCTTTCATATCTGGCATCAGGTAATCCACGACCGCGATTGGGACTTCCAACCCTTCATCAAGTAATTCATCAAGCAATGCCAGGGCTTCCTCGCCACTTTCAGCAGTTTCAATGTCATAATAACCGTTAAGCCTTTGCTGCAATTGCTCTGTTAAAGCATCTAACACAATGCTTTCATCGTCAATACATAAAATAACAGGGTTTTTCATAATTTCCTCAATCCGGTTTTGATGGTTTCTACCAGTTCTTCTTCAGACCATGGCTTAAATATACAAGCATGAAGGTTGGCTAAATTTTTAGCGCGTTTGATAGCCTCTTCGTCAGCTTGCCCGGTTAACATGACATTAACAATACCTGGAAATTTTTGATGAACTTTGATTAAAAATTCGTCACCTTTCATGCCCGGCATCAACCAATCAGAAACAATAATAAGAACATCAACATTGTCATTAACCAGTTCTTCGATGACTTCAAATCCCTCTTCAGCTGTTTCGGCTGTTTCATAAATATACTCTTCGCCTAACCGCTTTTCAAGTTGTTCAACGATGCTTTCTAAAACCATTGCCTCATCATCGACACACAAAATGGCTTTGTTTGACATTATTTTTTTACCTTATTTTGTAACTACTCAACCTTAACGCAAGAAGTTATTACCGCATAGAAAGTATTATGCCAACTATTGGAGTCATTAAGCAATTCTTGCTGTGCGTTATTCAAATTAGATTCAAGAGTATTGATTTCATCAAATTTGGTACAACATGGGCTTGTACGAAACATAATTAGAATATATCCTTAATTTTTTAATTGTTGATTCAGTTATTTATTATATAGTAACCAAATATATTAAATAATATTCAAAAATAGGCTGTAATAATCATAAAATATATTATTATGTGTTTATGAGTTCATATTAAAGTATTAATAACTATCACACCAAATTAATTAAGGGTAGAAATTTGATGTAATAATCGTTATAATCATGAACTGGTCTATAAATTTCTCTATTCAAGATATTTCAATGAAAAACGGTTATATTTATGCTTTTGACTAGAGTCGAACGACATATTGTCGATGTGAATCAGCCATTAATTGATTTGTCTTATGCCTCAAAAAATCTCTATAATTGCGCCACCTTTATTATGAGGCAAAATTTTATAAAAAACCATAAGATTATCTATTATGGGACAATGGATAAGATTACAAAACGTGATTATCCAGAGGTTTATAAAGGTCTACCAGCCCAATCTTCGCAACAAACATTAAGATTGGTTGAAAAGAACTGGAAGTCTTTTTTTAAATCAAATCAGGAATATAAGAAGAATCCGGATAAATTCAAGGGCAGACCTAAACTACCCAAATATAAGGATAAAGAAAAAGGATTGAATATAGTTATCTTTACTAATCAACAATGTAAATTTAGAGATAATCAAATCCATTTTCCCAAAAAGGCGGGATTGTCAGCATTAAATACAACCGTTGATAATCTTCAACAAGTGCGTATTATTCCAAAATACCAGCATTTTGTGATTGAAGTCGTTTATAAAAAAGAGGTATCAAATGAGAAATTAACCCATGATAATGTTTTAGGTATTGACCTTGGATTAAATAACTTAGCCACATTAGCCTCAAATCAACCAGATGTAAATCCTATGTTGATAAATGGTAAGCCATTGAAATCCATCAATCAATACTTTAACAAGAAAAAAGCCAAACTGATGTCGTTTATCGGTGATAAAGGGACAAGTTATTCAATTGGCCGATTATCAAAAAAACGTCATCAAAAAATTGATGATTACCTGCATAAAGCGAGTAGAAACATTATTGATTATGCAGTAGAAACTAACAGTGGTCTAATTATTGTTGGGGAAAATAAGCACTGGAAACAGGAAATCAATATCGGTAAAAAGAACAATCAAAATTTTGTTTCAATTCCTTACGACAAATTCAAGGCAATGATTGAATATAAAGCCGAAGAATTGGGTATTGATGTTGTTTTTACGGAAGAATCCTATACTTCCAAATCAAGTCACTTAGACAATGACCCATTGCCTGTTTATAAAAAGGGTGAATCACATAACTTTACGGGTAAACGTGTTAATAGAGGTTTGTATCAATGGTCTAAGGGTGTAATTAATGCCGATTTGAATGGTGCGATAGGTATCATTAAAAAAGTAGTTCCAGAAGCTCTTGATTCACTTATAGAGCTACGGAATAGAGGTGCTGGGTTCGCACCATTTAAGGTTGTGAATA